>NC_011989.1:3325000-3625000 GCF_000016285.1 Allorhizobium ampelinum S4 | reverse complement strand
ATTTGTCACCTTCAGCCTTGGTGAAGAAGTGTTTGCCGTGCCCGTTACCGTGGTCCGGGAAATTCTCGATCACGAGGATCCGTTCAAGATCCCGCATGGACCGGATTATCTTCTGGGCCTGCGGGATGTCCGGGGCCAGGGCGTGCCGGTCATTGATCTTCGTCTGCGGCTCGGCATGTCGCGCACGGTGAAGACGCCGCACACCCGGATTCTGGTGATGGATGTGCCACTTTCCGATCGCAGTCTTGCGGTCGGGGTGGTGGCCGACAAGGTCTTCGAGGTCATTCCCTTCCGGCATGCCGACATCGAGCAGGCGCCCGATATCGGCATCCGCTGGCGCTCAGATTATATCCAGGGCGTGGTGCGCCGTGAGGCGGGCTTTGTGGTGATCATTGATCTGGCGCGGTTGTTTTCGGGCGATGAAACTGCCCTTGCCTCTTCTTCTGCACCGGCTTTTGCCGTCGCGTGAAAAACCATTACAGGGAGGCCGCCAGCGTGAATGCATTGGCAGAAGCAGTTGTTGGAGACCACAGAATCAGCCCGAAAAATTTCAGGCGTCTGTCGAACTACATTTTTGAATATAGCGGCATCAAGATGCCGGAAACCAAGACGACGATGCTGGAAGGCCGGTTGCGCAGGCGCTTGCGCGCCACCGGCTTTACGGACTTCGACAGCTATTGCCATTATATTTTCGAAGAGGGCGGCCTTGCGACCGAATCCGTCCATCTGATCGATGCGGTTACCACCAACAAGACGGACTTTTTCCGCGAGCCCAACCATTTCGACTATTTGACGCAAAAGGCCTTGCCGGATCTGGAGGCCAGGGGCGTGCGTCGGGTTCGCATCTGGAGTTCGGCCTGTTCGATCGGTGCGGAGCCCTATACGCTTGCCATGGTGCTGGCGGAATATATGGAACGCCGCAGCGGGATGGACTATCATATTCTGGCAACAGATCTGTCGACCGACGTGCTGCAGAAGGCTCGCCGGGGTGTCTACCCTGCCGAAATGCTGGAGCCGGTGCCGCGCACCATGGCGGCCCGATACGTGATGCACGCGCGTGACAAGCAGCGGAACGAGGTACGGATCGCGGCGGCACTTCGCACCCATGTCGGTTTTGCCCGGCTGAACCTGATGGACGACAGCTATCAGGTGGGGGAGCCGATGGATATTATATTCTGCCGTAATGTATTGATTTATTTTGATAAAAAGACGCAGTTCAATGTGCTGCGACGCCTATGCGATTGCCTTGGCCAAGGGGGCTATATGTTCATAGGCCATTCCGAATCAATTACTGGGTTGGATCTTCCGCTCAAGCAATTGGCCAATACGGTTTTCAGGAAGGTATGATTGTCAGATGCCGAAGAAAATTCGCGTCCTTATTGTCGACGATTCAGCCAGTGTCCGGCAAATCCTGACAAATGTCCTGCAATCGGATCCGGACATCGAGGTGATCGGAGCCGCTTCCGACCCCTTCGTCGCCGCCCGGCGCATTGCCGAGGAAATTCCGGATGTGATCACGCTGGATGTGGAAATGCCGCGAATGGATGGCATCACCTTCCTGCGCAAGCTGATGTCGCAGCGCCCCATTCCGGTGGTGATGTGCTCCTCCCTGACGGAGGCCGGCAGTGAAACTCTGATGCAGGCCATGGAGGCGGGCGCCGTCGACATCATTCTCAAGCCGAAAATTGCCGCGGCGGATCACCTGGCTGAGCAGGCCGAACGGATTTGCCAGGTGGTGAAAAGTGCGGCCCAGGCGCGGCTCGGGACGCGAAAGTCGATTGTCACGGATCGTGCCTCCGCCAGCGGTGAGCCAGCAAAGAAACTGACTGCGGATGCCATGCTGCCACCACCGTCAGGCCGTGCCATGGCCAAAACCACTGAAATGGTGGTCTGTGTGGGGGCATCGACCGGCGGCACCGAGGCGCTTCGGGAGTTCCTGGAAAAAATGCCTGCCAACGCGCCAGGCATCGTCATCGTGCAGCATATGCCGGAAAAATTCACCGCGGCTTTTGCCAAGCGACTAAACGGCCTGTGCGAAATGGAAATCAAGGAAGCGGAAAACGGCGATCCGGTGCTGCGCGGCCATGTGCTGATTGCGCCCGGGGATCGCCATATGATGCTGGAGCGCCAAGGGGCGCGGTATCATGTGTCGGTCAAATCAGGCCCGCTGGTGTCGCGCCACCGTCCGTCGGTGGATGTGCTGTTTCGCTCGGCGGCCCGCTCGGCAGGCGCCAATGCCATGGGTGTTATCATGACCGGCATGGGGGATGACGGCGCGCGCGGCATGCTGGAAATGCACCAAGCTGGAGCCTTCACGCTTGCCCAGGATGAGGCAAGCTGCATTGTCTTTGGCATGCCCAAGGAAGCCATCGCCCATGGCGGCGTGGACCGTACCGTGCCGCTGCACCAGATTGCGCCGGAAATTTTGGCGGAGGACCGGAGGCGCTAGAGTTGGTCTTCGGACAATTGGCGACCGGTTTTCCCGATAAGACAAACGAAAACAGAAAGATATAGCATCGGACTTGTTCGGTTTTCATAGTATACGACGCAACTTGATCAATTGGCTTCGCCCCCCTCATCCCCCTGCCGGGGACTTCTCCCCGCTGGGGAGAAGAGGTCAACACGACAACACTGAGCCTCATCTTAAGGCTGCGGACAAAGGAGTTTATCGGCCTTTGCTGCGCATAGAAGGCACAAGGGGATGCCGCAGGTTTCTTCTCCCCATCGGGGAGAAGGTGGCGGCAGAGGCAAGAGGGGGCGGCAAAGCCGAGAACCGTTTGTGTCGTGTACTCTGGAGTCCGATTTTCTGCACGATACAATCGCTCACGGTGCCGGGGCGTTCCGCTCGGTATCCTGATCCAGGAAGACCTGTCGCGCACTATGCAGCGCTTCTTCCGGGGGGCGGTTGTTGCGGTATTTTTCGACAATGATCTGGTGAATTTGGCTGCGGATCTCTTCATTGTCTCTGGCTGCGGGAGGCAACGAGGGTATGAGAGCGTGTCCGCTTTTCATTGAGCCGCCCAAATTCTCCCTCTCTTTGTTTTCAGGCATTTCCGAACGCAAAATCGCTTCACACTTGTCCTGGAAATGCTTCAGATCCGGGTGCTGGAGTGCTTGCTTTGCCTCCTCCAGCCGGGCTTGCAAATCCATCAGCGAATTCAGCAGGAGCATGTCGACTGTTTCAGCGGCGATGCTGTCTCCAGTCGGCTGCTCCTTCATCCACTGATAATGGCCTGACAAGGGCGGCTCTGTTTGCAACCGCGCCCGGTGGCGCAGCAGCAGCCCCAACACGCCCAATCCGAAAGCAGGTGGGGTGATAATCAGCAAAGCCTTGATCCAATTGGATGAGGATTGCCATGTATCGAAAAGATCAGCCCAGAGATTGTAATCGGTCATTGTCCATCCTCCCGCACCTGGAAACCGATCGACCACCGGAGGCGTGAGCCTCTGGTGGCCGGGGAGCTAGAAAAATCGCTACAAAACGACCGCCCCGACCTTTAAGCCGAAGCTCTGGACATGCGTCGAGGCCTCCCCGACCATATAGAATGGTGGGAGCGGACCATATAAACATGGCCCACCGCCTCAGCCACAAACCTATGGCTGAGGGGTGTCATTTAACGGCCGACACCGGCCGTTTGTAGAGGAGTTTTCTAGGCTCCGGGACCGGCCCCGTTCCGACCAATCCTGATGCAACCATAGGGTATTGTCGGCGGGAGGGGAACAGGGAATTTTGGGGGGTGGGCGCGAAACAATGCAGTCGAGTTTGAAGTGCTCGACGAGGTTAAGGAGCTTGCACGATGCGACCGCTGCCGTTGATTTCTGAACGCCGCAATGTCGGGTGACCGGAGAGATCAACATTGCCGCTCCCGGAAATCGACACATCCGCATCTTTCAGCGCGGTCATGTCTGCGTTCCCGCTGCCAAGGATCACGATCCGTGCGGACTGAGCCGTCAGCCTCCTGAGCTGGGCGGTACCCGACCCTGAAATGTCCACATCAACCGTGTCGGCAGCTCCCGTCGCGGAAACGTTGCCGCTCCCTTTGATATCCAGTCGCAATTGAGGCTGGTTGATGTGCGATAGGGATAGGTTGCCGCTTCCAAGCAGTTTCCAGTCTGTTATCGCAGGTCCCGACACGCTGATATCGAGTTTTGATTGCGACCAGCCCAGATGACAATCCAGGCTCAGCCGATGGCCATCCATTCGAACATGCCCAACAAGGGTAGGGTCGCCACTGACGATGACTTCCGCCTTATCGCCAGGCTGATAGCGGACCGAAGCCGGCAAATCGATGGTGAGACTGTCGCTGGCGGTAAAGGGCAGCGTGACCTGCTGGCTGGTGGATTGGACCGATCCGCAGGTGGAGGATGTTGTTGCCCACAATTGCCGGGCTCCACCCCAATTTTCTCCTGAAATCCCGATACCCAATGTTAGAAAAACGACTGCACCAATCAGTCCCGTCGTTGCAACGAATGCCAATTTCCTCGTCATTGTCCGTTCCTTCAATGAGGTGTCAGGGAAAGCTCAAGCGTGATCCGGGCTTAATTGAGCCAGGCGAAAATGCAGCCGCGCATAGTGGCCGAGTATGCGGATACCGGTGCCAAGCCCCATCAACAACAACGCGCCACCGCCCAGGAACCCGCTCACAAGGCCCGCGCCGATCAGCAGTTGCGACAGTGTTTCTGTTGTTGGTCCATCAAACTGAAACAGCATCGTGGTAATGATGATCTTCACGCCAGCCGCTCCGATGGCCGTGACCGCAATTCCAAGGCCGAACACGGTAAAGAACGCCACAGTGAGCAGGGGCAGTAAAAACAGGATGTCAACGATGGCGAGCCCCGCCAGCGCCATCATGGCCGCCAGCATGTTCGACAGGCTCCAATGGGATTCGAAACGGCGCAGCCCCATTTCGGCCCTGAGCTCTCTGGCAATTCTGGCCGGATTGCCCAAGGCCGCCGCAACCTCCTGTTCACTGCGACCGGAGGCGGCTGATTCGGCAAAGTGAGCCTGATAATCGGCGACGATGTCGTCCACTTCTTGAGCAGGCAAACCGGCCAGCCCCAGTCTCAGCATGCGTAAGAAGGCATCCTTGGTCATGGCAAATCCTCAAGAAGTGTATCGACGGCGCTTGCAAAGGAGCGCCAGTCGCGGCGATGAGCTTCGAAAATTGTTCGGCCCTGTTCCGTGAGCCGATAATATTTGCGCGGTGGCCCATTGCTGGACTCAACGATGCGGGTGGCCACCAATCCGTCATTCTGCATGCGGCGCATCAGCGGATAGATCGTGCCTTCTCCCATGCCGACGGCGCTGACCAAGGTACTGGCGATTTCGTAGCCATAGCTTTCGCCGTGAGACAGCACGGCCAGGACGCAGAGGTCGAGGGCCCCTTTCCGCAATTGAACCTGGATCGAGTCAGTCATGGGCACCTCAGCTTTGTATTTTGAATATAACAAGCTATCTGCTTATGCAAGGTAGTGGTTTGCGTTTTTTGGAAGGAGACGGGTGATTGAGGGGTGTCGGGCTTATGGTTGTGAACGAACCTGGAAAGCCCAGGGGAATTGTCGCATTTTGTCGAATAAATAACGCCTGATTAACCATGTCGCGTCACAATGGATCTGCCCGATGCGAATGGGTTGCCCGATGTGTTTGGGCCTTGGGGAGCGATGCCTGGCTCCGTTATGGCTGACCGAGGTTTCTCATGCCCATCATTACCTTCGCCAATACCAAGGGCGGTGCCGGAAAGACCACGGCGGTTCTGTTGCTTGCGACGGAACTGGTGCGCCGGGGTTATAGGGTCTCGGTGATCGATACGGATCCACAGCGCTGGATTTCCCGCTGGTTCGAGGGCGCGGACGGTCATGCCGGCACCATGCGCGTCGCCACCTATATCTCCGTAAATGCCTTGGCACGCACCATCGAGGCTTATCGTGGCAGCTCCGATTATGTGATCGTCGATCTGCCCGGCGCGCAATCACCCTTGCTGGCGACGGCGCTTGGCCTTTCCGATCATGTGCTGATCCCCATCCAGGGCAGTGCCATGGATGCCCAGGGCGGCGCGCAGGTGATCGAACTGCTGCAATATCTCTACAGCAAGGGGAATATTCGCATTCCCCATTCCGTGGTTCTGTCACGGGTCAATTCGCTGGTCACCACCCGCGCGCTTCGCGCCGTCAAACTGCTTCTGGCTGAACGGTCGGTGCGGGTTCTGGCGACGCCGATCATCGAGCGCGCCGCCTATCGCGATATGTTTGAATATCGCACCAGCCTGCACCGCCTGGACCCGGAGCGGGTCAGCAATCTCGACAAGGCCATCGCCAATGCCGAGCGCTATTGCGACGAGGTCGAAATGCTGGTGCCAACCATCCGCATGCCGGTTGCCGATAACCTGACGAATAGCCGGGCCGATAACGGCAATCGCGGATTTATGGAAATGCCACTACTGCGGGCCGCCTACTGATAACCGTCAGGCATTGGCAGGGGAAAGATGCCTGAAGGCGGCGACCACCTGTTCGTAGACGCCGCGTTTGAACGGCACGATCAGGTCCGGCAGTTCTGCCATTGGCTTCCACTGCCATTCATCGAATTCGGCATGCTGGCTGGTCGGCGGCGGATTGATCTGGATTTCGCTTTCGTCACCGTCGAAGCGAAAGGCAAACCAGCGTTGTGTCTGGCCGCGAAATTTGCCGCGAAGACCAATGCCGATCAGGGCTGGCGGCAGATCGTAATTGATCCAGTTCGGCGCTTCGGCCAGCAAGGTCACGGTTTTCATGCCGGTTTCTTCGTAAAGCTCGCGATAGGCCGCCTCTTTCGGATCTTCACCGGGGTCAATCCCGCCCTGCGGCATCTGCCAGAGCTGAGGCGAGCCATCATATTCGGAATTGAGCAGCGGAATGCGGCGGCCAGCCCAGACCAGTCCTTGCGCATTCAGCACCATGATGCCGACGCAGGGGCGATAGGGCAGATCCTCGGCTTTGACGGTGGTCTGGGTCATGGTGTCCTCATTGAGCGATCTTCTGGCCGCCTGTAAAAATCACTGTTGCGCTTCCATGGCAAGGGCGGAAACGCCGACGATTTCGATGCCACGTGCCTTGGCGCCTTCCGCCCATTTGGCAATGGCATTGACGCTTTCATCAAACGCCGAGGCAACACCGATGGCAGAGCCATTGCGCCGGGCAATCCGCTCCAGCTCGTCCAGCCGTTTCAGGATGGCCTGTTCCTGTATCTGGTCGTCCAATTGCAGATCGGCGACGGAAAACGGCATGTTCATCGCCTTGGCGAACGTCGCTGTCAGGGATCTTGCCGAGGAGCCGTCATCGAGAAACAGCAGGCCGCGCGCCGCAATATCACGCATGACAGGGTCCATCGCGCCGCTATCGGACAGGAAGCGCCCACCCATGTAATTCATCAGCCCGGTATAATTGGTCATGCTGGCCATGGCCCTATGCAGGTCGCGCAGATTGTCGGTGGCAGCGCGCCCAACCTGCAATGTGCCTCGGCCCGGATCGTTTGCCGGATAACCAACCGGCTCCAACGGCACCTGCAACAGGATCTCATGGCCGCCGCGCCGTGCCTCCTGCATCCAGCGCGACAGGCTGTTGCCGCTGGCGGCAAAGGCTAGTGTCACTTGTTCCGGCAGGTGCTTGATCGCCCGTTGCGTGCCAGTTTGGCTGAGGCCGAGGCCGCTGACGACGATGGCCACTCGCGTTCCATGCGCGCCGGACCAGGGCCGTGCATATTGCTCGACGGGTCGAAGTCCATCGCGGCCCGTCACCGGGATTTGCCCTTCTGGAGTGTTTTCCAGAAGGTCCGGATTGGGCGTGGCCGCCACACGCGGGTCCTGGCCCACATGCGGAGTGGTGACCAGGGCCGGGCCGGAGCCGTCCCGGCTGGCGGGTGAATATTTGGTGACAACCGAACCGTCCGGCAGGGTCGAGCGCTCGACTGTAGCGCCAGAGGTCGGGGCGCGGGCTTCCATGCTGCGGGATGGGCCGGGCGCTTTCGCGGCTGGCTCCTCGGCAGGGACGGCAGCCGCCACCGGTGGGGTGGTGGCGAGCGGTAGCGGATTGCGCAGCGGAAGCGGCGTGAGTGTTGTGTAAACGGACAGGCCGAGAAGAGCGACCGAGCTTGACGCTGTCAGTGCCTTGAAGGGAGAGATTTTCGGACCGCCCGTGCGGCGCTTCTTGCGGTTCTGGCCCAAAGCTGCGTGCAGATCAGCGCTCAATGTCATGTCCTTCGACACATTGGATTGGACTGTCCTCTCCATGCCGCGAATCACTTCGCCATGTCGATGACCATGCCTTTCCCTTCCATACGGTTCAAGCTTTGCCTGCGTGCAACGGGAAGGGCGCTGTCAACGAAAAATGCCGGCCATGAGGCCGGCATTTCGAGGACCGTCAACCGATCCTTACTTCTTCTTGGCGCTTTCCAGCACGGCCTTGCTTGGGTCGGGCGGGAAGGACGGGTCTGTCTTGGCGCCGCGCAGCAGGTCGAGTGCGTAGTTAAGCTGCACGTCATCCTTCGGATCCGGCGGCACATAGGCAACCGAGCCGGAGCCTTCTTCCGTCTCGCTCTGGCCCTGGATATGGCCCGGCAGCGAGGATTCGCCCTCGGTGCGCAGCTTGCCCTGCAGATCGGCGGGCAGCGGCTCTTCCACCTTGATATCAGGATGGATGCCAGTCCCCTGGATCGACTTGCCTGATGGCGTGTAATAGAGCGCCGTCGTCAGGCGCAGCGCGCCCTTGTCGCCCATCGGGATGATGGTCTGCACGGAACCCTTGCCGAAGCTGCGGGTGCCGACCACTGTTGCCCGCTTCAGATCCTGAAGCGCGCCAGCGACGATTTCAGATGCCGAGGCCGAACCACCATTGACCAGCACGATCAGCGGCTTGCCATCGGTCAGATCGCCAGCGGTGGCATTGAAGCGGCGGGTATCTTCCGGATCGCGCGAGCGGGTGGAGACGATTTCGCCCTTCTGCAGGAAGGCGTCGGAGACGTAAATCGCCTGATCGAGCAGACCGCCCGGATTGAGGCGCAGGTCGAGAACGAAGCCCTTCAGCTTATCGGCTGGCACTTCCTTCTTGATCTTGTTGATCGCGGCTTCCAGGTCGTCATAGGTCTTTTCGGTGAAGGAAATCACCCTGACATAGCCGACATCGCCATCGACGCGAGACTTGACGGCGCGGATCGGGATGATTTCGCGCATGACGCTCATCTCGATCGGCTTGTCAGCACCCTTGCGCAAAATGGTCAGCTTGATCGGGGTATTGACCGCGCCGCGCATCTTTTCAACAGCGTCATTCAGCTGCATGCCGCGCACGGGGGTGCCATTGATCTCGGAGATCATGTCGCCAGCCAGAATGCCGGCCTTGGCGCCGGGTGTGTCATCGATGGGGGTGATGACCTTGACCAGGTCGTTTTCCATCGTCACTTCGATGCCGATGCCACCAAATTCACCCTTGGTCTGGGTCTGCATGTCCGCCGCTTCCTGGGCGTTCATGTAGCTGGAATGGGGATCGAGAGAGCTCAACATGCCATTGATGGCGGCTTCGACCAGCTTTTTCTCGTCAGGAGGCGTGACATACTGAGCGCGGACACGCTCAAACACGTCTCCAAAAATCGCCAGTTCCTTGTAAGTGGAATTGCCTGCCGCCTGGGCAGGAACGCCAGCCGAATAAACAACGCTCATCGCCGTCGCGCCCATCAGCGCGCCAACCAGCATTATAGAAGCCCTACGTATCATTGCGAACCTTTCCGGCGTCCTTCGCCCACCATGGTCGGGAATCAACCGAGTTACCGTCTTTTCTGAATTCTATGTAAAGGGTTGGGCGATCTGTTTCCAGCGCGAAAGCAGCTGCGCTGACGACTCTCTTTTCACCCATAGCACCAATCGGCTCGCCGGACAGCACGAATTGTCCGGCATGCACGTTGACACGGTCCATGCCGGACAAAACTATGTGATATCCGTTGCCTGTGTTGAGGATGGCCATTTTCCCGTAACTGCGGAACTGTCCCGCATACACCACCGTGCCGTCGGCGGGCGCAATCACCACGGCTGCTGGCGCAGTGGCAAGAACGATCCCCTTGGCCTCGTGACCGGTGCCGTCGGGATCGCCGAATTGCCGCAATACATCGCCTACAGCCGGAAGTTCCAGCTTCGCTTTCAGCTCTTCAAAGGAAAATGCCGGGGCAATGCGGTTTTTATCGGGCGGCGTGGTCTGGGCCTCAAGGCGGGCCTGATCCCGTTGCGCATCGGTCATCTGACGGCGCTTTTCCTCTTCCAGCTTTGCCTGGTCGGTGGCCTGACGCACAGAGGCAATTTCGTTTTCCAGGCTGCCGATCAGGCCCTGGAGTGACGAGGATTTCTGCGCAAGCTCCTGCGAGCGCGCCAGTTCTTCTTGCAATTGGGCGTTGTTCTGCTGGCTCAGCCGGGCGTTTTCAGCCAGAAGCATGTCCATGCGGGCTTCTTCTTCCTGGCGGCTTTTCAGGCTGGCGACCATTTTTTCGCGCTCATCGATGCTGGCCTTGCGCAGGTTGGTCAGTTCCTGCAAGTCACTGGCCAGCTTCTCGGTTTCCTTGCGCATGCCAGGCACGACAGCGCCCAGCAGAATGGCGGTGCGCACCGCTCCCAAGGCATCTTCCGGCGTGACCAGCAGAGCTGGCGGCGGATTGCGGCCCATGCGCTCCAGTGCACCCAGCACCTCGGCCAGCACGGCGCGCCGCGCCCGGAAGGATTTATGGATGACGTCTTGGCGGACCCCATAGTCCGCCAGCTTCTTTTCGCCATCGGCGATCTTTTGCTCCAGATCCTTGCGGCGTGCGGCGGAATCGATCAGCGCCTGGCGCAGGCTGGTGCTGCTCTTGTCCAGCGCGTCGATGCTCTTGCGCAACTCCTCGGATTTTTCCGAGGAAAGCTGCATGGATTGCGACAGATCCTGCAATTGACGCGAAACGTCCTCGCGCTTGGCCCGCAAGGCCCCGGCTGGATCGTCGGGGCTCGTCTGGCTCGAAGTTTCGGGACCTGCCTGGGGGCCAATATCGTTGGGGCTTGTTGGATTGATGGACGGCTGCGTCGAGACTGCATTGTCCGGGGCTGGCAATTGCTGGGCCATGGCGGAGGAAAGAGTTGTCGCACAAGTAAACGCGATTGCCCCGCACGACAGTGTTCGAGTGGCTAGACGCCTGCGTGCGAAGGAGTGGGATATCATCGCTGTCTTGATCGTGCCTCTGTCTCTTTGCCTGGCTCTTTGCGGTCTATCCGGGCTTTATCTCCGGACGAGGAAATCTGTTTCAGCTTTTCCCGATAGACGTCGCTAAACCCAGACGATTACGCCAAGCTAACCGATTTGCACCAAAGCGAAAAGAACAGCAGAGAAAAGTGTAGACTTCTCAATAAAGAAGTGGCCCACACGTGATGTCCACGTGCGGGCCTCAGCTTGAACAATCACGGGTGATTGCGGCAATTATAGAGCATTGGTGTGCGTCATACCATTAACGGCAGACGCGAACTCTCTTGACGATTTTTTCGCCATGGTGCCAGCGCACGACTTTGCGAACCTTGCAATGCGGCGGCGGTGGCGGCGGGCGCTGCATATGGTGAGGCGGACCACGACGATCATCGTCCGGTGGGGGCATTCTCGGCGATTGCGCCTGAGCAGGGACGATATTGGCGATAATCGTCGTCAATGCAAACGCCGTAGCAAGAACAATTTTCTTCATAGTCTACCTCTGACACTTCCTAAGTTCCGCTCGATAAACGCAGACTATGGCAAAATGTTTCATGAAATAATTGTTTCACAAAGATGTGAGTGGTGGCAGGATCGCACGCCTGGAGCAAACGCACTCGTGGAATGAATTTGACATTTGATTCCCCCTTGCTGCACCCTCGAGGATCAAATGTCGGAATCGGACCACTAGAAATCGATGGCGCGGCCGTTGATTTCCCAATCACCAAACCGGGCCGGGTCCGCGCCGCCGCGTCCACCGACTTCCGGCGCCGGTTTTTGGGCCTGCTCAGCCTTGCGGCGCTCCTCGGCTTCGGCCAGCGCACGGACTGCGGCAGGCGACAGCGTTTTCGGTGCGGCGTCGGTGCCGTCACTGTTTGCGGTGCCGGAATCTTGTCGGTCGTTCTGGTGCTCGTCCATTCGGCATCCATCCTGTAGCAATTGAAAATGATCGATGGTCTTTACATATGTAGGACATCGCAGCGAGCTGGAAAACCCTCTCCGTTGCCGGACCCTTTTGGAGGACCCGATGAATATCATGCGCACCGCCATGCTTCTGGCTTTCATGACAGCCCTGTTCATGGGCGTCGGCTTCCTGATCGGCGGCAAGGGCGGGATGATGATCGCGCTGGTCATCGCTGGGGCGATGAACCTGTTTTCCTATTGGAATTCCGACCGAATGGTGTTGTCGGCCTATCACGCTCAGGAGGTCGATCCGCGCAATGCGCCGGAATTTTATGAGATTGTCCGTGGTCTCACCCAAAATGCCGGGCTGCCGATGCCCAAGGTCTATATTTTCGACAATCCGCAGCCCAATGCCTTTGCCACAGGCCGCAATCCGCAAAACGCTGCCGTTGCCGCCTCGACCGGCTTGTTGCAGGCGTTGACACCGGAAGAAGTGGCGGGCGTGATGGCCCATGAGCTTGCCCATGTCGAACACCGGGATACGCTGACCATGACGATCACCGCGACGCTGGCCGGGGCGATTTCGATGCTGGGCAATTTTGCCTTCTTCTTCGGCGGTCGCCGCGACGAAAACGGCAATGGTGGTGGCATTATCGGTCCGCTTGTGGCGATGATTGTCGCGCCCTTTGCCGCCATGCTGGTACAGATGGCCATCAGCCGAACCCGCGAATATGCCGCTGACCGGCGTGGCGCGGAAATCTGCGGCAATCCGCTATGGCTGGCTTCGGCGCTGGCAAAAATCGCTGGCGCTCACCAGCCCAATTATCAGGCCGAGCGCAATCCGGCCACAGCCCATATGTTCATCATCAATCCCTTGTCGGGCCAGAAGATGGACAGCCTGTTTTCCACCCATCCCGATACCAGCAACCGGATCGCGGCGCTGCAAGCTTTGGCGCAGGAGATGGGTGGGCGTCAGGCAAACGTCTATCGCCCGCAGCACAGCAAGCCTGCGGCTTCAGGCCCTTGGGGCAGCAGTGCGGAAAGATCGACGGATGATCCCTGGGGTGTTAAGGGAGGCGCAAGCACGCGCTCCGTTCCCAAAATCGGACGACGCGGCAAGGATAATGACGCCCCGAAGGGACCATGGAATTGAACGAAAGACGCGGCAAATCTCCAACCGATAAATCATCCTCCGGCCATCGGGAGTCCAGCCTTGGGACCCCTGGCAAACAGGATGGCCAATCCAGGCAGAAGTCCGACAGACCCCGCAGGCAGGTGCATGACGACAAGCCCGGTCTGGAAGCGCGCATGGCCGCGAGCCGTCTTCTGGCTGCGGTGATCGACCGCAAGACCTCGCTGGATGGCATGATGGACGGCGACCATGGCAATCCCGCCTATGCCGCCCTGTCGGAGGCCGATCGTGGCCTGGTGCGCGCCATTCTCAACACCTCCTTACGCTTTCTGCCCCGCATCGAGGCCATGCTGGCCCGGCTGCTGGACGCGCCTTTGCCCGACGGTGCGCGCGCGCTTTATCATTCGCTGATCGTTGCCGCCGCGCAAATGGTCTACCTTGATGTCCCCGACCATTCCGCTGTCGATCTAGCCGTCGAACAGGCCAATCGCGATCCGCGCAGCCGCCGGTTCGCCAAGCTGGTCAATGCGGTTTTGCGTAGGCTGGGCCGTGAAAAGCAGGCACTTTTGGCGGATGTCGAAGATGTCATCTGCATGCCCGACTGGTTCTTCGAACGGTTGATCGCAGTCTATGGGGAGGAGGAAGCGCGGCGGATTGCACAGGCCCAATTGACCCCGGCTGCCATCGACCTGACCGTCAAGGCCGATCCGGCAGTGTGGGCCGAAAAGCTCAATGGAGTGGTGTTGCCGACTGGCAGCATCCGGCTGGCAAGCTTTGCCGGAGCGGTTTCAGCGCTTCCCGGCTTTGAAGAGGGGGCCTGGTGGGTTCAGGACGCGGCGGCTGCCCTTCCCGTGCGGATGTTCGGGTCCCTTGAAGGCAAGCGGGCCGTGGACCTCTGTGCCGCGCCCGGAGGCAAGACGGCGCAATTGGCTGCCGCGGGCGCGGTGGTGACGGCGGTCGAACAATCGGCCAACCGGCTGAAGCGCCTGAATGGCAACCTGCAACGGCTGGGGTTTTCAGCGCAACTGGTTCATCAGGACCTGATGGAGTTCAATCTGGGCGAGGATCATCCGGGCTTTGACGCCGTGCTGCTGGATGCCCCCTGTTCTTCCACCGGCACGACGCGCCGGCACCCCGATGTGTTTTATACCAAGGGGCCGCAGGATATCGTCAAGCTGGCGGGTGTGCAGGAACGGTTGCTGCGCCACGCCGTGACACTGCTGGCGCCCGGCGGCTCCATCGTGTTTTCCAATTGCTCGCTCGATCCACAGGAGGGCGAGGATGTTGTGGCTCGGGTTCTTGCCGATCATCCGGAACTGGAGCGGGTTGCGATGCAGGTCGCCGACTGGCCGGGGCTGGAAGACGCGATCACCCCGCTTGGCGAATTTCGCACCACGCCTGCTATGTTACCGGGGCCTGCTATGTTACCGGGCGGCGATAGCCATGCGGGCGGGCTGGATGGCTTTTATGCCTGCCGTTTACGCCGGGTTTAAATAAATCTTTACAC
This sequence comes from Allorhizobium ampelinum S4, assembly GCF_000016285.1. NCBI lineage: Bacteria > Pseudomonadati > Pseudomonadota > Alphaproteobacteria > Hyphomicrobiales > Rhizobiaceae > Gillisella > Gillisella ampelina. The sequence continues at coordinate 3,610,238 of NC_011989.1, read as the reverse complement.
AATTGGCGGCTGATAAACTGACATCCTTCGATTTCGGTTTATCAGCCTCATAGTTTTATCGCGCAAGGCCAAAGCGGATTGCGCGCGCAACGGAATGTCGAATGCCACAGAGACAGGGCCAGAGTTTGCCGGTGCTCTACGTCCGCGAAGGCTGGCGGCGATGGAAGCGGCGCGGCTGGTTGCCGGTGCGCGCTGCTTTTTCGCGGCTGCGCCGACGGCAGGTGCGTTTACTAGTGGCGCCGACCGATCTGCGGGTGGTTGATTCCCATGTGGCGACAGAGATTTTTGAGGGGCGCTTTCCGCTCGCAGGACGCTTGCTGGAATGCGGACGCGCATCGCCCTTCACCCTGGAACTGCCCTCGCAGGTGTTTGCCGCCAAGCTGCATTCCTTTTCCTGGCTTCGGCATATCCGCGCCAACAAGACGCCGGAAGCATCGGCCCATGCCCGCGCCATTGTCGATAGCTGGATCAAGCTGAACGGCAAGCGGGTCGGGATCGGCTGGGAGGCTGGGATACTGGGTCAGAGGATCATTGCCTGGCTGTCCCATTCGCCGGTTGTGCTTCAGGATTGCGAGAGCGGGTTTTACCGGCGTTTCCTGAAAAGCCTCAGCCGTCAAGTTGCCTATGCCGGACTGATCGCTGACCTTGCCCCTGACGGAGTGGACCGGCTGAGACTGCGTATCGCTCTGGCCATGGCCTCGATTGCCATGTCGGCCTCGGCGCGCCAGATCCGCAAGGCGGCCCATTTCCTCGACCTGGAACTGGAGCGGCAGGTGCTGGCCGATGGCGGGCATATCTCCCGCAATCCGCAGGCAGCACTCGACATCCTGTTCGATTTGCTGCCGCTACGGCAGACCTATGTCAATCTCGGTCATGACGTGCCGATCAAGCTGATTTCCACCATTGACCGGATGTTTCCCGCCATAAGGTTTTTCCGTCACAGCAATGGCGATCTTGCACTGTTCAATGGCGCCACGGCGACACTTGCCAATGATCTGATGTCGGTGCTGCGCTATGACGAGAGCGGTGGCCAGCCTTTCCGGGCCTTGCCGCACAGCCATTACCAACGGCTGGCGGCGGGCGGTGCCGTCGTTCTGGTCGATACCGGCGTGCCTGCGCAAGGCGATATCAGCCGTAGCGCCCATGCGGGTTGCCTGTCTTTCGAGCTGTCCTGTGGGCGCCATCGGTTGGTGGTCAATTCCGGCACGCCACGTTTTGCCGGCGAGCGATACCGGCAGATGGCGCGGGCAACGGCGGCCCATTCGACCCTTGTCATCGGCGATCAATCCTCTTGCCGGATTTCGACCTCGCGGTTTCTGGGGCCAATCATTGTAGGCGGCGTCTCTTCCGTGGAGGTGATGCGCAGGGCCGGTGACGATGGCAGTGATCATCTGACGGCCCGTCATGACGGCTATCTCAAGGGTTTCGGCATTCTTCACGAGCGGGATCTGCGCCTTAATGCGGCGGGCACCAAGCTGGTGGGGCATGACCGGCTGCTATCGGACAAGGAACAGCCGCTGGCCGATATGCCGAAGGGGGGGACGATCATCCGTTTTCACATTCACCCCTCGGTGCGCCTCACCCAGGAGGATGACCATAATATCCGGCTGGTGGCCAATGGCGGTAGCGAGACCTGGGTGTTTTCCTCTCCCACCGGCTTTCCTGTGATTGCCGAGGACGTGTTTTTCGCGGGCCTTTCCGGCATTCAGGCTTCCGAGCAGATCGAGCTTGTCCTGGAAACGCCGGAAATCTGGTGGTTTTTTTCAAAGCAGGGATAAGGCTGTTTCCTCTGGCAATATGCTGTGCTAGGCGGGCAGGCATCATGCTTGCCGCCGGTCTGCGGGCTGTCTCGGCTATTTTTGTTCACGCAATTCCACCTCTGGGATGCTTTTGAAGTCCATCCAGGAATTGCTCTTTCGGAGTGAAGGCCATGGCTGTTGTCTCGAAGAAAATTCCTGTTCCGGACAGAGTGCAGGTTCGCACCGCCCTGCTGTCGGTGTTCGACAAGAGCGGCATTGTCGATCTTGCCCGGGCCTTGAACGATATGGGTGTGCGGCTGCTATCAACCGGCGGCACCTACAAGGCGCTGATCGAGGCAGGCCTGCCCGCCACCGACGTGTCAGACGTGACCGGCTTTCCGGAAATCATGGATGGTCGGGTGAAGACCCTGCATCCTGCCGTGCATGGCGGCCTGCTTGCCATCCGCGATGATGAAGACCATGTGAAGGCTATGCAGGCCCATAAGATCGAGGCCATCGATCTCGCCGTCATCAATCTTTATCCGTTTGAGGCGGTTCTGGCAGCGGGCGGCGACTATCCGACCACGGTCGAAAATATCGATATCGGCGGCCCGGCGATGATCCGTGCCTCTGCCAAGAACCACGCCTATGTTACCGTGGTGACTGACCCTGCCGATTACGCCCAGCTTCTGGACGCGCTGAAAGCGGACGATTGTCACACGCCTTATGCGCTGCGCCAGCAGTTCGCCGCCCGCGCCTATGCCCGGACCGCCGCTTATGACGCAACGATCTCCAACTGGTTTGCCGAGGCGCTTGCCATCGAGACGCCGCGCAACCGGGTGATTGGCGGCAGCCTGCGCGAAGAAATGCGCTATGGCGAGAACCCGCACCAGAAAGCAGGCTTCTACGTCAATGGCGATCAGCGTCCCGGGGTCGCAACCGCCACGCTTTTGCAGGGCAAGCAGCTTTCCTATAACAATATCAATGATACGGATGCCGCCTTCGAACTGGTGTCGGAATTCCTGCCTGAAAACGGTCCGGCCTGCGCCATTATCAAGCACGCCAATCCATGCGGTGTCGCGGTCGGTAAGACGCTGGCCGATGCCTATCGCCGGGCACTGGCCTGCGACAGCGTCTCGGCTTTCGGCGGCATTATCGCGCTGAACCAGACCCTGGATGCGGAAACCGCTGAAGAGATCGTCAAGCTGTTTACCGAGGTGATCATCGCCCCTGACGTCACGGAAGAGGCAAAGGCCATTATTGCCCGCAAGGCCAATCTGCGGCTGTTGACCACTGGCGGTCTGGCCGACCCACGCGCGCCTGGCCTGACGGCCAAAACGGTATCGGGTGGCCTGCTGGTGCAAAGCCGCGACAATCTGGTGGTAGAAGATCTGGACCTGAAGGTCGTCACCAAGCGCGCACCGACCGCAGCCGAGCTGGAAGACATGAAGCTGGCCTTTAAGATCGCCAAGCATGTGAAATCCAACGCTGTCATCTATGCCAAGGACGGCCAGGCTGTCGGCATTGGCGCGGGCCAGATGAGCCGGGTGGATTCCGCCCGGATCGCCGCGATGAAAGCCGAAGATGCTGCCAAGGCCATGGGATTGGCCGAGCCGCTGACCCGTGGCTCTGCCGTTGCCTCCGAAGCGTTCTACCCGTTTGCCGATGGATTGCTGGCTGCCATTGCCGCCGGTGCGACGGCGGTGATCCAGCCGGGCGGTTCCATGCGCGATGCCGAGGTGATTGCCGCCGCCGACGAGCACGGCGTCGCCATGGTCTTTACCGGCGTGCGCCACTTCCGGCATTGATTGCTGTTAGTCGTCAAAAAGGGCGCGGAGTTTTTCACTCCGCGCCCTTTTTTTATGAAGGCCTTTTTTTATGAAGGCCTTGTTTTATGATGGCCTTGTTTTATCAAGGATTGGCGAATTCAGCGGATTGGGCCGGACCGCGCATAGGTCATATCAGGCACCGCCGCGTCTTCTTCCCAATCGAGTTCGACGGGTCTTCCCAGAACCGTCAGGATACCCTTGGGCGAGGTAAGCCTCGGTGGCGGATCAATGAAGGCGTCGGGCATATTGACCGTTCCCTCGATAACCCGCTGCACCATGGCGCCAATGGCCGCCTGACGGCCCGCCTTGTTGAAGAAGTCGCCCTTGATCTGGATGGTCGCGGCCATGGCCTTGACGAGATCGCGCATCAACTCCGGATCGACCGGCTCCGGCCGCTTCCAGAAATCATCCAGCCGGCCCTGATGGGTCAGCCCCGGCACGTCAAACACCGCGCAGCCCAGCACGATGGTTGGCTTTTGGGCGCGCAGGCTGTGAAGGCCAACCGTGGAATTGACGATGACCACACCCGCCGTCTTTTGCAGAATATCATGCAGGTCGCCTTCTTCGATAAAGACGACGCGGTCCTCAATCTTGAATTCTCGGGCGATATGGCGAAGCACCTTGTGCCAACGCTCCAGACCATTGTCGAGTGGATGCTGCTTAAACAGCAGCTTGCTACCGGCTGGCGCATTTTTGACGAAAGAAGCGATCACCTGCCGCATCATGTCGCGTAGATGCCGATAGGGGGAATTGGCACGGATCTGGTAATCGCTCTGCAATTGCAGGGCGACGAGATAGAAAGGCGGCTGGCCGTCCTCCAGAAATCCCTCCGGCAGGCGAGCAGGCTTGACGCCCGCTTTGAGCAGCCAGGGCAGATAATCCACCAGAGCGGAATAATATTTGTCGGCGTTATAGAGCGGATAGAAGGGCCTGCCGAAGAAATTCAGCAGGTTATAGATCACCTCGTTGAAGGCTTCTTGGCCAAACGTATGCGGATATTTCACCGCGATATCCGGTTCTTCCACCTTGGCGGCAATGGCGCGAATAGCCTTCGGATCGTTGGGAAAATGCGAGAAGCGCCCCATGCCATCACGCTCGAAGGTCAGCCAGTCCGGCCGCAGATACCCCCATTCAACCGCGTGACAGCGGACACCAAGCTCCTCACCAATCTCGGCGGCTTTGGCGTGATAGGGCAGGCGGTCCGCATAATAGACGATATCGGTAATTCCCTTTTCGGCAATCAACCGCCGCAGATAGGCTGGCCATTTGGAAAAGGAACCGCGATAATTTTTAGCGCCACGTTTGCGCCAGAACAGAAAATCGCCCAGCGTAAAATTCACATGGTGGGTTTTTACACCCGCTTGTTCAAAAGCTCTTGCAAATTCCGTCCAGAGAATGGAGGGAGGCCCCTGAAGGAACAATACAGCCTTTGTCGGCTCAACTGATGTCATTGCGGACGCGACCCCTCGTCTCAATTTCCACGCAAGTTTTTCAATTCAACGGCCCTTATAGGCCATGTTATAAATTTGTCGTATGACTTAAACACCACAGAAGGCAGGGATTCGTTAGAGAATCGTTTATATCGAGTGACAAAGCGACGCACATTTCTGTTTCTCCAAGGCCCGGCCTCGCCGTTTCTCCCAGCGCTCGCAAGAGCATTGGAAACGCGCGACGTAGCCGTGGGTAAGGTCAATTTTTGTTCAGGTGATGTCATTTTCTGGAGAAAATGGCCTTTTGATTTTTTTCGTGGCCGGGATGATGCCTGGCCCGGCTTTCTTGAACGCCTCATTCTGCGTCACGGTATTACCGATGTGCTGATGCTGGGCGATGGCCGGCCCAAACACGCTGCCGCCGTTGCGCTATGCACCAGGCTTGGTCTGCGCGCCCATATTTTCGAACATGGCTACCTGCGGCCTGACTGGCTGACGCTGGAGCCGTTTGGCATGTCCAGCCAGTCGCGGTTTCCAGTCGATCCGCAGGCAATCGCGGCGTTGGCGCAGGGCGTCGAGGCTCCTCAGCCGCGTAGCCCCTATCCGTCCAGCTTTCTCACTTATGCGCTTTATGACCTGATCTATCATATCCCGAATGTCGCGCTCGGCTGGCTGCTGCATCCGCATTACAAGGCGCATGGTCCTGTCCATCCCGTCGTGGAATATAGTGGCTGGATCATTAAGGGCCTGACCGCACGCAGGCGAAAGGCGCAAGCAGTGCGCCTGCAACAGCGCTATCTGGCGACGGACAGAGAGTTCGACTTCTATCTTTTTCCCCTGCAATTGCCGGGGGACTATCAGATCCGCCGCCATGCGCCGATGGGCGACCTGTTTCGCATCCTGCAAGCCGTGATCCGTTCCTTTGCCGACCGTGCGCCATCCGGCAGCAGACTGCTGTTCAAGACCCATCCAATCGACAATGGCCTGCGCGACTGGTCATCAGACATCGCCCGCATGGCGGAGCGCTGTGGTATCGCCAATCAGGTGGATGTGATCGATGGCGGTGACCTGACGGCCCTGATAGGGGCCAGCCGCGGCTTGGTGACGGTAAACTCCACGGTCGGCCTGACAGCGCTGCAACAAGCCATCCCGGTCATGGCGCTTGCACCGGCAATCTACGACGTACCCGGCCTCACGCACCAGCAAAGCCTCGCCAGCTTCTGGCAGGCACCCGAATTGCCTGACGCCACCCTGCTCAATCGCCTGATCCGCGCCATGACTGCCACCATCCAACTCCCCGGCGGCTTCATCGGCAAGCAGGCGATTACCGACGGTGCCACGGCAATGGCCGACAGACTGCTGGCCGAAACAAAACCACTTGCCCACGAACCTTCACCCGAACGCAGCCGTTTTCGGTATGAGAGTGAGCTTTTGGAACTGGAGGCAGTGGGATTGAGGTAATAAATGGCGGAGAGGGTGGGATTCGAACCCACGATACGGTTGCCCGTATGCCGCATTTCGAGTGCGGTGCTTTCGACCACTCAGCCACCTCTCCGCGGGTCTGGTCGGCGCTTGTGTAGCGCGGGCTGTCTCATAGCGGCGATTGAGGGGGCTGGCAAGAGCGAAAAAGGCATAATTCTCTGCTGTGTGCTGGATCAACCGGATGGATCGCACTACGGGCCTGCCGCCTGTCTGTTGTAGGAAAGACAAAGGGCGAGGGTGATGTGATGCGCGTGTGGTTTATCGTCTAGAATTCTCTTTGTGTTTAGGGGCTTTCGCCTTGACAGCTTGGGGCTTCTCACGTATGCGACGTGCGACAACGTACCTAATACAAGGGTATATTTTAGTCATCTTTGCTCTTCTCACGTATGCGAAGTGCGACTTTAGATATGGGTGATCCCTATTTGTGGATTCTCAAGTCTATAATCGCTTCTCGCTTTGCCGAGAGGTTTCCACCGGCAGATCTCAAGATCTGCTCTCCGACTGACAAAAAGACGGTCGTCCGGCATTTGCCGGTCAGAACCGGTAACGAACATGGAAGGATAAAATATGTTCGCAGTCATCAAGACCGGCGGTAAGCAGTACCGCGTAGCCGCCAACGACGTGCTGACCATCGAAAAGCTGGAAGCCGAAGCTGGTGCTATCGTTGAATTCACCGAAATTCTCGTTGTTGGCGTTGGTGCCGATGCGACGATCGGTGCGCCTTTTGTTGCTGGTGCAACCGTGAAGGCTGAAGTTGTCGAGCATAACCGTGGCAAGAAGGTGATCGCGTTCAAAAAGCGTCGTCGCCAGAATTCCAAGCGGTCGCGCGGCCATCGCCAGCACCACACAGTCGTTCGCATCACCGACATCGTCGCTGCGTAATCGGTCAACGGGAAACCAGGTTTTAAAGGAGAACTCCAATGGCACATAAAAAAGCTGGCGGTTCGTCGCGCAACGGTCGCGATTCCGAGTCCAAGCGCCTTGGCGTGAAGAAGTTCGGCGGCGAAGTCGTCATTCCAGGCAATATTATCGTTCGTCAGCGCGGCACGCAGTGGCATCCGGGCGCAAACGTCGGCATGGGCAAGGACCATACGATCTTTGCACTCACCACCGGCAATGTCACCTACCGTACGAAGTCCAACGGTCGCGTCTTCGTGTCCGTCATGCCGAAAACGGCGGAAGCCGCAGAATAAAGCCGGTCGTTTACCAACAGCCGGCGTCTCATCGACCCGGCTGAGCGTACAGGTTCAGTCAGACAAAAAGGGAAGATGAGGCGCCACCTCTCTTCCCTTTTTTCTTACCTCCAAAGGAGACTGAGCCATGGAACGCTTATTACTGAGGGATGACCAATTACGGTCACCCGACGATCGGTTGAGGCCGGATCGGTTAAGGCAAAGTTGCCCTGTCCTCTTATCGCAGCGGCTGGTTATGCGCGCTCCGCATGTAGAAGACATTGACGCCCTTACCCATCTCGCCAATAACGCCGCCGTTGCGACCATGGTGTCGCGCATGCCACATCCTTACACGGCAGCCGATGCCGCCGATTTTGTGCGACGTTCCAATCTCGGCGAGATCGGTAAATGCGTCTATGCGATTACAAAAGGCGAAAACGGCGAATTTCTCGGGTGCTGCGCGCTCGAGCCGCACACCGACCTGGAGACGCTTGAAATCGGCTATTGGCTGGGCGAACCCTATTGGAACAACGGCTATGCGACGGAAGCCGCCCATGCCCTGATCGATATGGCCTTCCGGACCCGTGACATCGCCTTTATCGATGCCCGTTGCCGCGTCACCAATGTGGCTGCGCGCCGCGTTATCCAGAAATGCGGTTTTCAGTTCCAGGGCTCCGGCATGGTCGGCCATCTGGCTGCCCGTGGCATGGTGCCGGTGGAATGGTACCGGCTGGATCGCAAGACCTGGATGTCGCTGAAGAGCTGGGGGGAGATGCGGTGATGGCTGCTCTTGAAAAGCCCCGGCTGCAAACGCGGTTCCCCTCGCTTGGGCCTTGCCCGGTGATTGAAACGCCACGATTGGTGCTGCGTCCGCATCGGCTTTCCGATGCGGACGCCATTGCCGCCTCGCTGAACGACTGGCAGGTGACGCGGATGTTGAGCCGGGTACCGATGCCTTACGACCGGCAGGACGCTTGCGATTGGCTGAATCGCATCAGCGCCGGTGTCATGCCGGATTGGCACCTCGCCATCACGTCGGGCGATGATGTCCACATCGGCATGGTCGGCCTGGAACTGCGCCATGGGCTTTGGCATCTCGGCTATTGGCTCAACCGCTTCTATTGGGGGCAGGGGTTGATGAGCGAGGCGGCCCAGGCTGCGGTGGAACGGTTCTTCCGGCGCATGCCGGAGGCGGTGCTACATTCCGGTGCCTTTGCCGATAATGCCGCATCCTTGAAGATCCAGGAGAAGCTGGGCTTCACCCTGACGCGCTGCGCCGATCTCTACAGCCTGTCGCGCAATGCTATGGCACCGCATGTTGAAACCCGCCTGACGCAGGACGGGTTTCAGAGAGCGAAAGCGTTTTAAAGACAGGTGCGGCGGCCGGACAGGGCCGCCGCACCCTCAATCCAATTCCACCCAGACCGGAAAATGGTCTGAGCCGACCGCATCGGTATCGACGCTTGCCGCTTTCAGGCGGTGAGCCAGAGAGCCGCTTAGGAAACAGTAATCGAGATGCATGCGCATATCCGGCTTGCCGACCTCTTCCCAGCTGTAACTGCCGGCATTGAGTTTGCCGAGCCGGGCCAATGCGTCCAGAGGGGCGTCGGCGCGGGCGGTGCGACCGTAATAAGCATCGATGGTTCCGACCATCTCGCGATATTCCGGCGATTCCGGCTGCATGTTGAAATCGCCCATCAGCAGGAAATCCTCCGGCAGCGGTGGTTGCGGCAGGGCAAATTCCTGTCCACCGGTCATTGCGCCGCCTTCCTGGATGAAGTTGATGGCGCGGTCCTTCAGAAACCGGATCTGGGCGATGCGTTCGTCCGGTGCGACATGGTCGAGATGGACGGAATAGACCCGGAGCGCCCCGCCGGGCGCATCGATCACCGCTTCGGTGGCGGCGCGCTGATTGTTGAGCTTTTCGAAGGTTCGGGTGCGCGGCAACAGCAGCATCCGGTTGGCCAAGATCGGCCAGCGCGACAGCACCATATTGCCGAACTGAAAGCGCTTGTCGACCCGGCGGCCTTTGATCAGCGCCGAAGAGGCGTGCAGGTCGCAGGCGGGTCCATAAACCCAATGGTATTCGGGAAAATGGTTGGCGAAAATTTCCGGCAGGTCGGCCCCGCCATTGGCGGGATAACCGCGGGTGACTTCCTGGAGGGCGATGACATCGGCACCCTCGAGGTTTTTGGCGATCCTGATCGGGTCGAATTTACCGTCCAGGCCGATCCCGTATTGAATATTGTAACTGACGAAACGCACGATACTCTTTGACCTCCGCGTCAAGCGGCGATAACGATGGCCGCATATATGATATGAGTATCCTGACACAGGAAGTATGGCAGCGACATGAAATTTCTCGACGAGGCAAAGGTCTATATTCGATCAGGTGACGGCGGCGCAGGTGCCGTCTCGTTCCGCCGCGAGAAGTTCATCGAGTTCGGCGGGCCGGATGGTGGCGATGGCGGGCGCGGTGGCGATGTTTGGGTGGAGGCCGTCAATGGTCTGAACACCCTGATCGATTTTCGGTTCCAGCAGCATTTCAAGGCGACTGTCGGCACCCATGGCATGGGGCGCAACCGCACCGGTGCCAATGGCGAGCATGTAACGCTGAAAGTGCCTGTCGGCACCCAGATCTTCGAAGAAGATGCCGAAACGCTGATTGTTGATATGGTCACCGAGGGCCAGCGCTTCCGGTTGGCCGCGGGCGGCAATGGCGGCTTTGGCAATGCGCATTTCAAATCCGCGACCAATCAGGCGCCCGATTGGGCCAATCCTGGTCTGGAAGGCGAGGAGAAAACCATCTGGCTGCGGCTGAAGCTGATTGCTGATGCCGGTCTGGTCGGCCTGCCCAATGCCGGAAAATCCACCTTCCTGGCGGCGGTGACGCGGGCTCGCCCGAAAATCGCCAATTATCCCTTCACCACCCTGCATCCCAATCTCGGCGTGGCGACCGTGGATGAGCGCGAGTTCATTCTGGCCGACATTCCCGGCCTGATCGAAGGTGCCCATGAAGGGGTTGGCATTGGCGACCGTTTCCTCGGCCATGTCGAGCGCACGCGGGTGCTGCTGCATCTGGTGTCCGCCCAGGAAGAGGATGTCGCCAAGGCCTACACCACGGTTGCCCATGAGCTGGAAGCTTATGACGGTGGCTTGGAAGATAAGCCTGAAATCGTCGCCCTATCGCAGATCGACGTGCTGGACGAGGATGAGCTGAAAAAGAAGCTCAAGGCCCTGCAAAAGGCCTGCAGCAAGAAGCCAATGATGATTTCGGCGATTACCGGCAAGGGAATGCTCGAAGTCCTGCGGGCGTTGCGCGACGTGATTGTTGAAAATCGCAGCTATGACGACGAGACGATTTCGCAGCGGCCCAAGAAGCATCGCCACAAGCTGGAAGATCGGCCCCAACACGAAAATGGACCAGAGGAGAGTGAGGAGGGCGAGGAATGAGCGCACCGCTTGCCTCTCTCTCGCACTATAAGCGGATCGTCATCAAAATCGGCTCGGCCCTGCTGGTGGACCGGGGGGCCGGCCTGAAACATGCCTGGCTCGATGCCGTCTGTGACGATATCGCCGCCCTGCGCGCCAAAGGTGTCGAGGTGCTGGTCGTGTCGTCTGGCGCTATTGCGCTTGGCCGCACGGTGCTGAACCTGCCGGGGGGGGCCTTGAAGCTGGAAGAAAGCCAGGCGGCGGCAGCCGTCGGGCAAATTGCTCTGGCGCGGCATTGGTCGGAAAGCCTGTCGCGGTCATCCATTGTTGCTGGCCAGATCCTGCTGACGCTGGGGGATACGGAGGAGCGCCGCCGCTATCTCAACGCGCGCGCCACGATCAGCCAGTTGCTGAAGCTGGGGGCGGTGCCGATCATCAACGAAAATGACACGGTGGCGACCACCGAAATCCGCTATGGCGATAATGATCGGCTGGCCGCCCGGGTGGCAACGATGACCGGTGCCGATCTGCTGATCCTGCTCTCGGATATCGATGGTCTTTATACCGCGCCACCGCATCTTGATCCTGAGGCGAAACTTCTGCCTGTGATTGCCGAAATCACCCCTGAAATTGAGGCGATGGCGGGCGGTGCGGCCTCGGAATTGTCGCGCGGCGGCATGCGCACCAAGATCGACGCGGGCAAGATTGCCACAAGTGCCGGGTGTGCGATGATTATCACATCGGGCAAGCTGCTCAATCCGTTGCGCGGCATTGATGAGGGGGCGGCGCATTCCTGGTTCGCGCCGTCTGCCATGCCGGTGACGGCCCGTAAGACCTGGATTGCCGGACAATTGCAGCCCGCCGGTATTCTGAGCGTCGATGCGGGTGCCGAAACAGCCCTTCGTGCTGGCAAAAGCCTATTGCCCGCAGGCGTGCGTGAGGTCTCCGGCCACTTTCATCGTGGTGACACGATTTCGGTTGTTGGGCTTGAGGGACGGGAAATTGCCCGAGGCCTGGCGGGTTACGATGCCGATGAGGCGCGAAGGATTGCCGGGCATAAATCGGCGGAGATCGAGGCGCTGCTCGGCTATGCCGGACGCTCGGCGATGATCCATCGGGACGATCTGGTGATGACGGAACAGACCGGCAGGAAAGCCGGCAAGAGTACAAAGAAAAAGGACGAGGCCCATGCTTGACACAGTCGCCAAGGCGGATGGTATTGACGCGCTGATGCTAGACATCGGCGCCAAGGCCAAGGCTGCTGCGCGACCGTTGGCCATTGCCTCGGCTGACCAGAAAAATGCCGCGCTGATGGCCATGAGTGAGGCGATCCTCAGCGGGAAAAGCCAGATCATCGCCGCCAATGCCATTGATCTCAAGGCTGCCGAAACGGCAGGGCTGGCTGCCTCCTTCATCGACCGGCTCACGCTGAATGAAGAGCGGATCACCGCGATGGCCAAGGGGCTGCGCGAGGTGGCCGAGCTGAAAGACCCGGTCAGTGAAGTCATCGCGGCCTGGGAGCGTCCGAATGGTTTGAAGATCGAGCGGGTCCGCACCCCTCTTGGCGTGATCGGGGTGATTTATGAAAGCCGTCCGAATGTGACGGCGGATGCGGGGGCGCTTTGCCTGAAATCCGGCAATGCCGTGATCCTGCGCGGCGGCTCGGACTCAGTCAATTCCTCGCGCGCCATTCATGCCTGCCTGGTGGCTGGGCTTGTGGCCGCCGGGCTGCCAGACCATGCCATCCAGCTGGTGCCGGTCACGGATCGTGCTGCGGTTGGCGCGATGCTGACCGGGCTGAACGGCACGATTGACGTGATCGTGCCGCGTGGCGGCAAGAGCCTGGTGGCGCGGGTGCAATCGGATGCGCGGGTGCCGGTCTTTGCCCATCTGGAAGGGCTGTGCCATGTCTATGTTGACGGATCTGCCGATCTCGACATGGCGAAAAGCATTGTCGTCAACGCCAAGATGCGCCGGACCGGCATTTGCGGCTCGGCGGAAACCCTGCTTGTCGATAGTGCTGCCATCGGCAGTCATTTGATGCCGCTCCTCGAAGCCCTGACCGAGGCCGGTTGCGAAATTCGCGCCTCGGCCACGGTGCTGAAAGTCTTTCCCGGCCTGAAGGCTGCTGTGGACGAAGATTGGCGTACCGAATATCTCGATGCAATCATCTCGGTTGCCGTTGTCGATGGCATCGGTGGGGCCATCGACCATATCGCCCGCTATTCTTCCAACCATACCGAAGCGGTGATTGCTGAAGATCCTGCTGTGGTCGAGCGGTTCTTCAATGAAGTGGATTCGGCTATCCTGTTGCACAATGCCTCAACCCAATTTGCCGATGGCGGCGAATTCGGCATGGGCGGGGAAATCGGCATTGCCACCGGCAAGATGCATGCGCGCGGGCCGGTTGGCGTCGAGCAATTGACCTCATTCAAATACCGGGTGCATGGCACCGGGCAGATCCGGCCCTGACGTGAGCCATTCCGGGGTCGCGGCACACTATCTGCGCATGCCGCATACCGAGCGCGGTATGGTTGTTGGCCTGTTCGGCGGATCGTTCAATCCGCCGCATCAGGGCCATGTGCTGGTGGCTGAGATTGCCCTTCGCCGGCTGGGCCTGGATCAGTTGTGGTGGATGGTGACACCCGGAAACCCGCTGAAGAATCACAGCCAGCTGGCACCTTTGGCCGAGCGGCTGGCGCTTTGCGAAGGCTTGGCGCAGGACCCACGCCTGAAGATCACCGCCTTTGAGGCGGAGCTGGGGACGAGCTATACCGCGCGCACGCTGGATCATGTGAAGCGGCTGAACCCGCATGTACATTTCATCTGGATCATGGGGGCGGATAATCTTCGCTCCTTTCACCATTGGCAGGATTGGCAGAAGATCGCCATGACCTTTCCGATTGCGGTGATTGATCGGCCCGGTGCGACCCTGTCTTATCTGTCATCGAAAATGGCGCAGCGGTTTGACTTTGCCCGGGTTGATGAAAGCGATGCCGGTGTGCTGTGGCGCAGGCAGGCACCCGCCTGGACCTTCATTCACGGACCGCGTTCAATGCTGAGTTCGACGGCGCTTCGCACAGGGCCTGTCTTGAAAGATTAACTATTCAGTGCCACCTTATTATTGGCTCACTGGCAATGGGTGCCTCTGAGTCGTTTTCGTGCTGTTACCGACGGAAAGGACAAACTCTGACAACAGTACACACCAAGGGCCGCGCCACTGTCGCGATCCCGCAAAGCCCGGAACGTGGCGTCGATGCCGCAGCCCGCGCGCTTGAGCTGGTCCTCACAAGCCTTGAGGACTCGAAAGCAGAAGATATCGTCTCTATCGACATTGCCGGAAAATCGGCGCTGGGCGACTACATGGTGGTCGTGTCCGGTCGCTCGTCCCGTCACGTCGTGGCGATCTGCGAACATCTCGTCTCCGATCTGAAGGATGAAGGCTTTGGCGCACCGCGCGTCGAAGGTCTTGAGACCGGCGATTGGGTGCTGATCGACGCCGGAGACATTATTATACATGTCTTCCGCCCCGAAATCCGCGAGTTCTATAACATCGAAAAGATGTGGGCCGCACCGGATATCGAGGAAAGCCGACTGCACTAACCCTCACAGGCGGTATATTTGCCGGTCTGGAGATGGTATCGAGCCCGATAAAGGCAATGATCGTCGCGTGTTTTCGACGGGATGATCCTTGTCTGCCAAGAAAGCGAGCGGGTTTCCGTTCAGCTGGTGTCGGTTTTGCGGATCGAACCCTCAAGAGGATGGGATGCGGATAGGCATTGTTGCCGTTGGCCGGTTGAAAGCCGGGCCAGAGAAAGATCTTGTGTCACGCTATCTGGACCGCTTTGCCAAGGCCGGTCCGGCGAGCGGGCTGGAATTTTCTCGTGTCAACGAGCTGCCGGAAAGCAGAGCCTCGAATTCCGCCACCCGCAAGCGGGAAGAGGCGGTGCAGATCGAAAAATCCCTGCCGGACAATCCTCTTGTCGTGGCGCTGGATGAGCGCGGCAAAAGTTGGGATAGCCAGGAATTCGCGACCTATGTCGGCGACCACAAGGATCGCGGTCGTCGTGACATGGTCATCGTTATCGGTGGGGCCGATGGGCTTGACCCGGATTTCCGCGACCGGGCCGATCTAGTGCTGAATCTTGGAAAGATGACGTGGCCGCATCAGCTGGTGCGCATCATGCTGGCCGAACAGCTCTACCGCGCCGTTACCATCCTCTCCGGCCATCCCTATCATCGTTCCTGACGCATTTCATGCGCATAAAACAACTTCCCTGTGATCGGTATGTTTTTTCTTGACAGATAGCCTCTTGTTTAGCCATAAAACGAGAGAGTAGATGTCATGTTTGTTTGACGGGCTGAAGCCGATGCTGGTGTGCAGTTGCAATTTCATCACCGAGAAAGAAATCCGCGACACGATCACGGAATTTCTTGAGCAGGACTGTTGGCAGTTGATCGTGCCTGCAAAGGTCTATCACGCCATGGAAAAGCGTGGTCGCTGTTGTGGGTGTTTCCCGAATGTCGTGGATATCATCGTCTCGACGACCCAGGCCTTTCACGCTCAGCGCAACAGCGATGGCGAAAACCTCGTGAATTTCATGGAGCGCCTGAAGCGTTTCCAGGAAGAGCAGAAGAACGAACTCATCGAACGCCGCAATCGTATCAGTCGGACAGCCTAACGGGCGTCTGATCTGGGGGGCGGACCTATTGCATAATTTCCTGCTGAAATCGGAATTCATTTAAGACATTATCGAGCAGATATAAAGAGCGACATTGAGCCTTTATGCGCCATATATGGCGCAACGGGCCGCCGCTATTGCCCCAATTAACTTCGTTGCAGCGTGACTCTTGCCTTTTCTACCCCGCTTCGTGCGGGGTTTTTCGTTTGTGCG
Source organism: Allorhizobium ampelinum S4 (assembly GCF_000016285.1). Classification (NCBI taxonomy): domain Bacteria; kingdom Pseudomonadati; phylum Pseudomonadota; class Alphaproteobacteria; order Hyphomicrobiales; family Rhizobiaceae; genus Gillisella; species Gillisella ampelina. The sequence goes on along the minus strand of NC_011989.1, from coordinate 3,594,259 downwards.
GAACGCATGACCGGTTCGGTGGAATCTGGGCTTTCTTCAATCTTTTTGGAATCATTCTAAGATAGCGCTCGACTTGACGGTACAATCCTGCTTTTATCACGACATTACCGGTGCAAATCGCGAGAGCGAGGCGCAGTGGATTGTAATCTATCAGGCTGCATGGATAATTCTGGTGATCATCCAAGATCTCGGCAATTCTCTGTGCCGGTCACTGTCAAAATAGGGGTCCGCCGATGAAGGGCGATGCAAAAGTTATTGAACGTTTGAACCAGGCTTTGTTTCTGGAGCTGGGTGCCGTCAATCAGTATTGGCTGCACTACCGTCTTCTTGAAGATTGGGGCTATACCAAGCTTGCAAAGAAGGAGCGTGCTGAATCTATCGAGGAAATGCAGCATGCCGACAAGCTGGTCGAGCGCATTATTTTCCTGGAAGGCCACCCCAATCTTCAGACGCTGGCGCCCTTGCGCATTGGCCAGACGGTCAAGGAAGTTCTGGAGGCCGATCTGGCTGGCGAATACGAAGCCCGCACGGCTTACAAGGAATCCCGCGATATCTGTTATCAGGCTGGTGACTACGTCACCATGAAGCTGTTCGAACAGCTGCTGATGGATGAGGAAGGCCATATCGACTTCCTCGAAACCCAGCTCGAGCTGTTCTCCAAGCTTGGCGCCGAAAAATACGGCCAGCTCAACGCTGATTCCGCCGACGCTTCGGAATAATCTTCCTTCATCAAAAAAGGCCCGGTTTGCAGATGCGAACCGGGCCTTTGTTTATTGTGCACTTATCAGGCGCGAAGCGCCTTTTCGAGCAGCCGTCCCATGCGCTCCGCAAAGGCCCGGGCGTCGGCTGGTTTTTCACCATCGAGAATGCGGGCCTGATCATACAGCAGGTGGATCGCATCATTTTGCAGGGCAGGCGTATGTTGGGCACCAGCCATGGCTTTTACCAGCACGTGATCGGCATTCAGCTCCAGCACCGGCTTGGAGGTTGAGGCCAGTTGGCCTGCACCTGCCAATATTTTCTCCAGCTGACGGTCATAACCGCTTTCCGGCGCAACGAGGCAGACCGGGCTTTCCGTCAGCCGGTCTGAGGCGCGGACATCGGCAACCTGATCTTTCAACTGCTCCTTGGCGAGTGCCAGGAATCCGGCAATATCGGCTTTTGCCTGGTCGTTGCTATCCTGGTCGCTATCAGCACCGGCGTCGGCCTTGGCGAATTTGGCAAGGTCGGCTGCCCCCTGGCTAACGGATTTGAAGGTCTTGCCCTCAAACTCCGGGGCATTCATCACCCAGAAACTGTCGATCTGGTCTGAGAGCAGTAGAACCTCGATGCCACGAGCGCGAAAACCTTCCAGCTGCGGCGAGGCTCTCAGCTGTTCGATGTTGCTCCCGGCCAGGTAATAAATGCTGTCCTGTTCCGGCTTGAGGTCCTTGAGATAGTCGGCAAGGCTACGCTGGTCGTCGCCTGATGTCGTGGTGCGAAAACGGGTAAGTCCCAGCAATTGGCTGCGCCGTTCGAAATCCTCATAGAGCCCTTCTTTCAGCACTGCGCCGAAATTTTCCCAGAGCGTCTTGTAGGTTTCCGGCTCGTTCTGGGCCAGTTTTTCCACGGAGGTCAGGATGCGATTGGTCACGCCCTTGCGGATCGCCGACAGGATCGGGCTTTCCTGGATCATTTCACGCGACACGTTCAGCGGCAGGTCGGCGGTATCGACGAGGCCGCGCACGAAGCGCAGGTAACGCGGCAGAAGTTCGGCATCGTCGGTGATGAAGACCCGCTTCACATAGAGCTTGATGCGGCCTTTGCGGTCGGGATCAAACAGGTCGAAAGGGGGCGTGCCGGGTACGAAGGCAAGGGCGGTATATTCATGGCGGCCTTCGGCGCGGAAATGCACCGTCAAGGCCGGTTCGTCATATTGACCGGCAATGCCGCGATAGAAATCGGCATAGTCCTCGCTGCTGATCTCGGATTTCGGGCGGGTCCAGAGAGCTGTGCCTTCGGTGATCCGGGTTGGTTCGTCGCCGGGCTTTTCAACCAGGGTGATCGCAACCGGCACATGGCCTGACTGCTGCTTGACGATCCGCTCGACGCGGGCGCGGGTAGCATAGTCCTTGGCATCCTCCATCAAATGCAGAGTGATGCGGGTGCCACGCGCTGGTGCGCTCTCGGCATCGATCTCGCTGATGGAATAGCTGCCCTTGCCGTCTGAGGACCAGATCCAGGCCTGCGTCTCCCCGGCACGGCGCGTTACCACATCCACCTTATCCGCCACCATGAAGCAGGAATAGAAGCCGACACCAAACTGGCCGATCAACTGGGCATCCTCGCCGGTCTTGGCAGCGTCCGCCTTGCTGGCCTCGATCCGCTCCATGAAGGCACGGGTGCCAGACCGGGCAATCGTACCCAGGGCTTCGATCAACTCAGCCCGGCTCATGCCGATACCATTGTCTTCGAGGATCAATTGCCTGTTATCGGCATCGAGCCGCAGCTGAATGCGGGGATCTGGATCGCTGGTGAGAAGGCCCGGCGTGGTAATTGCTTCATAGCGTAGTTTCTCGCAGGCATCAGCGGCATTGGAAACCAGTTCCCGCAGGAACACATCCTTGTCCGAATAAACCGAATGCACCATCATATGCAGAAGGCGCGCCACATCGGCTTCGAACACATGTGATTCTGGCGTAGTTTCGCCCGGCTTTTCGGCTGTTTCTGTCGACATTGTAACTCCCGTATCACGTCAGGCAGCATGCCTGGATGGGCACTGCGACCTGTCCCTCAGCATGCTGCAAAAAGAGTATTTTGCTGGCGTCGCAAAGGGTGTCCCACCTGCGGCCCGCAACCGCCTTCAGGTGGCGAAAGATCAGGTGAAATTCAAGAGCTGGGATGTTGGCGAGATGATCGACATTCGCTTTTTTGCGCTGCGTAGACGCGTTGATGCGTGCGGATGCGGGTATCTTGGGCGGGCAACAGAATTTGTCCAGCCCTATAGCTGGAACATTCCGCAGCTTTAAGCGTTACAGCGACGTGGTACGGGCAAAACACCATCTCATGACTGAGAACATTAGTTAAATCTACAAAAGATATGTCGCGCAGTGATCCGTTTGGCAAGTCCCATCGTAAAAGAATGAAACATTCATTGCCGTGGTTTGAACCTTTAAATTGCTCTCGACGCGGCTCGTGGTGCCGTGCGAATGGAGGTCGTAATGAATTCCCTGCAGGCCGATAAGAAGCTCATCAGGATTGCAATGGCCGCACCGTATCTGGAGCGCCAGGAGGAGCATGATCTGGCGGTACGCTGGAAACATGGCAACGATCAGGTGGCCCGAAACCAGATTGCCCATGCCCATATGCGGCTGGTGATTGCCATGGCTTCCAAGTTCCGTGGCTTCGGCCTACCGCTCGGCGATCTCATTCAAGAAGGCTATATAGGGCTGCTGGAAGCTGCGGCAAGGTTTGAGCCGACCCGTGATGTGCGTTTTTCGACCTATGCCGGTTGGTGGATTCGCGCCTCCATGCAGGATTATATCCTGCGCAACTGGTCCATCGTGCGCGGCGGCACCAGTTCCTCCCAGAAGGCGTTGTTTTTCAATCTACGCCGGTTGCGGGCAAAGCTTGCCCAGGGCGATCAACGCTTGACCGATCAGGCTATCCACCAGGAAATTGCCACCGCGCTTGGTGTCAGCCTTGCCGATGTCCAGTCGATGGACGCCCGGCTCTCTTCCAATGATACCTCCCTGCAAGCACCGATTTCCAACAATGGTGAAGAGGGTGCCGAACGGCTGGATATGCTGGCCAGCGATGAGCCGACACCGGACGAGCAGGTGACGGATATGATCGATACCGAGCGTCGCCTGGATTGGCTGCGCGGCGCCATGGCCCATCTGAATGAGCGTGAAATGCGCATCATTCGCGCCCGGCGACTTTCGGAGGACGGTGCAACGCTTGAGGAGCTGGGCTGTGAGCTTGGTATTTCCAAGGAGCGGGTGCGCCAGATCGAGACCCGGGCGATGGAAAAGCTGAAGGTCGCGCTGGTTCAGGCCAATCCACAGATGGTGGCCTGAACAGACCCAATAGATCGAACCAAATCTCTACAGCCTCCTTTGTGCGTTTTATAAAACGCACAAAGGAGGCTGTAACGCTTTAAATCTGCTGCATAATTCCTTAAATCGATTCCGATTTAAGGAATTATGCATAGGTTATTCCGAGACGATCTTGACCCGGCTGCCCTGTGCCGGGCTTTGACCGGCGGGAATGGCATTCAACACCTTGAACAATTCCAGCTTTCGATCCGTTCCCATCATCCTGGCCGACAGGCTGGCCAGCGTGTCGCCTTGTCCAACGGTGACGACCCGGACGCGCAATGGTTTCAGCGTCTTGGCTTCCTCGGGTGTGATGCGGCGGAAAGTTTGGCGCAGAAGATCGGCTGTTGGCACCAATTGGTCGCTGCCTTTGGGAACGGCGGTCAGGAAGCGGAAAATCTGATTGCCCAGCCGCACCACGGTGACGTCGAAATCCCAGCGATCCGCCGAGGCCCTGGCGGTCGCGGCCTCCATGCCATTGATCTTGGTTTCGTGAATGCTGTCCGGCAACAGGCCGGTGACCCAGCCGCTGGAAATATAGTTGGTCAGGCTGCGGTTCTGAGTATCGGCCACGCCGTCGAAGCGGATGGCGACATCGCCCGGCCCGGTGGCCATGACCGCCTCCACCTTGTTGTCGATCTGAAAACCGTCCGGCACGTCGAAGCGTATGCCGAGGCCGCCATGCAGGAATGTGTGGCCACGGACATAGCCCTCCTGCGGGCTGTCGCCATACAGCATGCCATCGATGCCATCGAAAAAGTAATCGCGGCCCTTGTCGCCAGTCGATCCGTCAGGTCCGAAGGCGCGGGCATGGTCGCGTGCCAGTTCCACTCGCTGTGGCGTGCTGGGGTGGCTGGACAGGAAGTCCATGCTCTGGTCGGCATTGGGGTCGGATGAGCTGTAATGCTGATAGGCGGCCATGGAATCCAGGAAGCGCGCCGCCGCATAGGGATCGTAACCTGCTTCGCCCAGCGTCCGCACCCCGATTGTATCGGCCTGCAATTCCTGCTGGCGTGAGAAGGCGGCCAGCCGCAGCTTGCCACGGGCCAAGGCCTGCTTGCCAGCCAGATCGCTGGACAACACTTCGGCCACCACCCGGCTGGCAATGACCTCGGCTTCTTCGCGCCGCTGGCGCTCGATGCCATGATTGGCGGTGACATGGGCCATTTCATGCGACAGCACGGCGGCGACTTCCGAAGCGTCATTGGCCAGCGCCAGTAGGCCACGGGTGACATAGAGATAGCCGCCGGGCAGGGCAAAGGCATTGATAGCCGGAGAATTCAGAATGGTGATGCGATAGGACTGCTGCGGGTTTTCAGAAACCACCGTCAACGCACCGGCAATTTTCGCCACCAGCCGTTCGGTTTTCTCGTCGTGATATTCGCCGCCATAGCTTGCCACGATACGGGGATGCTCGCGCGCACCCATCTGGGCGCGGGGATCGTCCTTCTGCACTTCCTGAACGATCTGCGGCGAAGACGAGGGCGAGATGTTCGGCTGATAGGACTGCTCTACCATCGACTGGCAGCCGGCAAGCGACAGGGCAGCTATAAGGCCGAGGCTCGCTTTTAATCCAGGGCGCATTTTTCCCGCCACCATTCGCGTGGTTTGCCAGGTGCCTTGCTGTGCAGGGGCCATCAGGATCATATTGCAGCGCATCCTAGAAACGTCTTCGTCCCCTTACCTGTTCAGTCACACCCGCCATTTCGCTGATATTGCGATGCGGGACGTCTCACGATTTTCATCCAAATCCTTAACAGCATATTATTGATTTGGATAAAACTGCGCATCGCACAAGATCAGCCAATTGGATAAGAAAATGTTAATGATCGCATTCATTTGTGCTTTGTATGCATCACGCCATGCCAGCTGGTCGCGTCGAAATCATGGCCTTATACCAAGGGGCATCGAAAATGGCCCCTGGTCCTGCTTTTGCAGATATCTCAAACCTCTGATGCATTTGAGATATTTGGCCTTTTTTGAGGGCGTGGATGTGGTCCCCGTCTTCGAGACTTCCTGTTAAAACCGGTCGCGATCATGAAAGGGACCGAGAAAGGTCTTGAGTGCAGCTGGGCCTTCGCCGGAAAGGAAGGTTTTTGCGTCGCAATGCAGTGAAATGCGGCCTTGATCCAGAAACAGCACATCATCAGCCAGGCGCCGCACATCCTGGGGATCGTGGCTGACGATCAACACGCTCTGGCCGGTTTCGCGATGCAGATCCAGCAGCAGATCGGCCATGCTGGCGCGCAGACCGGGATCGAGGGCGGCAAAAGGTTCGTCCAGCAACAGGACCGGCTTGCGCCGGACCAGCGCACGGGCAAAGGCGGCGCGCTGCTTTTCTCCGCCGGAAAGCGTGGCGGGTTTGCGTCGGTCATAGCCGCCAAGTCCCACTCTTTTCAGGGCTTGGCTCACCGCCAGCCGATCCGCCGCGCCAAGCCGCAGAGACGGATCGATGCCAAGGCCGATATTGGTGGCGAGATCGAGATGGGCAAACAGGTTATGGTCCTGGAACACCAGGGAGACCGGACGTTTGGCGGGTGGCAGATCCGTGATGTCTTCCGAGCCAATCCGGATCCGGCCCTGATCGGGCGTCTCGAACCCGGCAATCAGGTTCAGCAGGGTGGATTTGCCTGAGCCGGACATGCCGGTGATCGCGGTGATCTTTCCAGACGCGATCTGATCGTTGAACTCAAAACTCTGGTTTCCCAGACGCAGTTGCACCGTGTCGAGAACAATTGCGGCATCGGGGATAGTGGCCGTCTCGCTCATGGTCGCTCCTCCGGTTTGTCAGCACTTGAGCCGCCCGCCGTTCCAATCATGGTCAGCACAAGGCAGACAAGGCCGAGCAGCAGGGCCAGACCATCGGCATCGGCGGTGCGGTAGCTGCCCATCCGGCTATAGATCAGCCACGGCAAAGTCGCCAGATTATTGGCACCGAACAGGGCCACCGCCCCAAGGTCTCCAAGCGATAGTGCCATGGCAAAGGACAGGGCCGTCAGGATCGGACGACGCAGGCCCGGCCAGTCGACATGGCGGATCTTGGCCAGTCCGCCAAGGCCAAGGCTTGCAGACAGGCGCGCCGTGCGGTGATGATGGGTGGCGATGGCCGGTGCCAAGACCCGCATGGTAAAGGGCAGCGCCATGATCGCGTTGATCGCCACCACCACCGGCCCGGCAAACCCTGCCGCATTGCCCATCTGGCGCAGCAGCAGGAACCAGCCGGTGGCCAGCACGATGACCGGCACCAGCAGCACCAGCGATGATGTTGCGCCAATCAGCCGGGAAAGAGTGGTTGCGACCAGGGTTTTTTGCCGCAGGCCGGATAGTGCTGTCCTGGCATTGATGAAGAGGAGGCTGAGACCCAGCGCCAGCAGGGCGGCGGGAAAGGCGATCGCAAGGCTAAGACCGCCAGCCCGCCAGACCGAGGGATCATCAAGCAGTTTCAGGAGATCGGCTTTGACGCCGGCAAAAGCGATATTGGCAAGGGGCGTGACCAGGAAAAACAGGGCAAGCAGCAGCACAACCCCATCCCAGACCCGCGCTGCCAGTCCCTTGCCATCGAGCCGCAACACAGGTCTTTCATCGGGCAATGCCTGGTCGTCCGGTGCTGGAAACAGTGCCAAAAGGCCAAGCAACAGGGCCGTGACAGCCAGTTGCAGGGTTGCCAGAGAGACGGCAAGGGGCGGGTCGAAATCAAAGCGCAAGGCCTGATAGATCGCCACTTCCAGCGTGGTTGCGCCCGGCCCGCCGCCCAGCGTCAGCACCAGCGTGAAACTCGTGGCGCAGAGCATGAAGATCAGCCCGGCGATGCCGGGAAGTAAGGGGCTGAGGGCTGGCCATTCGATCATCCGGAAAATCGCAACCGGACCCATGCCAAGACTGGCCGCCATGCGCCAATAATCAGGTGGCACCCGCTCCAGCCCGGCAAGCAGCAGGCGGCATGCCAAGGGCATGTTGAAAAACACATGGGCAATGAGAATGCCGGTCAGGCCGTAAATGCTGACCGGTGTCTGACGGCCGAGCAGCGCCAGCAGATCATTGGCAAACCCGTTGCGACCCCAGATGCCAATCAGGCCCAAGGCGCCGATCAGCACCGGTAGACCCATGGGCAGCGCCATCAGCCGGATCAGCCAGCGACGGCCCCAGAAATGCCTTTGCCGCGCCAGGGCCAGAGCCACCGGCAGGGCAAAGGTAATGGACAGCAAAGTCGATAGCCCGGCCTGCACCAGGGTGAAGCGCAGGATGGACAGGGTGTAACTGTCCAGCGCCAGCGGCAGATGGCCACCGGTTGTGAGCAGCAGGGCGAAGACCGCCAATCCGATAAAGGCAAAAAGCCCGGCAAGGCCGATGATCCCGCCAGCAATCGGCAGCAGATTTTGCCGTGCGAGAGCCATGCCGGGCCTTACTTAGCCGCCATTGCCGCCTGCCATTCCGCGATCCAGGCCTTGCGGTTGGCGGCAACCTCCTGCGGGCTCATCAGGAAGGTCTTGGCTGGCTTGACCAGACGGTCGAAAGCCTCTGGCAGCGGGGTCGAGGTCTTGGTGACTGGCATCATCCAATTGTTGGTCGGGATATCATCCTGGAAGCCGGACGTCAGCATGAATTTCAGGAAATCCTCGGCCAACTGCTTGTGCTTGGTGCCTTTCAACACTCCTGCCACTTCAATCTGGATGTAATGCCCTTCCGAAAAGAAAGCGGCTTGATAGCGCTCGGTGTTCTCAGAGACCATGTGATAGGCGGGTGAGGTCGTATAGGAAAACACCATCGGCACTTCGCCCTTGGTGAACAGGCCATAGGCTTCCGACCAGCCGGGAGTTACGGTCAGCACCCGGTCTTTCAATTTTGCCCAGGCGGCGGGCGCGTCCTTGCCATAGACGGATTTAACCCAGAGCAGCAGGCCAAGCCCCGGCGTCGAAGTGCGTGGGTCCTCGATGACGATCTTCTGGGCGGGGTCTCCCTCCACCAGTTCCTTCAGGCTTTTGGGCGGATTTTTTATGGTTTGGGTGTCATAGACGACGGCGAAATGTCCGTAATCATAGGGCACGAACATATCGTCCTTGAAGCCGCCAGGCACCTGGGCCGTCGACGCATCGATGCCGTGGGGCGCAAAAAGCCCGGTCTGCCTGGCTTCCTCGGTGAGATTGGTGTCCAGCCCCAGCGCCAGATCCGCCTCGCTGGAAGCGCCTTCCAGCTTCAGGCGGTTCAGCAGTGCCACGCCATCTTCCAGCCCGACGAACTTGACGGTGCAGCCGCAGGTCTTTTCAAACGTGGCTTTCACCTTCGGCCCCGGCCCCCATTCAGAGACGAAGCTTTCATAGGTGTAAATGGTCAACACCTTGTCTTCGGCCTGGGCGACCGTCAGGCTGGCAAGAAGGGGAAGGGCTGCTAGCAACAAACGGCGCATGGTCTCTCCTTGAACAACAACAATGAAAGAGAGACAGGGAGCAGAAATGCACCTCTAATCCCTCCGCCGGTGTTAACCGGATCAGGTTCCGCGGGTTGGCGTAAGCCTCTCAGCCCCGAACCAAAATCGGAGCACCCCGTTAGAGTATTAGGCGCAGATGTAACTGGCCGATCGTAAGCTGGCAAGGGGTGGAAAAGAGGAATGATACGTCCGGTATGTCACTACGGCAGATCTTGTTTATGTCCAATTATGCCAATGCGGATGTTTTCTTGGCATAGTTTAGCTCGGCTATTTAACTCTTTCCAAAAACACCGATTTTAGGTGTCGCGTATCATCGATGTTGTGTTGGGGCGTATCAGTTCTGTTTGAGGCTATAACAGGTGGAGTGGTCACATCACTTGCAATCATATCTTGATTGCGACATAATTTTAAAATTATTGTCGCATATTGGTTTTTGCCGTTCTCACGGAGTTTGTCATGGTCGAGAAACTACAAAGTGAAGCCCGAAACAAGGTTTTAAAAGGGGCGGTGGATACTGCCTGCGTCGGCATACACACAACGGGAATGCTAAGCGGACATACGGGAAGTTGGGGCGATAACGAAATTCTTGAGCAAGCGCGCATTGCCACGATGAGGCCCGGCGGTCGGGCCGAAGCTTATCTCAATCACTATCGTCAAGGGTCTGGTGCCGATGTTCATTTTTCAGTTAAGCAATTGATGGATGAAGATCAATCTGTCAAAGCGCATATTACGCGCAAGATAAATGAGATGGTTGCATTTTTTGAAAATAGCGGCACGCCAATGTCCAGCATGATCGGTATTGTGGGATTGGCGCAGAAATATTTCAGTAATATTGATTGGCAATACGCCACCGGTTCCCTGAACATAAAATGGAGTGTGGTCGATAAATTTGAAAGGCCAAATGGCAGGTTTTTGCTCGTTGAATTAAGCTGCGTTAATGTTTATCGATGGCATCCCGAGGCTGACCGCTATACGCAATGTGTCCATCAGGCTGCCCAAAACCTTCAAAAACCAGCTTCGGATTTCAATGTAAGCGCACCATTGAATCCGATGGACATTGGATCTTACGTCGGATTAAAGCCCGGAAAAACGCAAAAATTTCCTGCTGCGCGAAATTTCAAAATGATATCTAAGCCGGAAAGAGTTATACTTCCTAAACTATCTGGAATTCCAAATGTTTCTGGGAGTGGAGCCGTTTCTTCTGTATAGAGTGGAATGAAACAGACGAAGACGGTGCGATATTTTCCTGTGTTATTTTGTGGGTCGTCACTATCCCGTGGCTTAGAATAGTGAATCGCTTACGAGTCCTTTATCCGGTTTAAAAATGGCCAATTCGACATCATCCCTTTGATTTGTGAGTGATAGACGTGATTATTCAGTAGCCAAGTGGTGGTAACTAGAGCATTCTTGAGGTCAAGGGCGGCATTAGAGGCCGCGACTCAATGATGATTGTACCGCGACGAATGTTTGACAACGAAACCGCCGCGCCGGACCTGACATTTGCAGAACAGATGCGCATGGCTGGCCAATCCTTCTGGTCCAGCCATGTAAGAGGGCGCATTCTGCTGCTCTCGCTTTCGTTGCTCGTCGTCATTTTGCTTCTGACCTATGGCCAGATATTGCTCAATCGCTGGAACCAGCCGTTCTATAACGCCTTGGAAAATCGCGATCTGCCAGCTTTCTGGCAGGAGTTGCGCAATTTCTTCTTCATTGCCGCCTTTCTGCTGGTCATCAATGTGGCGCAGACCTTTTTCAGCCAGATGACCGCGCTTTACATGCGCGAAGGCTTGGCGCGCGATATGGTCGATCAATGGCTGAAAGGCAGGCGTGCCTATCGGCTGTCGGTGTCCAGCCCGCTTGGCGTCAATCCAGACCAGCGCCTGCATGAAGATGCGCGCAAGCTGGCGGAATCGACGACGTCGCTCACCGTCGGTCTGGTGCAATCCACCATTCTGCTCGTCAGTTTTATCAGCGTGCTCTGGAAATTGTCTGGGGATTTTTCGTTGACCCTGTTTGGCCACCAGATCGCCATTCCCGGTTATATGGTCTGGGCGGCGCTGATCTATGCGGGAGGCGCGGCGGTGGCCAGCAATCTGGTCGGCGCCACGCTGACCCGTCTCAATGCCACCCGCTATGCCCGCGAGGCGGAGCTTCGTGCGGCCCTGATGCGCAGCAACGAGCATCTGGAGCCGATTGCGCTAGCACGCGGCGAGGATGTCGAGCGCGCCCAGATCCATGCCACCATCGACCGAGTGCTGGCGATTATTTCCAAGCTGGCGCTGGCGCTGACCAATCTGACCTGGGTGTCGGCAGCCTTCGGCTGGCTGGCGCTGATCGTGCCGGTGCTGATTGCCTCGCCAGCCTATTTCGGCGGGACGATGACCTTCGGCGGCTTGATGATGGCGGCCTCGGCTTTCACGCAGGTCTATACGGCCTTGCGCTGGTACGTCGATAATTTCGGGGCGATTGCCGATTGGAAGGCAACGCTGCTGCGGGTGATGGTGCTGCGTGCCGCCCTGATCGAACCGGCGCTGACCGAGACGGTGGAAGGCCAGATCCGGGTTGAGGCCGGAAAGCCAGGCGAACTGGCTTTCGAGGATGTCTATATCCGCACCCCCGTCGAGGCGGAGGCCCATTGGGGCGGTTATCATCTGAAAGAGGACAATCCCACCATCCTTGCCGGTGAACATGTGATGGTCAACGGTGATCCCGGCATCAACCGGCGACAATTCTTCAACGCCATCGCTGGACTCTGGCCCTATGGCGAGGGCCTGATCCGTCTCCCGCAGGAAGATCATATCCTGTTCGTGCCGCAGACCCCCTATCTGCCGGAGGGGCGGCTGCGCGACATCCTGGCCTATCCCGAGGATGCCTCTACCTATGGTGACGAGGCGATGACGCTGGCGCTGAAGACGGTCAAGCTCAGCCGCCTTGCTAGCGCGCTGGACGAGCGGCAGCGTTGGGACCGGGTGCTGGACAAGGATGAGCAGATGGCGCTGGCTTTTGCCCATATCCTGTTGCGCAAGCCTCATTGGGTGGTGTTCAACGATGTGCTTGATGGGTTGGAGCCGGAAACGGCGAAGATCCTGACCGGCGTGATGACGCAGTTACAGGGGGCGACGCTGATCTATATCGGTCGCGCCCAAGGCTTTATCGATGCGGTATCGCCGCGCATCCTGCATCTGGAGCGGATGGACGTGCCGGTGCCGGAATAGACCTTCTCGACGGCATAACGCCTGAAAGCGGGCATCATCTCGTCCGATTTAAGGAATTATCCAGTAGACTCTCTGCCCGCAGAAGCTTACTGCATAATCTTTAAACCAGATATGGATTAAAAAAGCGAAATTGCGCGCCAAGCAGACTGTGACATCGCCCTTGGGGCGCTCTGCACAGGCGCTCGCAATATCAGAATTCATTGGGCCGTTTTCCGCGTGCCGCCGCATCATGCCAATAGCCGTTAACAATGGCAGTCGGTATTCCGTTGCGACTATCTCAAGCCTTTAAGGCACTTGGGATGGTCGTTTTTTTTTCAAGGCAGGGATGCATGTGCGTCTTCGGGCCTTGCTATAACACAAAAGAGACAGAGCGTTTCCTTGAGCGTCCTTGGCGCTGGAAATGGTCCCACTAGAGGCTGGATATGATCGAATTGACACCCACGCAGATCCGCGGATTAAAGCTTGCCAAGGAAGGCGATCTGTATCCCCAGCCGCTGAAGAAATGGACGCATCTGAACGCAGAGGTGACCTATTCCCGGACCGACCGTTTCAAGGAACGGCCGCAGAAGATCAAGTTTCTCACCACCACGACCGTGACGGAACTGACAGACCTGGGCCTGCTGGAACGGTGCAATACCGCAGAAGAAGCCGAGCAAGATTCGCGCCGGATTACGATGGCCGGCAAGATGTGGCTGCTCAAAACCAAATAATGGTTACTGCATCATTCTTTAAACCGGAATCGGTTTAAAGAGAAAATTATGCAAAAACATAAAGAGCGACAGCGAACCTTTGTGCGCCATATAGAGCATGTCGCGCAAAAGTGTGCAGCGGTTTTGCGGTAACGACATGCGTAAAAACAAAAACTTAAAGCGTGTTGCTTGAGGCTGATAAGCCGCAACACGCTTTAGAGTTTGTCAGGGAAAAGTGGAATCCGGTTTTCCCGAAAAGACAAACGAAAACAAGAGAATCTAGAGTCTGTCTGGTTCAATCTGAACCTGACAGACTCTAGGGCGCACAGCGCTGTAGTGATGCCAATGCCTGGAGATGTCTTTGTGCCTCCAGGCATTGGGAATGCACGGCTTCATGCTACACATGTAATACCAAGTCTCTGACATGCTGACGCATCCTCGACTTGAAGGCATTACAAATATCTTAAATGCATCAATCGCTTGAGATATTTGCAAAAGGAATACGAAGAGTCATCTTCAATGACTCTTCGTATAAAGCGCTACAGCGATCTTTGCGCAGGCTGCTATAGAGCGCTTGGGTTACCCCTCCAATTCCTCACGCAGCATTTCCAGTTCCAGCCATTCCTCTTCCATGCGGGCGATGGATTGACGTAGCACTTCCATTTCGGCGGCGAGCTTGTTGAACGTGGCGGGGTCCTTCACGAACAGATTGGGATCGGCCATTTTCGCTTCCCGCAGCGCGATCTCTTTCTCGGCCTTTTCCATTTCCTTCGGCAGGTTTTCCAGCGCAAATTTCTGCTTGAAGGACAGTTTTCCCTTGTTCTTCGGCGCCGTATCACCGCTTTTGCCGCCGCCCTCCTGCGTCTTGGCTTTTTCTGCTTTTTCCACGCGCTTGCGCTCATCTTCCACACCCCGGCGCTGCGCTAGCATGTCGGAATAGCCGCCGGCATATTCGATCCAGTGGCCATTGGGGGCTTCCGGATTGGCGGGGGCGATGGTCGAGGTCACTGTGCGGTCGAGGAAATCACGGTCATGGCTGACGAGGATGACAGTGCCGGAATAGCCGGTGACGATTTCCTGAAGCAGGTCCAGCGTCTCGATATCAAGGTCATTGGTCGGCTCGTCAAGGATCAGCAGGTTGGACGGCTTGGCCATGATCCGCGCCAGCATCAGCCGGGCCCGCTCGCCGCCGGACAGGTTGCGGATCGGGGTGCGGGCCTGTTCCGGCTGAAATAGGAATTCCTTCATATAGCCGGTGACATGTTTCTGCTCGCCATTAACCAGCAGGTTCTCGCCGCGCCCATCCGTCAGGTAATTGGCCAGCGTGTCATCAGGGTTGAGGTCCTCGCGCTTCTGGTCAAGCGTGGCAATTTCCAGATTGGTGCCGAGCTTGATCGTGCCTTCGTCGGGCGAAAGTTGACCGGTCAGCATTTTCAACAGCGTGGTTTTGCCAGCGCCATTCGGGCCGACCAGACCGATACAGTCGCCGCGATGCACGCGGATTGAAAACGGCGCGATAATCGTCCGCTCGCCATAGGCCTTGGTGATCTTGTCGGCCTCTATCACCAGCTTGCCGCTTTCCTTGCCCTCGGTGGCGCTGGCAAGGATCGTTCCTTGCGGACCTTTATGGCCACGATAGTCGGCGCGCAGGGTCTGGAGGTTGCCAAGCCGGCGCATATTGCGCTTGCGCCGTGCCGTTACGCCGTAGCGCAGCCAATGTTCTTCGCGCTCGATGGCTTTGCCCAGCTTGTGCTGTTCGATCTCTTCTTCTTCCAGCACCTTGTCGCGCCATTCCTCGAAATGGCCAAAGCCACGCGCCAGACGGCGCGACAGGCCGCGATCCAGCCAGACGGTTGCGGTCGAGCATTTCTCCAGAAAGCGACGGTCATGGGAGATTAGGACAAGGGCGCTGCGGGTCTTGCGCAACTCTTCTTCCAGCCATTCGATGGTCGGCAGGTCGAGATGGTTGGTCGGCTCATCCAGCATCAGGATGTCGGGTTCCGGTGCCAGCACCCGGGCGAGGGCTGCGCGGCGCGCTTCCCCGCCCGACAGGCTTTTCGGATCTTCCTGACCGCTCAGGCCCAGATGCTCCAGCAGATAGGTGACGCGGTACGGGTCGTCGCCCGGACCAAGCCCGGCCTCGGCATAGGCCTGCACGGTGGCGTGGCTGCCGAAATCCGGGGCCTGTTCGAGATAGCGGATGGTGGCCGAGGGGTGTCGAAACACCTCACCCGATTGGGCCTCGACCAGACCGGCGGCGATCTTCATCAGGGTGGACTTGCCAGAGCCGTTGCGGCCGACAAGGCAGATTCGGTCGCCCGGTTCCACTTGCAGGCCAGCGCCGTTGAGCAGCGGTGCGCCGCCGAAGGACAGGAAGATATTGTCAAGTTTCAGGATTGGCGGTGCCAAGGGTCACGCTCCGGTCATGTCATAAGGGCGGGCAAGGATCACGGCATCTCCGCTGCCAAGCGACAGCGTTACCGGACCTTCGGCCACATTGGAAATGGTGCGGGACGATCCGAACGGCAGATCGAAACCCTGCAATGGATAGCGCGCGCCGTCGATGGTGAGGCCTGCCAGCGCGGAAAAGCCGAGAATGGAAAACAACGAACCCTGCGGCAGGTCCAGTGTCATGGTTTTACCCGGCAGAAGCGGCCATGCCTCCTCCTCACCGGATGTGAGGTGCAGATCAAGTCCCTGGGCCGCCAGCGCCACCGCTAGCAGCAGATGCATCATCGCATGATCGGATCGCTCTCCCCCAAGCGCGCCCGCCAGCAGAAGGGAGGTCGCGCCACGCTTGCGGGCTTCTTCAATGGCGATTTCACCATCTGTGAGGTTCTTGCGGGCGGGATAGGGAAGGCGCGGGATATCCGGAAACCGGTCTGCCGGAAGATCGTCGGAACTGTCGAAATCACCCACCCAAAGCTCAGGCGTCAATCCCAGCGGTTCGGCATGGCGCATGCCGCCATCGGCAGCGATGGCGCGGGTTCCTGCAACGGAGCCGAGCAGCCGGGGCGTAATGGCGAGGGGACCGCCGAGCAGAATGGTGAAGGTGCTTTCCGTCATGGCCATGCCATAACGCATCTGAGGCCAAATGCAAAAGGCGTTCCGTGATCAACGGAACGCCTGCGGCATTTTCCAGTCCGATTGCCCGAGGCATAATTGCATGGAACAAGGGATTCGAGACCTGCACGGATTTGCCTGGTCTCGATTTTATGGCCAAGGGCGATGTGTCCCTTGCCCTTCTGCCCTTACCCTTGGGCGCGTGGTGCAAAAACTTTTTTCTTCGGCGCAGGCAGAAGGCCCTCGCGCTGAAGCTTCTTGCGGGCCAGCTTGCGGGTGCGGCGCACGGCCTCGGCCTTTTCGCGGGTCTTCTTTTCCGACGGCTTTTCATAGGCCGAACGGGCCTTCATTTCACGAAACAGGCCTTCGCGCTGCATTTTCTTCTTCAGCACGCGCAATGCCTGCTCAACATTGTTATCCCTGACGAGTACCTGCACTGTCTCTCCTTTGATGGTTGAGGATGATAATCTGGTTATTTCGAATTGACTGGCGTTGCCCAGGCCCCGCCGGCCTTTTGTGTTTTTGAGGCGGTGCCGGACCGTGGCGAACGGCTGACATCGATCTCGTCCTCGGCAATCGACCGGTCGAACGTTTCGCTCTCGAAGCGAACCCGATACCGGCGTGCGCCCTGGGATTCCGGCAGGGTGGCAAGCACCTTGCAGACGCCGACCGACCGGGAGAGCCTGACGGGACCGTCTTTCAGGACGACCATGTCGCCTGTCTTGTATAAATGCGCCGTCATGCCGGTCTCCTTGCAGGATTACTGCTCGCGGATCAAATGCCGAAACGAAAATGCGCCGGGAAACCGCTTTGGTTTCGCCAGGGCGAAAAGATGCGGACAACAGTGCGAACGGCGCGGTGCGGATTTTTGTAGCGCTGTGCGCCGATACCGGCGCTCACGTGTCGCTGCAAAAACGGATAGTCCCTGCCCAATCCTGCCATCGAACCGCACCCGGTTCAGCGGCACAGACAAAAAACCGGAACGTCCGGCCTTGCAGTTCAGTCAGGCAGAGGAAAGTTTAACTCATGCCCATTCGGGGCCAAAGCGCTTTCCTGCCGGAAAAGGTGACCCCATCCTGAATGGTTGAGCAGGATGTGGGGGCCAAACTGGCAGATTTCAAACAAAATACAAGCTTTATTTGTGAAGAGATTGGCCTGCACCGGCTTGTCGCTGGCTGTGCCGCTGATTACTTTCAGCGAAATTCACGATGAATTGGAGAGATCATGCCATTTGCCGGGCAATTCACCGGAAGCGCCGATTATATCGCCGACAAGGACCTGACGGTGGCCGTCAATGCGGCTATTGCGCTGGAACGGCCGCTGCTGGTCAAGGGGGAGCCAGGCACCGGCAAGACCGAACTGGCCCGTCAGGTTGCGGCAGCCCTTGGTCTCGATATGATTGAATGGACGATCAAATCCACCACCAAGGCGCAGCAGGGGCTTTACGAATATGATGCCGTGTCGCGCCTGCGCGATAGCCAGCTGGGCGATCCACGCGTCAGCGATATCGGCAATTATATAAGGCGCGGCAAGCTCTGGGAAGCCTTTGCCGCAGGCCGGAAAACCGTGCTGCTGATTGATGAGATCGACAAGGCCGATATCGAGTTTCCCAACGATCTGTTGCAGGAACTGGATCGGATGGAGTTTCACGTTTATGAGACCGGTGAGCGGGTGAAGGCGCAGGTGCGCCCGATCGTCATCATCACCTCCAATAATGAGAAGGAACTGCCCGACGCCTTCCTGCGCCGCTGTTTCTTCCACTATATCCGCTTTCCGGATGCCGAAACGCTGGCGCGGATCGTTGAGGTTCACTATCCCGGCATCAAGCAGCAGCTGCTCCAGGCGGCCTTGACCCGGTTTTACGAGATCCGCGAAACGCCGGGCGTGAAAAAACGTCCATCGACCTCGGAAGCCCTGGACTGGATACGCCTGCTGGTGGCCGATGAGGTCGATCCCGCCGATCTGCGCATCGATGCAGCCAATGCCCTGCCGAAACTGCACGGCGCGCTTTTGAAGAATGAGCAGGACGTGCATCTGTTCGAGCGGCTGGCCTTCATGGCCCGGCGGGATGGAGCGCGGGACGGGCGCTGATCCGTGCTGCGGTGCAGCTTATGTTTTCATTGATTCGTAACGGGTGAAGGCGTAAATAAGCGCCTGTCTCGTGGTGATTTGGCCGGCCGGCTTGCAGCCACGTAAAATAAATTGCTAAAGGGCCGAGGCAAGTTATTCAAGACTTTCCGAGGCCGATGGCGATAGCAAAGCTGCCGCACCGTGCCGTGACAGGAAAGTTTAAAGCTGATGCCGATCAAGATTCCCGATACGCTCCCCGCCTTCGACGCTCTCGTTCATGAGGGTGTGCGGGTGATGACGGAAACCGCAGCGATCCGTCAGGATATTCGCCCGTTGCAGATCGCCCTGCTCAATCTCATGCCCAACAAGATCAAGACCGAGGTGCAATTTGCCCGGCTGATCGGTGCATCGCCATTGCAGGTGGAACTGACCCTGGTGCGGATCGGCGGGCATAAGGCCAAGAACACGCCCGAAGAGCATCTCCTGTCCTTCTACCAGACCTGGGAAGAGGTGAAGCACCGCAAGTTCGATGGACTGATCATTACCGGTGCGCCGGTGGAAACGCTGCCCTTTGAAGACGTCACCTATTGGAGCGAGATGCAGCAGATTTTCGACTGGACGCAAACCAATGTCCACACGACGATGAATGTCTGCTGGGGGGCGATGGCGGCGATCTATCACTTCCACAAGGTGCCGAAACATGGGCTGAAGGAAAAGGCTTTCGGCGTGTTCCGCCACCGCAATCTGGCACCCTCCTCCATCTATCTCAACGGCTTCTCGGATGATTTTCAGGTGCCGGTCTCACGCTGGACCGAAGTACGCCGCGCCGATATCGAAAAAGTGCCGGACCTGAACATCCTGATGGAATCCGACGAGATGGGTGTCTGCCTGGTGCAGGAGGACAAGGGCAATCGGCTCTATATGTTCAATCACGTCGAATATGATTCCACCTCGCTGGCGGATGAATATTTCCGCGACGTCAGCGCCGGCATCCCGATCCGCCTGCCATATGATTACTTTCCCCACAACGATGATACACTGACGCCGCTCAACCGCTGGCGCAGCCATGCGCATCTGCTGTTTGGAAACTGGATCAACGAAATGTATCAGACCACCAGCTATGATTTGAACGATATCGGCAAGGGGCGCGGCATATGAGCAGCGAACTTCTGGTCCGTCCCCTGACTGTTGACGACGAGGCAGACTGGCGCCGCCTGTGGCGCGCCTATCTCGCCTTTTACGAAACGGAACTGCCCGAAGAGATCTATGCGACCACCTTTGCCCGGCTGACGGGGCAGGGAGCTGGCGAATTTCGCGGGTTTCTGGCTGTGGCCGGAGGGAAGGCTGTCGGCCTCCGCCATTATGTCTTTCATCGGTCCTGCTGGTATATTGCCGATGTCTGCTATCTTCAGGATCTCTATGTCGATCCTGAGGTGCGTGGGCTTGGCATCGGCCGGGCGCTGATTGCAGCGGTCAATGCGGCGGCGATGGAGATCGGCGCGGGCAAGGTCTATTGGATGACCCAGGAGTTTAACAGAACGGCCCGTCGCCTCTATGATCAGGTGGCGGACAAGACCCCCTTTATCATCTACCAGCAACCGCTCTGAGCGCCGATGTTCCTGCCTTTCTTCCTCAAGCTCAAACAAGAAAAAGTCCCGGTCTCCCTCGGGGAATATCTGGCCTTGCTGGAAGGGGTGCAGCGCGGCCTTGTCGATTTCGACATTGAGGCTTTCTACTATTTGGCGCGCACGACGCTGATCAAGGATGAGCGGCATATCGACCGTTTCGATCTGGCCTTTTCTGAATGTTTCAAGGGGTTGGAAGCGACTGGTGGGTTGGAGGCGGGTGTCTCCCAGACCGCTCTGCCGGAAGAATGGTTGCGCAAGCTGACCGAAAAACACCTGTCCGACGAAGACAAGAAACTGATCGAAGCCATGGGTGGTTTCGACAGGCTGATGGAAACGCTGAAACAGCGGCTGGCCGAGCAAAAGGAGCGCCATCAGGGCGGCTCAAAATGGATCGGCACGGCGGGGACCTCGCCCTTCGGGGCCTATGGCTACAATCCGGAAGGGGTGAGGATCGGCCAGGACGGATCACGCCATCGCCGCGCCGTCAAGGTGTGGGACCAGCGGGAATTTCGCAATCTCGACGATTCCGTCGCGCTTGGCACCCGCAATATCAAAGTTGCCCTGCGCCGGTTGCGGCGGTTCGTGCGGCAAGGTGCGCCGGACGAGTTTGATTTGAGCGGTACGATCCGCGCAACGGCAGAGCATGGCTATCTTGACATCAAGACCCAGGCGGAACGGCGAAATGCCGTCAAGCTGCTGATGTTCTTCGATATCGGTGGCTCCATGGACGATCACGTCAAAGGCGTGGAAGAGTTGTTTTCGGCAGCCCGGTCGGAATTTCGGCATATGGAGCATTTCTACTTCCACAATTGCCTTTATGAGCGCGTATGGAAAGACAATCGCCGCCGCCGGACCGATGTCATCCCGACGGAAGAGAT
Organism: Allorhizobium ampelinum S4; assembly: GCF_000016285.1. Lineage (NCBI taxonomy): Bacteria > Pseudomonadati > Pseudomonadota > Alphaproteobacteria > Hyphomicrobiales > Rhizobiaceae > Gillisella > Gillisella ampelina. Next base: position 3,573,215 of record NC_011989.1, on the reverse strand, counting down.
TATCCGCACCTATGGGCCGGATTACCGGGTGATCTTCGTCGGCGATGCGGCGATGAGCCCCTATGAGATCACCATGATCGGCGGATCGGTGGAGCATTGGAATGGCGAGCCTGGCGCGCTCTGGCTTTCGCGCATCACGGCGCATTTTCGCAAATGTCTGTGGCTCAACCCGATGCAGCAGGAGCATTGGGCCTATACCCATTCGATCGGTTTGATTTCGCGTCTCATGGGCGGGCGCATGCATCCTCTGACGCTTGGCGGGTTGGAGGATGCGGCACGCGAGCTGTCGCGTTAATCCGGCCCGCATCGTCTATGGTGCGTTGATGTTTGCTGTAACGCCTTATGGTTGCTGGATATTTTATCTCTGATCGATTTCGGTTTGAGGAATTATGCAATAAACCTATGTGACACAGCAGAAACGATGACGCGCCCGCCTCAGGCAGGCACCGTCGATGCAAGGGTGAGGAAGCATATGCAGCGTCTGGAATTTGGCACGACCACCAAGGGTGAAACGGTAGAGCAGGTCACGCTGCATGGCGGTGGCCTGAAGGCCAAGGTGCTGACCTGGGGAGCGGTGATCCAGGATCTCAGGATGGAAGGCCATGTGGCACCGCTGGTGCTGGGTTTCGAGCGGTTCGAGGATTATGCGATCCATTCACCCTATTTCGGGGCGACGCCCGGGCGCTTGGCCAATCGCATCGCCAACGGACGTTTTACCCTTGATGGTGAAGACTATCAGCTGGAATGCAACGAGCGCGGCCTTACCCATCTGCATGGCGGCAGCGATGGCATTGGTAGGCGCAATTGGACGATTGCCGATCTTGATCGTGACCGGGTGGTGCTCGAGATCACCGATCCGGCGGGCCGGGCCGGTTATCCCGGCAATGCCTACATCCGGGCGACTTATCACCTCCAGGATGACGGTGTGCTGTCGGTGGTCTATGAAACCACCACGGACGCGCCGACCCTTGCCAATCTCTGCCAGCATTCCTATTTCAACCTGGATGATTCGCCTGACATGCTGGATCATGAGCTGATGATTGCTGCCGATCACTACCTGCCTGTCGATGACCGCCTGATTCCGACTGGAGAGCAGCGTCCGGTGATCGGTACGCCGTTTGATTTCCGGCAGATGGGCGTCATGCGTCGCACAGAGGACGGCGTTCAGGTGCCCTTCGACAACAATTTCTGTCTGTCGCAGACACGGGTGGCCAAGCGCAGCGTCGCCATGGCCCGCAGCCTGAAATCCGGCGTTTCCATGGAAGTGCGTACCACCGAACCCGGCGTTCAATTCTACGCGGGCGTCTACCTGAATATACCGGTTTCCGGTCTTGAGGGCCGTCGCTACGGCGCTTATGCCGGTTTCTGTCTGGAAACCCAGATCTGGCCGGATGCCATCAACCAGGCCGGTTTCTCAAGTGCTGTCCTTCGGCCCGGTGAAACACTGCGCCAGGAAACGGACTATGTGTTTTCCGTGAGCTGATGGTTTTTTGCACGGCTTTGTCCAAGGGTGTGCGGGGAACAATTCAGCGTGTAATCCTGTTTCCTTTACCCGTCCTTAGCAGCCGCAGGAGGGGACGGTTGTGGGAGGACATGACTTGGTTTCCGAAAAAGCACTGATTTCAAAAATCACCTGGCGGCTGATGCCGTTTCTGGGGCTTCTCTACCTGATTGCCTATATTGATCGGCAGAATGTCAGTTACGCGAAATTGCAAATGGTCGATGCGCTGGGCCTCAGCGAATATGCCTATGGGTTGGGGGCGTCGCTGTTCTTTATCGGCTATTTTCTATTTGAAGTGCCGAGTAACCTGTTTCTTGAGCGGTTTGGCGCCAGCCGCTGGTTTGCGCGCATTCTGGTGTCCTGGGGAGCGGTGACCATTGCGCTTGCCTATACCCAGAACGCGACGATGTTCTACATCCTGCGCTTTCTGCTGGGTGTCTGCGAGGCAGGTTTCTTTCCGGGCGTGCTCTATCTGCTGACGCTGTGGTTCCCAAGGGATTATCGTGGCCGGATGGTTGGCCTGTTCATGATTTTCAGCGCCCTTGCCAATGCTATTGGTGCGCCCTTGGGCGGCGTGTTGCTCGATCTCGATGGGTTCCTGGGCTATCAGGGTTGGGAGTGGGTGTTCCTGGCGACCGGTATTCCCGCGGTTCTGGCTGGTATCGTCACCTGGTTTTATCTCGCCGATACGCCAGCCAAGGCGCATTTTTTGACGGACGCGGAAAAAGCCTGGCTTCAGGCCCGGCTGGATGCCGAAAACACCGGAATGGACGCGAATGCCGACAATGGCTTCAAGGCATTGATCAATCCGCGCGTGCTGCTGATGTCGCTCTGCTATGTCGGCTTTCCACTCGCCGCTTATGGCTTGAGCTATTGGCTGCCGACCATCGTCAAGGGGTTTGGCGTGTCGAATACGGTGAATGGCCTGATCAACATCATCCCCTGGGTTGCTGTTGCCATCGCGCTCTATGTTGTGCCATCGGCGGCTGACCGGACGGAGAACAAGACGCCCTATATCGTCATACCGGCCTTTGTCGGTGCCGTCAGTCTTGTGATGTCGGCAGTGCTGACAGACCAGGTGTTGCAATTTGCGTTTCTGTGCCTTGCCGCCGCCGGGATCTTCGCAGGCCAGCCGGTGTTCTGGAGCCTGCCATCGCGCTTCCTGAAAGGGGCCGGTGCCGCCGCCGGTCTGGCTGCCATCAACTCGGTCGGCAATCTCGGAGGGTTTGTTGCCCAGAATGTCGTGCCATTGATCCGCGACCAGACAGGCAGCACGATTGCTCCGATGTTCTTTCTGGCAGCCTGCCTCGCCATTGCTGGCGTGCTGGTCATTATCATTGGTAGGGTGATGGGACATAAGCCGATACGGGCGACCTGACGCAGCATTCCGGTGTCGCCATTCGGAGCGCGTTTGGCGACGCCAATTTGCTATAGGCACATTTTAAGAGCTTATAGGGAAGGGTTTAACGCAGTCGGTTTTGCAGCCCAAACCACGCAGCCGGACACGGAAAACCTCGATCTCCCTTTCGGGAAGGCATATTCTTGAATTCATCTTTGTAAAATTGGAGCGGGCGAAGGGATTCGAACCCTCGACCCCAACCTTGGCAAGGTTGTGCTCTACCCCTGAGCTACGCCCGCTCATTATCCACCGGTCCGGGGTAGTACGCTGAACCGTGGGTCGCTGTGTTGCGGCGACGGGCGGTATATGGCCCAACTGCTTTTCGATTGCAACAGGGAAATGACGGCGGGTCCAAGATTTTTTCCAATCGCCGCCTAAGCTATTCTGCGGCAATGAAAATTTTGAACGTTTGATGAGAGGGCGCGATAAAGGTTTGTCGAGGGACATTTGGATATCCGAATGGCGCACAAAACAGTTGAAGGATATCGCTTGATATCGTTTAACCGCAGCATGCCACTGAGACTTTATTCTGAAGCAGGACCATGATGACAGAGATTGTGCCGAAATCGACCGCAGACCTGTTTGCATGCCTCGATAGCCTCGGCATCGAGCACCGGACAGTGTCACATCCGCCAGTCTTTACCGTGGCAGAATCGGTCTCCCTACGCGATGAGATTCCTGGCGGTCATACCAAGAACCTGTTCGTCAAGGACAAGAAGGATCAGTTCTTTCTGCTGGTGGTCGAGGAAAACGCCATTGTCGATTTGAAGACAGTCCATATCCTGCTTGGGGCGGCCAGCAAGGTATCGTTTGGCAAGCCGGAAAAGCTGATGGAGTATCTGGGGGTTGTCCCAGGATCGGTAACTGCTTTCGGCGCAATGAACGATACGGGCAACAAGGTGACATTCGTTCTGGACGCAGACCTGATGCAGCATGAGATCATCAATTGCCATCCGCTGTCGAATGACGCTACAACCTCGATCGGTCGTGATGATCTGTTGCGCTTTCTGATGGCGACAGGACATGAAGCACTCGTCTTGAAAGTCACGGCCTGAGGCACGATTTAAACGCTTGCAGGTTCATTGAAATCCAAGGAACCCTGTAAAGATCATGTGGCCGGGACAAGGGCTGCGATATCTGTTGCGGTATGAAACGGAACTTGCGGACGGTGGAAATAAGGCGGCACCTGGAATGCGTTTGCAAAACGCCCGGGCTGTCATGAACAGGCGGGAGATGGTGATGAGCAATTCTGGTAATCCATATGGCGGCTCCTATGGCGGGCAGATGACGGCCAATGCGCAATTTGGCGCAGCACCTGCTGCGGCAGCGCCAGCGTCTGCAGGAGCATCGCCCGCCGGTGGTCTGATCAAGGATACGACGACCCAGGGCTTTGCCAAGGATGTGCTGGAAGAATCCCGCCGCCAGCCCGTCCTGGTGGATTTCTGGGCGCCCTGGTGTGGCCCTTGCCGCCAGTTGACGCCGATCATCGAAAAGGCGGTCAATGAGGCCAAGGGCAAGGTCAAGCTGGTCAAGATGAATATCGACGAGCATCCGGCCATTGCCGGCCAGCTTGGCATCCAGTCCATTCCTGCCGTCGTCGCCTTTGTCGATGGCCGTCCTGCCGATGGCTTCATGGGCGCGCTGCCGGAAAGTCAGGTCAAGCAGTTCATCGACAAGCTCGGTGGCCCGGACGGCGGTGCCGATCAGGCAGCGGAAATCGAGGCTGTGCTGGTAGAAGCCAAGGGGCTTTACGACGACGGCGATTTCGACGGCGCTGCCCAGCTCTATGCGGCCGTCATGCAGGCCGATCCGGAAAATGCCAAGGCGGTTGCTGGTATTGCCGAATGCATGCTGGCCCTCAACCAGCATGAACGGGTGCGCCAGATTGTCGATGGCCTGCCCGAAGAGCTGGCGAAAGCCCCGGAAATCCAGGCCGTGGCGAAAAAGCTGGAGCAAATCGAGGAGGCTCGCAAGCTGGGCGATCCGGTGGCGCTGGAGCAGCAACTGTCGCTTAACCCTGACGATCACGAGGCGCGGCTGAAACTCGCCAAGATCCGCAATGTAGAGGGCAAGCGTGAAGACGCAGCCGATCATCTGCTGTTGATTATGAAAAAAGACCGGACCTTCGACGATGATGGTGCGCGTCGCCAACTGGTTGAATTTTTCGAGGTCTGGGGTCCGAAGGACCCCGCCACCATTCAGGCTCGGCGCAAGCTGTCTTCGATCCTGTTTTCGTAACGGGCTTGCAGGCAGAGAATGGGACGAGCCCTGTTCAAGGACTGAACCCTATACGTTCGGACGGGCGGAAGTTGTGTTCTGTGGCAGGCGCATCTTGAGATTTGCCGGGCGCATGCCACATTATAAGGAATTAAAGAGCGACAGGGCATTGGCTCGGTGCTCTTTCAGGAGGGTGGAATGCAGGTCGGCAATGCGCGATATCTGACGGCGGCTGATTTTCCGGAGACATTGCCGGTTTTTCCGCTGGCAGGAGCTCTTCTGCTGCCCGGTGGGCAATTGCCACTGAATATATTCGAGCCGCGCTATCTGGAAATGTTCGATGCCGCGCTGCGCAGCAATCGGCTGATCGGCATGATTCAACCGGCATTGACCGAGCCCTATGAGATTGCTACCGGCATTCCGGCCCTCTGCAGCATGGGATGTATCGGTCGGATCACCTCTTTCGCCGAGACAGGCGATGGCCGCTATATTCTGTCGCTGGGTGGAATCTGCCGTTTCCGGCTGAGCGAAGAGCTGAAAACCACCCATCCATTCCGCACGGTGCGAATTTCGCCGTTCATGGCCGATCTGGCGGCCGAAGGCCAGGAAAACAGCGTGGATCGGGAGCGGTTGCTCGCGGTGTTCCGAGCTTATCTCGATGCCAACAAGCTGGAGGCGGATTGGGAAAGCGTCCAACGCGCCAGCAATCTGACCCTGGTCAATTCTTTGTCGATGATGTCGCCTTTTACGCCTGCTGAAAAACAGGCCTTACTGGAGGCCACCGATCTGCATAGCCGCACGGAAACGCTGATTGCCATTACCGAAATTTATCTGGCACGCGGTTTCGGCGATGTGGAGCCGGTTTTACAGTAAGGGTGAATGGGCAGAGAATGAAGGAGCGCAGCCATGGATCAGCGGATGAACGGTGTCGATCCGAAAATGCTGGAATTGCTGGTCTGCCCGCTGACCAATGGCCGTTTGACCCTTAACCGGGAAAACAACGAGCTGGTTTCGGAAAAGGCAAGGCTAGCCTATCCCATCCGCGATGGCATTCCGATCATGCTGGTCTCGGAAGCCCGCAAGATTGAAGACTGAAGGCGCTCTTTACAGCCATTTGTCTGCCAAACCGGCCTCTTGATCCTTTGTCAGATCGACTGACCGGTCAGAAGTTTCGGGCCGCCCTTCACCGATGTTCCGGCAGCCTCGGAAATGAAATAGCTTTTCAGCTTTGGTAGCCGCTCCACCAGGCCCAGCCCGAAATCCCGCGCGATTCTTAACGGCGTAATATCGTTGGAAAACAGCCGGTTCAGCACGTCGGTGGTGACGCCCATCCGGAATGTGTCGAAGCGCCGCCAGGTCTGGTAGCGTTCCAGAACCGTGAGGTCGCCGATATCGAGGCCGAGGCGATCGGCATCGACGATTGTTTCTGCCAGCGCCGCCACATCCTTGAAACCAAGATTGAGGCCCTGGCCGGAAATCGGATGAATACCATGGGCGGCGTCGCCTGCCAGCGCCAGCCTTGGTCCGATAAACGAGCGGGCCAGCGTCAGTCCCAGCGGAAAGGCGCGGCGGTCGCCGGTGGCACGGATTGCGCCGAGTTTGTGGCCGAAACGGCGCTCCAGTTCGGTTTCGAACATCAGATCGTCCTCGGCGACCAGCCGGTCCGCATCCTCGCTGCGCTCGGTCCAGACCAGCGATGAGCGATTGCCGGTCAACGGCAGGATAGCGAAGGGTCCGGCTGGCAGGAAATGTTCCTCTGCTACCCCTTCATGCGGACGCTCGTGTTCGACCGTGGTGACAATCCCGGACTGGCCATAGGCCCAGGTGACGGTCTTGATCCCCGCCATGTCCCTGACGCGCGAGCGCACGCCGTCACAGGCAACAACCAGACGGCAGTCAAGGGTTGTGCCATCGGAAAGCGCGACTTCGGCCTTATGGCCTTTCACGGAAAAGCCTGCGGCTTTCACGCCATGGCGGATGGAAATTCCCGCCGCACCGGCAGCATCGAGAAGCGCGCCGACCATGGCGACATTGGGCACCATATAGGCGAAGGGCTTGCCTTCCTCGACTTCGCCGTCAAAGGTCAGGTAGACGGGCCGGACCGGATCGCTGGTGCGCGAATCGGTAACGATCATCCTGTTGATCGGCTGAGATTGCGGTTCGATCGTGCTCCAGACGCCGAAAACCTCCAGCATTTTGGTGGCTGCCGCAATCACCGCCGAGGCCCGTGGGTCCTTGCGCCACTGGCCTTCGGGGGCTGCTTCGATTACCGTCACGTCCAGATGCGGCGCGGCGCGCTTGACGGCGAGCGCCGCCGAGAGACCGACATATCCGCCTCCGACTACAACCAGATCCGCCATCATCTACTCCCTTACAGCTTGTATCGCGCTTCGGGTCTTATATAGATCAGTTGGACCCGACTTCCTACCGCCGGAGCTTTTCCAAAATGCCGCAGACAGAAAATTCCGCCACACCGATGGAAAAACTGATCGAAACGCTGAACCTGGAGGCATTGGAAGTCAATTTGTTCCGAGGCACCAGCCCGCAGGTCGGATGGCAGAGGGTATTCGGCGGCCAGGTCATCGCTCAGGCCTTGATGGCAGCCCAGCGCTGTGTCGATGGCGAGCGGTATGTTCACTCCTTGCATGCCTATTTCTTGCGTCCCGGCGATCCGACGGTGCCAATCCTCTATCAGGTCGAGCGGACCCGTGACGGCGCCAGCTTTTCGACGCGCCGGGTCGTTGCTATCCAGCACGGCCAGATGATATTTTCGATGTCGGCCTCTTTCCAGCAAGAAGAAGAAGGCTTTTCCCACCAGCTCGTCATGCCCAATGTGACGCCGCCGGAAGGGTTGATGGGCGAGCGGGAATTTCGCGAAATGTTTCTGTCGCAAGCGCCCGCCCATATCCGGGCCTATTGGGCAAGAGAGCGGCCGGTGGAATTTCGCCCCACCTCCTTCCTGCATTATCTGACAAAGGACAAGCTGGAGCCAAAGGCCGATATCTGGGTGCGTATGACCGGTGTTGTGCCGGATGATCGCCGCTTGCAAGCCGCCGTGCTGGCCTATCTCTCGGACATGACGCTGCTGGATGTCTCGCTCTATGCGCATGGAGTGTCCGTCTTCGACCAGCGGATCCAGGCCGCCAGCCTCGACCACGCCATGTGGTTCCATCTGCCCACTAGGCTGGATGACTGGCTGCTCTATTCACAGGACAGCCCCAGCGCGTCGGGTGGCCGGGGAATGACCAGAGGCTCAATTTATACGCGGACGGGCCAGCTGGTTGTTTCCGTTGCCCAGGAGGGCTTGATTCGGAAAAAGGCAAATGATTAAATTTTGTGCTGTTTTTTGATTTTGCACAAAAAAAACCATGTTTTCGCCCATTCCTGTGCCTTTTTTTTGGCGCTCTCCATTATAACCCTTGTATTTCAATATCTTAAATGCTGCTTGAAACTTGGCACACGGTTTGAATGTAGGATGATAGTCGCTGCCCCCTGTCGTAGGTCGGCGTCGAGGAGAGACGGCGTTATTCGCCGAGGATAAACCAGAGGATGGGAAACCAGATGAAGATTGTGATGGCCATTATCAAGCCGTTCAAGCTGGACGAAGTGCGCGAAGCACTGACGGCTGTCGGTATCCAAGGCCTGACCGTCACGGAGGTCAAGGGATATGGGCGGCAGAAGGGGCACACGGAAATCTATCGCGGCACGGAATATGCCGTGAGCTTCCTGCCCAAGCTGAAGATCGAGGTCGCAGTGGCGACGGATGTTGCCGACAAGGCGGTGGAAGCGATCGCCTCGGCTGCCAAGACCGGTCAGATCGGCGATGGAAAGATTTTCGTCTACGGAATCGATCAGGCGGTGCGTATCCGTACCGGTGAAACCAATACCGAAGCCTTGTAAGACCGGCCGTCAAGGGGAGTTCATATACATGTCGTTTTCCACATTCAAATCTCAAGCCTTGCGCCTCGGGGCTGCATCGGCGGCCTTGATGGCGCCAGCGATCGCCTTTGCGCAGGATGCAGCGCCAGCCGTTGCGGCGGCAGCTGCTCCGGTTCCCGACAAGGGCGATACCGCCTTCATGTTCCTGTCCACCATCCTCGTTCTGTTCATGGCCGTTCCCGGCCTTGGCCTGTTCTACGGCGGACTGGTGCGCGCCAAGAACATGCTGTCCGTGCTGATGCAGTGCACCGTCATTGCCGCCATGGTGATGATCGTCTGGGTCATCTATGGTTATTCCTTCGCCTTCGGCGGCGGAGAAAGCCCGTTCTTCGGCGGCTTTGCCAAGATGTTCCTGGCTGGCGTCGACACCACGACAACGGCTGCTACTTTCAGCAAGGGCGTCGTCATTCCTGAATATATCTTCATGCTGTTCCAGATGACCTTTGCGGCCATCACGCCTGCCCTGATCATCGGCGCCTTCGCGGAACGCATCAAGTTCTCGGCTGCGATCCTGTTCTGCCTGCTTTGGGTCACCTTCGTCTATTTCCCGGTCGCCCATATGGTCTGGGATGCCAAGGGCTATCTCTTCGGCCTCGGCGCCCTTGATTTTGCCGGCGGCACAGTCGTTCACATCAATGCCGGTGTTGCCGGTCTGGTCGGTGCGATCCTGGTCGGCAAGCGTACAGGCTATGGCAAGGACATGATGGCCCCCCATTCCATGACGCTCACCTATGTCGGTGCCGCCATGCTCTGGGTCGGCTGGTTCGGCTTCAATGCCGGCTCCAACCTCGAAGCCTCCGGTGGTGCGATGCTCGCAACCGTCAACACCTTTATTGCCACGGCTGCGGCTATCCTGTCCTGGTGCGTGGTTGAATCCTTCACCCGCGGCAAGGCCTCGATGCTGGGCGCTGCCTCCGGTATGATTGCTGGCCTCGTTGCCATCACGCCTGCCGCCGGTATCGTCGGCCCGATGGGCGCAATCGTCATGGGTGTGATCGTTTCGCCGCTCTGCTACTTCTTCGTCTCTGTCGTGAAGAACAAGTTCGGTTATGACGATACGGCTGACGTGTTCGGCGTCCACGGCATTGGCGGCATGTTCGGCGCTATTTCCACCGGCATTTTCGCCAGCGCTTCGCTGGGTGGCGTCGGCTATGTCGGCGAACAGACGATGGGCGGCCAGGTCATGGTACAGCTTCAGGCCGTGGTCATCACGGTCCTTTGGACCGGTATCGGCTCTGCGATCCTCTACAAGATCGTCGATGTGATCGTTGGTCTGCGTGTGCCGGTTGAAGCCGAGCGCGAAGGTCTCGACCTCGCCTCTCACGGTGAAGCTGCTTATCACTCCTGATCCCTGTTGCTCCCCTTGGGGGGCCGATCAAGGTGCTTCGTTATCAGAAAACCAACCCGGGCCTCGTGCCCGGGTTTTTTGATTCTGGAAAATCGCGCTCTATATACGATTATAGCGAAAGACTGGTTGCGCCACGTTGTGAGGCTGGCTTTCGCCCGGATGGGTTATCCATGGTTAAAGGAGCGTTAACCCGTGTTCTGGTAATCTCACTTTTCGCAAGCCGGTTCGGGTCCTGCCCGGCGTATCCGGTTTCCAAGTTTTGTTGAAATTGCACTGGCAGGCGAACACCTATGAGCAGAAGCACGCTGGCAATATTGGAAGAGCGGTCGCCTCGGATGATCGTGATGGGTTTCATCATGCGGCAATGCCTTGCTCTGCTCGGCTTTGCCTTGTTCCTTGGGCTGGTGGCGGCCATTGCCGCGCTGGCCACCTGGAATGTTGCCGATCCCAGTTTTTCCTATGCGACCAGCCGGGCGCCCACCAATATTCTCGGTTATCCCGGTGCCGTCTTTGCCGATCTTGCCATGCAGTTTTTCGGACTGGCTTCGGTTGCGGCACTTTTACCCATTCTGGCCTGGTGTCTTTCGCTGATCTCCGGACGCAAGATCACCCGCTTGCCACGCCGTCTGGCCGCCTGGGGTACCGGTGCTGTTGCCGGTGCTGCCGTGTTCGGCTGTTTTCCGCCGCCCGGCACCTGGCCCATTCCCAACGGGATCGGTGGGGTGATCGGCGACATGATCCTGCGCTTTCCCGCACTGTTTGTCGGAGCCTATCCGACCGGAACCTTTGCCATGGTGCTGGGGGTGATCTTCATCGCCCCGATGCTGTGGCTGATGCTGTTTGCTGCCGGTATCATCGGCAATGAAGAGGATGATTTCGAAGCGGAAATTCTGGCTGCCCGTGCAAGCTCACAGGCGGGGTCGCGCAAGAGCAAGGCCGTGCCTATCGTCGATGAGGATGACGACGATGATGACCGCACCGGGCCTTTTGCGCTTGCTGCCGGTGCGCTCGCCCATGTCTGGTATACCGGTCAGGCCCGGATGCGGCGTCTCGCCGGTCTGAAGCCAAAAAGGCGCGAGCGGTCGGATTTCGACCAGCCCTATGACTTCAATGATGATGAGGTTATGCCGGTTCAGGCTGGACGCCCGGACCACCGCGCCGACCCGTCCTTTGAGCCGGGTGAGCGGAGTGCGGGCCGTCGCCGTATCGCGCCGCCGCCGGTGTCGCCGGAGGACACGCATGACGAGCCACCCTTTGACCTGCGCACCCGTGGTCGCTCCGCTGATGACATCCTATTCGACGATGAAGACGAAGACCGCGCTGCAAAGCCATCTGCACGCCGCGCGGCGGCTCCTGCTGAGCGTCCCCGCCCGTCTCCGGTGTCTGGTTCTCCGGTCGCTGGCCCAAGGGGTGCGCGTGGTTTCCAATTGCCGTCGGTTCAGCTTCTGGCCGAACCACGTGCGGTTGCCAAGGATGCCAGCCTGTCGGCTGACCAGCTTGAACACAATGCCCGGACGCTGGAAGGCGTGCTGGAAGATTTCGGCGTCAAGGGTGATATTATCGAAGTGCGTCCCGGCCCGGTCGTCACACTTTACGAGCTGGAGCCAGCGCCAGGGATCAAATCGTCCCGCGTTATCGGTCTTGCCGACGATATTGCCCGCTCGATGAGCGCCATTGCCGCCCGTGTCGCCGTGGTGCCTGGCCGCAACGCCATCGGCATAGAATTGCCGAACAGAACCCGCGAAACCGTTTATTTGCGGGAAATGATCGGTAGCCGCGACTTCAACGGCTCGACAGCCAAGCTGCCGATGGCGCTGGGCAAGACCATTGGCGGTGAACCTGTGATTGCCGACCTCGCCAAGATGCCGCATCTGCTGGTGGCTGGTACGACCGGATCGGGCAAGTCGGTGGCAATCAACACCATGATCCTGTCGCTGGTCTACCGTTTGCCGCCGGAAAAATGCCGGTTGATCATGATCGATCCGAAAATGCTGGAATTGTCGATCTATGACGGCATTCCGCATCTGCTCTCACCTGTCGTTACCGATCCGAAAAAGGCCGTTGTCGCCTTGAAATGGACGGTGCGCGAGATGGAAGAGCGCTACAAGAAGATGTCGAAAATCGGCGTGCGCAATATCGACGGCTTTAACAGCCGCGTCGAGCAGGCCATTGAAAAGGGCGAAGTGCTGACCCGCACCGTGCAGACCGGCTTTGACCGGCAGACCGGCGAGGCCATGTACGAGACCGAGACCTTCGATTTGCAGCCCATGCCCTATATCGTTGTTATCATCGATGAGATGGCCGACCTGATGATGGTGGCGGGCAAGGATATCGAAGGCGCGGTGCAGCGCCTGGCGCAGATGGCACGCGCGGCGGGCATCCACGTCATCATGGCGACGCAGCGGCCTTCTGTCGATGTCATCACCGGTACCATCAAGGCAAACTTCCCGACCCGGATTTCCTTCCAGGTTACGTCCAAGATCGACAGCCGTACTATTCTGGGCGAGCAGGGCGCTGAACAGTTGCTGGGCATGGGCGACATGCTCTACATGGCTGGCGGCGGGCGCATCCAGCGCGTCCATGGTCCGTTTGTTTCGGATAATGAGGTCGAAGACATCGTTGCCTATCTGAAAACCCAGGGCGCGCCGGATTATCTTGATGCCGTGACTATTGACGAGGACGACGACGAAGGTGGCGGACCGGCAGGCACCGGCAATCTGGCCGAATCGGACGATCCTTACGACCAAGCCGTCGCCGTCGTGCTTCGGGATGGAAAAGCCTCAACCTCCTATGTTCAACGTCGGCTGGGCATCGGCTATAACCGCGCCGCATCGCTGATCGAACGCATGGAGCAGGAAGGCATTATCGGCCCGGCCAACCACGCGGGCAAACGCGAAATCCTCGTTCCGACGGAAGCTGACATCGAGCGGTGACGGCGACAGGCTGGTGTGGAACGTCCAGACGCCTACAAGCGTTTTGGCGTTCACGATCCGGTGTGTGTCACCATGGCGCCCGGTTTGCGCCTTATGGAACAGGGGCAAAAGGAGAAAAGAATGCAAAAGAAGACGTTTGCCCCGGCAGGCATGGCAGGGATGATTGGCCGCCGGGGATTTATCGGCATGGCGGCTGCGGGGATCGCTGTTGCGGCCATGGGCGCCACAGTCTCACCCGCATATGCTCAGGCCCAGGCCAGCGCCGCGCAGAGGATCGCCGATCATTTTGCCTCGGTGAAAACCATGATGGGCGAGTTCGTGCAGTTTGGCCCGCGCGGTGAACAGACAGCCGGAAAATTCTATATCGAACGTCCCGGCAAGCTGCGCTTCAACTATGAGCAGCCCTCGCCGATGCGGGTGATTTCCGATGGCCGTAACGTGGCAATCGGCAACCTGAAAATGAAGACCTGGGATGTCTATCCGCTGTCGAAGACGCCGCTGAGTCTGCTTTTGTCCGACCGCATCGATCTCGGCCACCAGATGGTGCGGCAGGTCAAGGAAGAGCAGGACCTGACCACCATCGTGCTGGGCGACAAGTCGATCTTCGGCGATCAGACCATCACCCTGATGTTTGATCCGAAGACCTTCGAGCTGCGGCAATGGACCGTCACCGATGCGCAGGGCAAGGACACGTCGGTAATGATCTTCAACGTCCAGCAGGGCGTTAATTTCGATGAAAAAGTTTTCGAAGTTCCCTATGACGATATCCGCAATCGCGGCTGAGCGGTGTTTAAACGATCTCTACTGGATCGAGGCTCGAAATCTGGAGGTTTCGGGCCTTTTCACTGTCAAAATTCTGCGAGTTTGCATAAAGGGATGAGCAATGCCGGATCTGTTCGGCGCTGAAGGAACCCGGCATGACTTTTTCCCTGACCACCTGGAATATCAATTCGGTGCGGCTGCGCATGCCGATTGTCGAGCATTTTCTCAAACTGCGTCAGCCGGATATTCTCTGCCTTCAGGAAATCAAATGCCAGAACCATGAGTTTCCGTTGGAGGCGTTTCAGGCGCTGGGCTATCCCTATGCTATTCTGCATGGCCAGAAGGGCTATCATGGCGTTGCCACCGTCTCGAAATTTCCTTTGACCGAAGACCACCGGCAGGATTTCTGCGGCGTCGGTGACAGCCGCCATATTTCGGCGATTTTTGAGTGGAACGGGCGGCGTATTCGCCTGCATAATTTCTATGTGCCCGCCGGAGGCGACGAGCCCAACCGGGACATCAATCCAAAATTCGGCCACAAGCTGGATTTCGTCGAGGAAATGAAGGCGCTGTCGGCCAGTGCCGAGCCAAATACGTCGGCTATCCTGGTCGGCGACCTGAATATCGCGCCGCTGGAGCACGATGTCTGGTCGCACAAGCAGTTGCTGAAGATCGTGTCCCATACCCCGGTGGAAACCGCAGGCCTGCTTGACGTGATTAATCGCGGTGGATGGGTGGACCTGATGCGCCAGCTGGTCGATCCATCGCAAAAACTCTATACGTGGTGGAGCTACCGGGCCAAGGACTGGGACAGCGCCGACAAGGGCCGCCGCCTCGACCATATCTGGTCGTCACCGGATCTGTTACCGTCGCTGAAAACCATCGAGATTTTGCGCGAGGCACGCGGCTGGGAAAAGCCTTCTGACCACGTGCCGGTGACGGTGCAGTTCGCGCTTTGATATCCACGGCACGTCAAGGGAGGGGTAGATGGATCAGGACCGGCTCAATCATCTGCCCGCCCGCAAGCAGCGCGAGCTGGAGCGGGTGGTCCGCATTCTCTTCGACGAGTTCGAAGCCGCGCAAAAGGGCAGGCTGTCCGATAAAAACAAGGGCGGCCGTATCCTCAAGCTGATCCTGTTCGGCTCCTATGCGCGTGGCGACTGGGTCGAGGACCATGCGAGCGGCTATTATTCCGATTATGATCTGCTGGTGGTGGTGAATAGTGAGACTTTCGCCGATGAGGATGAGTTCTGGCGCGGCGCGCAGGAATATCTGATCCGGGAGGAAATCGCTACCAAGCGCTTGAAAACCCCTGTCAATTTTATCGTTCACTCCCTTGATGATATGAACAATCGACTGGCCCGAGGCCTGCCTTTCTTCATCGATATCGCCCGTGACGGCATCCCGCTTTATGAAGCGCCGGGCTTTCCGCTCGCTACGGCCCAGCCGCTGCCTCCAGAGGAGAGGCAGGCTCAGGCGAAGACTTATTTCGAGGATTGGTTTTCGAGTGCCGACGCCTTTCAGGCCGCAGCCGGATTTTTGATTGAGCGCGGTAATTTTAATGAAGCCGCCTTCCAGCTTCATCAAACGGTTGAACGGCTTTACCACTGCGTTCTGCTGGTGCTGACGCTCTATAGCCCCCGGTTGCACAATTTAAGAAAATTGCGACCGCTGGCCGAAAGTTTGGATACTCGTCTGATCGATGCATGGCCGAGGAAAAACCGCCTTGCCCGTCGTTGTTTCGATCGCCTGCACCGCGCCTATGTCGAAGCCCGTTATTCATCAAAATACGAGATTACCGCCGAGGAATTGGCGTGGCTGGTGGAGCATATCAAACAGTTGCAGGATGCTGTCGAACTGGTCTGCAAGGAGTGGCTGGAGAACCACGATCTATAGAAGCGTCAGTAAACCGCTGTGATTGATTGACGACGGTACATAATATTGTCGTTTCGATATGCCGTTTACCCCCCTCTGCCTTGCCAGGCATCTCCCCCTCAAGGGGGGAGATCGACCCGGAGTTGGCCGCTCGCTTCACGTCATCTGAACAAACCGTCGGAAATCGCCAATGTTTCCGAGGAATGAGCGGCTACGTCTATCCGATCTCCCCCCTTGAGGGGGAGATGTCCGGCAGGACAGAGGGGGGTAAACCTCACGGTAAAACGATGATGCAGTCCTGCCGCCCCATCAGACAATGCGACATAGTGAGCCGTCACGCGTTACCGAAACCGCTCTTCCATCCCCTTTGCACCGGTCGCCAGTGCCATGAGGTTTTGCCGGATGCGCTCCTGCATGACAAGGCCGAGCTTTGGATATTCCTCCAGCAGCCGGTGGAACAGCGGGCGGGGAATGCGCAGCACTTCGGCATCTTCCAGGGCGATGGCGGTATATTTGCGCTCCACCATGGTGGCCAGCGCCAGTTCCGACAGCATGGTGCCGGGACCGGCAACAGCGGCGACTTGCGGCTTGCCATCGCGACCTGTGTTGGAAAGCTCGAACCGGCCCCGCACCACCACATAGGCGCATTCAGCCGGGGAGTGTTCCCGAAACAGCGGCTGGCCCTGGCCAATGGGCCTGTGTTCGGCACCAAAGGCAATCAGCCGCAATTGGTCCGGCTCCAGCCCCTGAAACAGCGCCAGGGATGAGAGCAGTTGCATGTCATCGCTCAGCGCCATCGAGAATGCTCCGGTTCAGTGTCCGTTGAACGCCCGTTTAGGGAATAATCTTGTAGCCGCCGTTTTCCGTCACCAGAATTTCGGCATTGGACGGGTCCCGTTCTATCTTCTGGCGCAGGCGATAGACATGGGTTTCCAGCGTATGGGTGGTGACGCCGGAGTTGTATCCCCAGACTTCTTCCAGCAGCACGTCGCGGGTGACGACTTTTTGCCCGGCGCGGTAGAGGTAGCGGATGATGGCCGCTTCCTTTTCCGTCAGCCGGATTTTCTTGCCATCTTCGGTGGTCAGCAGCTTCTGGCTTGGCTTGAACAGATAGGGACCGACGGTAAACGTGGCGTCTTCGCTCTGCTCGTGCTGGCGCAACTGCGCACGGATGCGGGCGAGCAGAACGGCAAAGCGGAATGGCTTGGTAACATAGTCGTTCGCACCGGCCTCAAGCCCCAGAATGGTGTCGGAATCGGTATCGTGACCGGTCAGCATGATGACGGGGGCCTTGAAGCCGCCCTTGCGCAGCAGTTTCACGGCTTCGCGGCCATCCATGTCCGGCAGGCCCACATCCATGATCATCAGGTCCACCTGGCCATTGCGGGCCGCCTGCACGCCCTTGGTGGCGTTGGATTCCTGCTGGATCGAAAACTCCTCGTAAAGGGAAAGTTGTTCCACCAGCGTTTCGCGCAGGTCATCGTCGTCATCGACCAGAAGGATCGTCCGAGCAGCCATACCTGATATACTCCCAAGCAGCGAACAGGCCAGATTGCACTGTTCTTGAAATCATTGTCTTATCTAGCCAACTCACTCTACAAGAAAAGTGTTCGACAAAGCAAAACTCCGTGAGCGAAATGCCAAACCCACCTTCCAGAGCCGGGTCTCAACCGCGCCAAGGTCTTCGCAGTATTGTGGTGCGCCGCAAGCCCGGTTGCAAGAGCCAGGCCATCGTTCAGGCTGGACCGCTTCGGTTTCCCGCCGCCATCGGACGGTCGGGCATCACGGCTTTCAAGCGTGAGGGCGATGGCGCAACCCCACGGGCATCGATGCGGTTGCTTTACGGCTACTTTCGGGCGGAGTCTCGTGCGGCCATAGGCTCGCGCCTGCCTTTGAGGTCGATTCGTGCTGACATGCTGTGGTGCGATGCGCCGGGCCATCCGGCCTATAACCGTCCGGTCAAGGCACCGTTTACCCCCAGTCACGAGCGGTTGCAGCGACAGGACAGGCTTTACGATGTCTGTCTGGTGATGGACTGGAACGTCACCTGCCGTAAGCAGGGCTGCGGGTCTGCGATCTTTTTCCACGTGGCGCGCCCGGACTATACTCCGACGGAGGGCTGCGTGGCGATTAGCCCCGCCGACATGCGCCGCCTGCTGGCGGTTGTTTCACAGGCCACCATTGTCACGGTTTTGTGAAGACATACCTCCCTGAGACAAACACCGGGCTGCCGGGGTGGGAAACACATTGCCCCTGCCTATCTATAGACCCGGCATCATGGAATGCGCCTTCTCAAGGTCGTCGCGGTTCTTGCCCGATCTTAAACCTCGATCTCGAATGGGAGACCCTTACGTGGCAGATCAATCCTACATTTCCTTTTCCGACGGCAACAGCATCCCGCAGGTGGGTCTCGGCGTCTGGCAAACACCCAATAGCGAAGCGGCACCTGCGGTACGGTCCGCGCTGTCGGCGGGTTATCGCCATATCGATACGGCTGCTGTCTATGAAAACGAGGAGGGTGTCGGCGAAGGCATCCGCTCGTCCGGCATCGACCGCGGCGATATTTTCCTGACCACCAAGCTGTGGAACAATGAGCAGGGCTTCGACAACACCCTCAAAGCCTTCGATGCCAGCCTGAAGCGGCTTGGCACTGATTATGTCGATCTCTACCTGATCCATTGGCCATCACCGCATCGCGGCCTGTTTGTCGAGACCTGGAAGGCCTTTATTCAATTGAAGGAGGAGGGCAGGGCGCGCTCCATCGGCGTGTCGAATTTCTATCCGGAGCATCTGAAGACGATCATCGATGAAACCGGCGTGGTGCCTGTCATCAACCAGATCGAACTGCATCCGGATTTCCAGCAGAAACAAGCCCGCGAATTCCACCAGGCCCACAATATCGTGACCCAGTCCTGGAGCCCACTTGGCCAGGGCAAGCTGTTGGACAATCCGGTGATCGGTAAGATCGCTACCAAGCATGGCCGCACGGCAGCCCAGATCATCATCCGCTGGCATATCGAAAGCGGGCTTGTGGTGATCCCGAAATCCGTCACGCCCTCGCGCATCGAGGAAAATTTCAAGGTGTTCGATTTCAGCCTTGATCCACAAGACATGACTGAGATCGCTGCGCTCGATAGCTCATCGACCCGCATTGGACCCGATCCGATGACCGCCAGCTTCTGATTTCACGTGAATCATTGAGTGAAAACAAGAAAGGCGGCTCAAGAGCCGCCTTTCTGATCAAAAGTTCGAGACTATCTCACTTCCACTCGCGGATATCGACGAAGTGGCCGGCAATGGCAGCGGCAGCGGCCATGGCGGGGGACACGAGGTGGGTGCGGCCCTTATAGCCCTGGCGGCCTTCGAAATTGCGGTTCGAGGTGGAGGCGCAGCGTTCTTCCGGCTTCAGGCGGTCGTCGTTCATCGCCAGGCACATGGAACAGCCCGGCTCACGCCATTCGCAACCGGCATCCAGGAAGATTTTGTCGAGACCTTCGGCTTCTGCCTGTTCCTTGACGAGGCCAGACCCCGGAACCACCATGGCAGAAACCGTCGATGCCACCTTGCGATCCTTCAGCACGGCTGCTGCGGCGCGCAGGTCTTCGATGCGGCCATTGGTGCAGGAACCGATGAACACCCGGTCGATGGTGATATCGGTGATCTTGGTGCCGGGTTTCAGGCCCATATAGTCGAGCGCCCGCCACTTCGACGTCCGCTTGTTTTCGTCAGCGATATCGTCGGGGTTCGGCACGACGCCCTGAACCGAAATCACATCTTCCGGCGAAGAACCCCAGGAGACGATGGGCGGCAGGTTGGCGGCATCCAGCACGACGGTGCGGTCGAAATGTGCGCCTTCATCGGTATGCAGCGTCTTCCAGTATTGAAGCGCCATCTCCAGCTCTTCACCCTTCGGCGCGCGGGGCTTGCCCTTGATATATTCGAAGGTCTTTTCGTCAGGCGCAATCAGGCCAGCGCGGGCGCCGCCTTCGATCGTCATGTTGCAGACGGTCATGCGGCCTTCCATCGACAGGGCCTCGATAGCTTCACCGGCAAATTCGATGACGTGGCCGGTGCCGCCAGCGGTGCCGATTTCACCGATGATGGCAAGAATGATGTCCTTGGCGGTCACACCTGCGGGCAGCTTGCCATCGACACGCACCAGCATGTTCTTGGCTTTCTTCTGGATCAAGGTCTGGGTGGCCAGAACATGTTCCACTTCCGACGTGCCGATGCCATGCGCCAGGGCGCCGAAGGCTCCGTGGGTCGAGGTATGGCTGTCGCCGCAGACGATGGTCATGCCAGGCAGGGTGAAGCCCTGTTCAGGGCCGACGATATGCACGATGCCCTGGCGCTTGTCTTTTTCGGAATAATATTCGACGCCGAAATCCGCGGCATTCTTGGCCAAGGCCTCGACCTGGATGCGGCTTTCCTCGTTCTTGATGCCTTCGGCCCGGTCCGGCGTGGTCGGTACGTTATGGTCAACAACGGCCAGAGTGCGGGTTGGTGCATGCACCTTGCGGCCAGCCATGCGCAGACCTTCAAAGGCCTGCGGGCTTGTCACCTCGTGCACGAGGTGGCGATCGATATAGAGAAGACAGGTGCCGTCATCCTGGCGATCCACCAGATGGTCATCGAAAATCTTGTCGTAGAGGGTACGGGGTGCGCTCATGGCTGTTCATCCGTCGAAGGGTTGAAAAGGGATTGGGGTCATATGACCGTGTCAAAGAGTGTTTGCAAGACTATCGCAGTTGCAGGCCGCACCGCGAGGAGCGACTTAAGTCAGCTGATTGCCAAGCGCTCCGGCAACGCGCGCAAAGAAACGTGCCGGAAGACGCTTGTGGTCTTGCAGCACGAATATGTCAGGCGCGAGACATCCGAATTTAGATCCCATGGCTGTCTGATACCAGTTTTCAAGCGAAACGGCAATTCAAAGATTGAAGGCTTTGCCTTGGGTTTCAGGAAGGCCGCCAGCAACGTTTAGAGGACTGGAACTGAAAAATCCTGCGGCTCAAGGCCCGTTGCGGCCCGCGCTGCCATGGTGTGATAGGCGGCTTCCAAGTGGCGGATAAAGCCTGTGATATCAAACAGAGGCGATCTTGGACCCTGTGCGCGAATAGTCTGTTTCAAGGCGTTGCGGGCGCTCTTATCGCGGGCCAGATCGATACACAGAGCCACATAGGCATCGGCGTCTCGGGCAATCAGCTTTTCTAGCCCACAAGCCTGCAATAGGCTTGCCGTGACACGACTGGCGAAATTTCCGCCCGAAAAAGTTGGCACGGGTAAACCGGCCTGCAAGGCGGCAAGCGTCGAAAATCCGTCGTTATAAGGGAAAGAATCGAGGGCGATGTCGGCGAGGGTCATCCAGCCAACTTGCTCCATGGGCCTGGCGGGGTTGCGAAAAACCAATCGGTTTTCGGCTATGCCCTGACGGTTCATCCAGGTGCTGAAATTGTTTCGGGCGTAATTGCCGCAGGATATCCATAGCAGGCTATTTTCCGTCTGCCGCAGAATATTGACCCAGAGATCGGCGGTTCGTGGAGATATCTGTTCGGTGGGATGAAAAGCCGCGAAGACCACTCCGTCTTCAGGCAGGTCGAACTGCTGGCGCGACAGCGAAGGCGGCTGTTGCATGGGAGAACTGACGAGAAAAGTCTCCGGCAGATGGCAGATCGCCCGGCCATGGAGGCGGAGGTCGTCCTTCGGCAGAACTGCGGTGTTTGCGAGCATATAGTCGCATATAAGCCCGGTCCTTGCCCCCGGGTGACCGGCCATTGCCAGATGCAGCGGCGCGATCCGGTGCCGCAGCAGATCAGGGCGGCCACCGTCGCCATGGCCAAGCGGATCGATCAGGATATCGATGTCAGCGGCGCGCAGAGCGGCCACGGCCGTATCCTCACAGAGATCCTTGAGGCTGAGAGCCGTCATCTCTGCATTCAATTCGTCCGGTCCCGGCGGCTCGTTGCAAATCAGCAGAACGTCGAAATCGGTCGGGTTGTGTCGGGCGGCAAGCGACAGGGTAAGCCTGCGAAGTGGGTCGTCGCTTGGCCCATCGGCAAGCAGATAGGCGAGTTTGAGTGTCTCGCCAGCCGGTTTTTTCCACTCTTGCGAAGCCGAGATAGGAGCTGGCAAGTCATTGTTCCAGCGGCTGTTCAAAGTCTCGTCATCGCACCAGCTCAGATGCACGGTTTGGCTATCGACCGAATAATAGTTCTCCTCCTGCCGGTTCAACCGGTCCCGAACCGCCTGGTCGCTCATGCGCATTTCGTCGATATTGAGCGTGTGCCTCAAAGCCGTCCGATAGGTTTTCCAGGATTGGACATCAAACGGACCGGAGCGAATGGCCCGTCTGGATGTTTCGAGGGTCTGGATTTCCAGCGCACTTGCCTTTTCAATCCCGGACCGCTCCATTTTTTCTGCGAGTGTGATCAGGGTGAGAGCTTGATCAGGCAAGATCTTTGCGGCCTGCCGGTAAAAGACGGCGGCTTCGGTGAAATGGTCGAGCTTGGCACAGCACTGCGCCATGACCAGCAAGGCTTTCGGCCCCGGAGCCGGGCTTTTGGCCAGAGTGCTTTTCAACGCGGTATAAGCGTCCGGCAGGTTTCCGGAGGCGTAAAGCGCCAATGCTGCGGCAAGATTGTCGGACATTGCGTCTGCTGTCACTCCTGTTGATCGCTCGGCGATATACCGTTGGTCTGGCGCAGGGCTTGTCTTTCGTTCAGGCTTGCAGCATCGGACTGCAAAGGGGCAGCTAGTTTTCTGCATGGTGCGGCGTACAAGCCATCCAGCCTGGGGAAACACTGCTTCTCTATGCGAATACAAAGTCTCGAAGATGCTAATGCATCCTCTCTTGTAAAATTCTGCTGCCCTGTTTTCGGAAAATCCTGCATGTCCCAGCTTTCAATTGTTGTTCCAAGTCGCCGGTCGCTGGAGAAGAGCCGATTTTCCCTGGAAAGTGCGTTGATCTATGCGGAAAAGCTGGATGCCGTGCTGATCGTGTCCGACAATTCCGGCGATCCGGCCAAGGCGGAATGGCTGCAAAGCCTGGGCGCGCGCGTCCGTTACCTGCATTCCACCGCAGAAGATGCCGTCGCCAATCTGGTCAACGCGCTCAACCACGTGGAAACACCGTTTCTCATGCCGTTTGCTGATGATGACACGATTTATGTTCTCGACGGCCTGCCGGTGGCGGATCTTTCCTCTCTGCCGCAGGATGTGATCGGTGTGCGACCGCAAACGATGATATGGCGCGACGATGCGGGTGTGGCCGATGTGGTCACGACCAATCTGGATGCGGAGACGCCATCGGGGCGGATACAGCAGTATGTCAATAAGACCGGTGGCAATAATGCGCTTTATTACAGCATTTTTCGCACTAGGCTATTTACAGGGGTCCTGAAGACTTTCAATGCGCATCATCCGACGCGGGGCGCCTATTGCGACTGGAGTTTCGTCGCTACGTTTCTGTGTTGTGGCAAGGTGTTGTATGATCCGGCTTTGATCTATTGCTATGATCTCGGGCAATGGAAGTCTGCCGCAGGTTTGGACACCTCGTTTGACACGCTGCTGTTGCAAGTCGGTCTGCCGGAAACGGCGCGCTATTATCATGAATTTCTGTTGTTTCTGGATATGCATAGCCTGTTTGGCTGGCGCGACCTGCCTTTGGCCGCCGCCGACCGTGCTGATGCGATCAGCGCCAATATCCGGTTCAATTTGCAGGTATTCTGCAATCGAGTGGCCCGCCAGCCGGATCTTTATCCGCAAGTGGTCAAGGATGCGGTTTTGGCACTTGGCACTATCGCCGATCCGGAAACGCTCTTTGCGACGATCCTGCCGGTGGCCGACAGTCTGAGACCTGGTCTTGCCGAGGAGTATCGCCGGTATCGGGCGGTGATTGGCGACATCTAGGTTCGCTGGCCATCGCGGGACCGCATCCGCTTTTCCACGCGCCGCAGGATGAGGGACAGGCCGATGGTGAGGATCAGGTAAATATAGGCGACGATGGAATAGGTCTCGAAAAACCGGAAGGACCCGGAGGCATAGATCTTTCCTGCCTGGCTGATATCGGCGACGCCCAGCACCGAGACCAGCGATGAATCCTTGACCATGGCGACAAAGTCGTTGGAGAGCGGCGGGAAAATCACCCGTATGGCTTGAGGCAGTATCACCAGGCGAAACCGTTGCGTCCGGTTCAGTCCCAGCGATTTGGCGGCCTCGATCTGTCCCTTGTCGATGGATTCGATGCCGGCTCTGAAGATTTCGGCGATGAAGGCCGAATAACCGATGCAAAGCGCAAAAATCGCCCGCCACATCAGCGAGACATCGCGCACTTGAAGCGGTTCCAGCCAGCCGGTGGAAACAAGCGGGGCGGTGAGGGTATTATAGAGAGCAACGAAGCCGGGCGCGCCGACGAAGGCCACGTAAAACAGCAGGACCAGGACCGGAATGCCCCTGACGATCTCGATATAGAATCGCGCGGCCTGACGCAGCACGATGCTATCGGCCATGCCCGCCAGCGCAATCAGCAGGCCAAGCAAGGAGGCAAGGGCAAAACCAGTAAGCGTGACGAAAACGGTGACGCCGATACCGCGTGAGACGGTTTCGAACACCTGGCTATAGAGGTCGTTGACGGCGATGGTGATGGCCAGCGCTAGCGCCAGCAGGCCAAGCGCCACCAGCCACCAGGGGAAATCCTGCTTGCTACCGTTCGGAAGGGTCTGAAAGGCCATGGAAAGACGCCTGGCCGTCAATCACCCAGCTTGTAATCGAGGAACCATTTCTTGTTCAAGGCGTCGAACGTGCCATCGGCCTTCAGGGCGGCGATGGCGGCATTGACCGGCTTGACCAGATCCGAACCCTTTGGAAAGATGAAGCCGAAATCTTCCGTACCCAGCGGTTCGCCGATGATTTTCAAGGCGCCACCGGAGGCATCGACATAGCCTTTGCCAGCGGTGCTGTCGGTCAGAACCAGATCGACATCGCCGGTTTTTAGGGCCTGTACGGTCGCGCCGAAGGTTTCGAACAGTTTGATACGTGGGTTCTGTTCGTTGCCGTCAAGCACTTCATAGACGGCGGTGTAGAACGGGCTTGTGCCTGGCTGCGCGGCGATCAGGCCCTTTTCGAAGGCCTTGAAGCTCTTGGCATCGGTAAAACGGGCCTCATCGCTGCGCACCAGCATCAATTGTTGCGAGCGCATATAGGGATCGGAGAAATCGACCTTTTCCTTGCGATCTTCCTTGATGGTGATGCCGGTCATGCCGATATTATACTGGCCGTCGGACACTGCCTGGATCATAGCATCCCAGGAGGTATTCTGATACTCGACCTTGACATTCAGCCGCTTGGCGATCTCGTTCATGGCGTCATATTCCCAACCTATCGCCTTGCCGCTCTTCGGATCGACAAATTGCAGCGGCGGATAGGCATTTTCCGTGACGACGACAACGGTCTTGCCGCCCAGATCCGGCAGATCGGCGGCAGTAGCGGCGAAGGGAGCAAGAAAAAGTGCGGAAAGACCGGCAAGGATGGCGCGGCGCAAAGACATGAAATATCTCCTGGATCGGGTTGGCAAGACACTGTCACAGGTGATCCATGCATTTCAAGGGATTACAGCATGACCTCTGTCCTGGGAGTGTTGCAATTGCGCCGTTATCCAGGCTGCATCGTTCCAAAGGCGGACACCAGTGCCACGGCGATCAGGCCAAGTGCGCATTCCGCCAACGTGCCAATCCTGATGGCCCGCAAGGCCTGAACCGGGTTTCGATGCAGTTGCGGCACGAAAACATAGCGATTGACGATAGCAATCGTCACCATGGCGGCGACGGCGGCGATTTTTAGGGCCAGCCCTTGTTGATAGGATGCCGCCATGTCGAGTGACAGACCAGTGATCAGCCAGACATTCAGCATCCCGCTGACCAGCGTCAGTGCCACGGCGACATGGCCGATGGTGGAAAATCGCATCAACGCAGTCAGGGCCGGTGTCCGGGTTCGAGGATCCTGCATGGCGTTTAATAGCAACAGAACGGGCGGTAAGGCACCAAGCCACAGGCTTGCGGATAGCAGATGCAGGCTATGATTGGCGCGGTGCAGCAGGCCGAGCAAGCCTCCTTGCGCCACCGCATGGCCGCTGAGGCTAAGGCTCATCAACAGGGGTGCACCCAGCAGCGTTACGACAGGCCCACGATGGCGGGGTAATGTATAATAGCCAAGGACCAGCACCAGGGCGAGCCCGGCCTGAAGCCCGAACGCCCTGCCGCTTTGCGTGGCTGTTAGCAGGTCAATCATCAATGTCGAGGTCACGTTCTGCCAACCATCACCGAGCATGGCACTCTGGGCGGCGATCTTGCCAGTTCCGGCTATTGCCAGCAACCAGAGGGCAGGCTGATAAAACCGGGCAAGGTGCTGCGCGATGCCTGCCGAAAGGTTTTTCGGCACGGCGAGCCACAGAAAACCATGCGCGCCCCAGAGGAAGAGCGCGCAGGCGTCGAACACCAGGCGGCAGAGGATGTTGACCTGTTCGGGTGTCACGGCTTGACGGTAAAGCTGGTCGTACCGTTGGACTTATGACCATCGACCGACAGAACATGCCATTCGACACTATAGGCGCCAGGAGCAAGCGGCTCACTGAGCGGAACGCTCAGGCCCTTGCCGTCCTTGCTGACCACGGCTTCACCGGTCTTGATCTTTTGCTGTTGCGGGCCGGTGATGTCGACGCCGGAAAATTTCGGCTCAAGCCCTTCGGTAAAGCTGAGGTCGATGGTTTTCGGAGCGCTGGCAATGGTCGCCTTGTCCGCCGGGGCGACACTGGCCAGATGAGCGTGGGCGAAGGCTTGGCCTGCCAGGGCCAGGGCGCCGAAGAGGGCAAATGTGGCCAGTGTTCTGGATGTGACAGTCATGATCATGTCCTTTGGTTTTGGGTGGGATGGATTGCTGGCGGCTTTCGATGCGCCGCCTTTGAGTTTCGGTTTAGCTCAATGCCCTTTTCAACGGCCTGATCCGGCGGATCAGCACCATATCGAGCAGGATGACAGCCAGCAGCGCCGCGCCCGTCAGCGGAAACAGCAGGGAGGTGAGCAGCATGACGATCGCTCCGGTTTTCCAGAGGCGCATGTCGGATGGATAGGCGGGCGCCATCAGCCGTGACGCGCCTTTCGGACGGCGTATCCACCACATAACGATGCCGCTGACGCTGAGGAAAATCACCGCCAGACAGTAAACGGTGACCAGTGCCAGATTCCACAGGCCAATCGTACCCATGTGAAAGGAAACGCCCACGGCCATGGCCTTGCCAGCCAGACCATAGTTTTCATATTTGATATCGGCCAGCACCTTGCCGCTATAGCGGTCGATATGCACGGTGCGGTCCAACAGCGGGTTGGTGCTGTCATTGCTCATCGTATCGCGCGAAATACTCCAGACGCCGGTTTCGTCCTTGGGGAAATTCAGCTGGAAGCGGTGATCGAAGCCGATGGCGCGGGCAAAGGCGATGACATTGTCCAGCGTCACCGTCTGTCCACCCGGCAGGCCGGCATGACCGGCGGCGGAGCCGGACATCGGCATGGGGGCCTGTTCCAGCGTCCAGGGAACATCCTTGATACTGCCATGGTTCATGGTGGCATGGGTCGCATCGGATAATGGAGCATCGCTCCATTTGCCAATCGGGAAGGTGCTCCAGGCCTGAGTGAATTTTTCCCCCCAGATGCCTGCCCAACTCAAACCCGAGACCAGAAAGACCAGAAGCAGGATCGAGGCGTAAAAGCCTATGGTGCGGTGCAGGGATTTCCACAGCTGGCGACCCTTTTCGGCAAAGCTTGGAATGAGCAGTCGCAAATAGCTCTCGCCTTGACGCGGCCACCACATGTAAAGCCCGGTGATGATCAGCACCACGCCGAACCCGGCGGCGATTTCGATCAGCCTGTCGCCGAGTGTGCCAATCAGCAGGTCGCCGTGAATGCTTTCGGCCAGGTCGTAGAGCGCGGTGCGGCGGCTCCATTGACCCAGCACTTGCGCGTCATAAGGATTGATGGCGACCATCATCGACTCTTGGCCCCGGTTAACCCGGAAAACCGCCACACTTTCTGGTGTGGCTGGCGCGATATATTGAGCGATAACCCCTCCCGGAATGGCGGACAGTGCGGCATCTGCCTGTTGCGACACAAGCGTCTGGGCAGATGTGGGGGTGACGGTGAAAGCCTTTTCTCCGTCGCGTCCGACCAGGGTGGCGCTCCACATCATGATCAGCCCGGTCACGGCCAGCACAATCAGGAAAGGGGCGACATAGAGCCCTGCATAGAAATGCCAGCGCCAGGCGGCAAAATAAAATCCTCGGGTCGAGGCTGCTACCGGCTTTTCGACCGGCAGGGATGTGATGGTGGACATGGTTGAAACCTTGGAAGGATGCCTGATGGCTTGGGTTGCTGGACATGCAACGGGCGGACCTGCAAACGCATGTGATCCGGCAAAGCCCGCAGGGCCATAGGCATGAAATCTGATGGAGCTGAGCGTCAGTCGAAGGAAAAACCCTGTTGACCAAACCCTGCTGCCGGTGATGGCCATGCGTTCCTCGCCGTGCTGCAAGAGAGGCAGGGCGCAACAGAAGCATGGCCGGATCAGATGTTAGCCAAGGGGTGGGGCGCGGGGCGCGCTATTGGGGGGAAAGAGCCGGGCGATAACCGGTGCTTGAACAGGCGGACTTGCCGTTTCAAGGCTGGCTCGGGCCGCCACGCCAATCGTATCCGCAGGCATGGGCAGCAGGATGGAGGCGCCGATACGGCAGGCTTCGCAGCCGCTTTGGGATAGATGCCCGTGGGCTTTGCCGTGATCTTCAGGCGCAAAGGAGGTTTGGCTGGAGATGCACAGGACCGGTAGCGAACCATCCGGGAGGGTATAGGCGGCAAATTCCGTTGGGATTTGCGGTGTTGCAAAAGCCTGAGGGGCTTTATGGGCAAAGCCAATCGCGACAACAGCGATCATGCACCAGACGTGCACCGCCATTTGCCATGTCATCCGCCTTGCGCGCATCCGCTTTCCCTTGATCGTGCCGGTGCTTGCCGAACCGCCACAGCCTGATCAGCAGTAAGCGGGAGACCGCAATGTTTCAAGATCATTATCTGGCAACGGCCCTGCGTCGCGTGGCCGCAGGGTTATTCCTGTGCTGCCCCTGTGTTGCCAATGTGTTGAATGAGCGGATGGCAACAAAAAAGGCGGCCCGAAGACCGCCTTTTTCAGAAAGACTATGCCAGACTTATTCAGCCGAACCTTCGGCAGCCTTTGCAGCTTCGGCTTCAGCGGCGGCAGCCTTTTCAGCGGCTTCTGCTGCGGCCTTTTCAGCGGCGAGAGCCTGTGCTGCTGCAACTTTTTCGGCTTCCAGGCGTGCCTTTTCCTCGGCAAGTGCTGCACGCTCGGAGTCGTTCAGCTTGCGGGCGCGGGTGCCGGTGTTTTCAACGATACGAGCGGATTTGCCGCGACGGTCGCGCAGGTAGTAAAGCTTGGCGCGACGGACCTTACCGCGACGGACCACTTCGACGCTTTCGACCAGCGGCGAATAGACCGGGAAAACGCGCTCGACGCCTTCGCCGTAGGAAATCTTGCGAACGGTGAAGCTTTCGTTGATGCTGCCGCCGGAGCGGGCAATGCAAACGCCTTCATAGGCCTGTACGCGGGTACGGTTGCCTTCCGTGACGCGGACGTTGACGCGCAGCGTATCGCCAGGAGAAAATTCCGGCAGGGTGCGCTTGGCTTCGATCGTGGCGGCCTGTTCGGCTTCCAGCTGCTGAATGATGTTCATCGGTTTAACCTTTTCAAGTTCTTCTGAAACAGCCAGAGCGCTCATCATTCGTCCTTGGGTCCAAAGCCTCGGGATGACGCCTTGCGGCGGGAGCGGTTTCGCAGTTCTTTGTTTTCGGTCTTTTCAGTCTCGTCGACGGGATTACACCCGTTTCTGCGCCTGCCCTTATACCAATCGGTCCGGCTTGTCATCCCTTGCTCCCAAGAATTTTGCTCGGGTGATCGGCTTGCGCGGGCCGCAGCCTCTTGCAATAACGGCGCGGGGGGAGCAATTCATGTCAATCGAAATCATCAGTCTGATGTTTGTCGCCGGGTTTTTCTCGGCGGTGGTCAATGCCATTGCCGGTGGCGGCACGTTTCTGACCTTCGGGGTGCTGACTTTGGCGGGCCTGCCATCGGTCACGGCCAATGCGACCTCCTCCATCATCCAGTTTCCCGGCTATATCACCTCGACGCTCGCCTATCGGCGTGAAATCGCTGCCCATTGGAAAAGTGCTGCGCTGCTGTCGTTCATCTCAGCCGTTGGTTCGCTGGTCGGCGCGCTGATCCTGATTTCCCTCTCCAATCCCACCTTTAGCCGCCTGGTGCCTTGGCTGTTGCTGATGGCAACGCTGGTGTTTGCGCTTGGTCCCCGGCTGAGGCGCAAGGCTGATCAGCAGCACCCCGCCAACCTGCTCGGATTGCTGTTGCAGGGCATCACCTCTATCTATGGCGGATTTTTCGGGGCGGGCATGGGCATCATGATGCTGGCCTCGCTGCAATTTGCCAGCGGCGGCGATTACCACCACCTGAATGCGCTGAAAAACCTGCTGGCTATTGTCATCGCCGCGATTGCCATCCTGGTGTTTGCAACGGCTGGCGCAGTGTCGTGGCTGCATGCGGGCATTATGCTGCCTGCGGCGGCATTGGGTGGCTATGCTGGCGTGCACATGGCCAAACGTGCGCCGCAGACATTGCTGCGCTGGCTGGTGATCGCCGCTGGCCTGTCGCTGGCGATCTATTACTTTTTTAAAGGCTGATTGGCCTGGGGTTGATTTGCTGAGGGCTGAGAAAGCAAATCGGGTCGCCGCTCGCGGGTCAGTGTCTCAGATTGCTCCTGGCGCCAGGCCTCGATGGCACCGTGATTGCCCGAGGTCAGCACCGCCGGGATCTCGCGTCCCTCGAAGACTTGCGGGCGGGTATAATGCGGATGTTCCAGCAATCCGCCCTCGAAGCTTTCATGCAGGCCGGACAGGTCATTGCCCATCACGCCTGGGATGATACGCACCACGGCATCCAGAAGCGTCAGGGCCGCTGGCTCTCCGCCTGAGAGAATATAATCGCCGATGGAGACTTCCTCCAGATTGCGGGCCTCAATGACCCGCTGGTCGACACCCTCAAATCGTCCGCAGACGATCACCACGCCGCTACCGCCAGCGATTTCGCGGACCCGTTTCTGGGTGAGCGGCCTGCCCC
Organism: Allorhizobium ampelinum S4; assembly: GCF_000016285.1. Taxonomy (NCBI): domain Bacteria; kingdom Pseudomonadati; phylum Pseudomonadota; class Alphaproteobacteria; order Hyphomicrobiales; family Rhizobiaceae; genus Gillisella; species Gillisella ampelina. The sequence goes on along the minus strand of NC_011989.1, from coordinate 3,542,004 downwards.
GTGGGCTCATCAGCAGGCGGGGGCGGTCATCGTTTCCCAGACTGTCTATGGCTTTGGCCAGCACATCCGGCTTCAGCACCATGCCTGCCCCACCACCGGCGGGCGTATCATCAACGCTACGGTGCTTGTCACTGGCAAAATCGCGGATCTGCACCGCCTCCATGGCCCATTGGCCGCGCTCCAGCGCTCGGCCTGCCAGCGACACGCCGAGATGCCCGGGAAACATCTCCGGGTAGAGCGTCAGCACAGTTGCCTGAAAGGTCATATCAGCGGCCGCCGCTCTTCGGCTTGCCATCGGCGCTGAACGGTTCCTCGCTCCCGTCGTCCTTCAGGCCTGCTGCTTCCGGGTCGATCAACAGCTTGCCTTCCTCCAGATCGATTTGCAGCACGGCGGCCTCGGAAAATGGCACAAGAACGGGGCGCTTGCCCGGTCCTTTTACTTCCAGCAGATCGCCTGCGCCGAAATCGAATACCGCCGTCACGGTGCCGTAGCTATTGCCTTCAGCATCCACCACCGCCAGACCCTCCAGGTCGGCATAGTAGAATTCGTCATCATCAAGTTCTTCATCGGGCAGCGCACTGCGCTCGATAAACAGTTCCAGCCCGTTCAAGGCTTCGGCGGCATTGCGGTCATTGACGCCGCGAAAGCGCACCACGACAACGGTTTTCGCCTCACGAATATCCAGCACCTCAAAGACCCGGCCATCTCCGGCATGCAGTTTGCCGTAATCGCCAAGCGCCATCGGATCGGCGGTGAAGGACTTCACCCGCACTTCGCCACGGAGGCCCTGGGCGGCACCGATAACGGCCATCAGCACGGGATTTTCAAGCTTGGTCATGGCGGATGAAGGTCCTTGGCGACAGTCGGGGGCTGTTTGAAAATGGGTAGACGCGGAGGAAGAATAAACGACAAACGGGCGACATGAAACCATGCCGCCCGTCGGTCAAATCATTTCAAACCGATTATTCAGCGGCTTCGGCAGTTGCAGCAGCCAGGGCATCAGCCTTCTGCTTCTTTTCAGCCAGACGCTCGACAGCGCGCTTGCCGGGCTTTGCCTTTTCAGGGTTGCTGCGTGCAGCGCGTTCAGCCAGGCCAGCTTCTGCGAGGAACTTCAGAACGCGGTCGGTCGGCTGTGCGCCCTTGGCAATCCATTCCTTGATACGGTCGGCGTTCAGTTCAACGCGCTTTTCATTGTCCTTGCCGAGCATCGGGTTCCAGGAACCAACCTTTTCCAGGAAACGGCCATCGCGCGGGCTGCGGGCGTCGGCGATGACGATCTGGTAGTAAGGACGCTTCTTGGAACCGCCACGGGCGAGACGAATCTTGAGGGACATGGGTATACTCCTTGGTTTTTAACCGGCGCGGTCTGTGGCGTCCGGTCTGTTGTTGAGGCCGCCGTCAGGCGGTCTGTTCCGTTTGACTGCTATGTTCAGCCGCAATGGCTTCATGATGCCGGATAACTTCCTTGATGATGAAATTCAGGAAAGTCTCGGCAAAATCCGGGTCGAGTTGGGCGTCCTTGGCAAGCTGCCGCAAACGTTCAATCTGGTATTCCTCCCGCGCTGGATCGGCGGCTGGAAGGTCGTATTTGGCTTTCAGCACGCCGACTGCCTGTGTGCAGCGGAAGCGTTCGGCCAGCATATGCACCAGTGCCGCGTCGATATTGTCAATCGACTGGCGGTAACCGGCAAGTTCCTGTCTGATGGCGGTATCAAACACGGGAAGGGACATCGGCAGCTATCCTCACTTCTTCTTTGGGAGACCGGGAAGGCCGGGAAAGCCTCCACCAAGTCCAGGCAATTTTCCACCACCCAGGCCGGGAAGCCCGCCACCCATGCTACCACCCAGGCCCGGAGGCGGCTTGATACCGGCGGCTTCAGCCTGGCGTGCCAGCGCTTCCAGCTGCTTGGGGTCCATGGAGCTGAGATCCGGCATGCCACCCATCCCGCCCATCCCGCCCATTCCACCCATGCCCATTTTGCCGGCCAGACCGCCCATCAGCTGCTTCATCATGCCGCCGCCCTTCTTGCCGCCCATCATTTTCATCATGTCGGCCATCTGGCGGTGCATTTTCAAAAGCTTGTTGATCTCGGACGCATCGGTGCCGGAGCCCTTGGCAATGCGCTTCTTGCGGGAATGCTTGAGAATGTCGGGATTGGTGCGCTCGGCCTTGGTCATCGACGAGATGATGGCGATCTGGCGACCGAACATCTTGTCGTCCATGCCTGAGGCGGCCATCTTGTCCTTCATTCCGGCCATGCCGGGCATCAGGCCCATAATGCCGCCCATGCCGCCCATTTTCTGCATCTGGCGCAGCTGGTCGGCGAGGTCGTCGAGATCGAACTTGCCCTTGGCCATCTTGGCGGCCATGGCGGCGGCCTTTTCGGCGTCAATATTTTCAGCGGCCTTTTCGACCAGCGAAACGATATCGCCCATGCCGAGAATGCGGTCGGCAATCCGGCGCGGATGGAACTCGTCCAGTTCCGTCATCTTTTCGCCGACGCCGATCAGCTTGATCGGCTTGCCGGTGACGGCGCGCATGGACAGGGCCGCGCCGCCACGGCCATCGCCGTCCATACGGGTCAGGACCAGGCCGGTAATGCCGACGCGCTCATCGAAATTGCGGGCGAGATTGACGGCGTCCTGACCGGTCAGCGCATCGGCAACCAGCAGAATTTCGTGCGGCTTGGCATTCTTCTTGATGTCGGCCATTTCGACCATCAAGGGCTCGTCGATATGCGTACGGCCTGCGGTATCGAGGATGACGACGTCATGGCCGCCGAGCTTGGCCGCCTGCACGGCGCGGCTGGCAATATCGGTCGGCGACTGGCCTACAATGATCGGCAGCGTATCGACGCCGGTCTGCACGCCCAATTGCCGCAATTGTTCCTGGGCGGCGGGACGGCGGGTGTCCAGCGAGGCCATCAGGACCTTTTTGCGATCGCGGTCGGTCAACCGCTTGGCGATCTTGCCGGTCGTCGTGGTCTTGCCCGAGCCTTGGAGGCCGACCATCATGATGACAACCGGGGCCGGTGCGTGCAGGTCGATGGAGACGCCTTCTGCGCCCAGCATGTCGACCAATTCGTCATGGACGATCTTGACGACCATCTGGCCGGGCTTGATGGCTTTCAGAACGGCGGCACCAACCGCCTTTTCCCGCACCTTGTCGGTAAAGCTGCGCACCACTTCCAAGGCGACGTCGGCTTCCAGCAGGGCGCGGCGAACCTCCCGCAGGGCGGCGGAAACATCGGCTTCCGACAACGCGCCACGGCCGGTCAGTCCATTCAAGATGGAGCCAAGGCGGTCCTGCAGGTTCTCAAACATCGCATCATCCTCATGGGTTGGGTTGCCCCAAACCTCGGGTTTTCCTGTGCCGAAAACAAGACGCAAAGCCAAAAATCACCCGAGGGCGCATCGCGCTGTCGGGTGTTGACCTCCGGGAACTCTTTATACCTTTACGGGTCCCGGTCGGCGGCTCGGAGTCATGTCTCGTCGCAGATTTGGGAGTGGTAAACAGCAAAATGCCGCAGGAGTCAAGAATGCTTTGCCTTGAGCAGTGCGGATGAGGGTTTCGCGAGGGTATGCCTCACGGTTTTGCATAACCCTTGCTGTATTGTTCTTCATAGAAGGCCAGCCTGTCGTGCCACTGCATGATCGACTGGCCATCTCCACCGGCTTTTGCCTGGGTTGCGAGCTTTTGAACCCATTGTCCGGCTTCCTGCGAGAATTCGTAGACGGTAAGGCCGTGTTCCTCGAGAACCTTCTGTGGGTCGATGCCGAATTTGACAGCCGCTTGCAGGTGGCCTTGAACTCTCGCATAGTCTTCAAAGGTCGCCAGCTTGCCTTTCTGTGCCACCTGCATCGGGGCCTTGGCAAATCGACCGCTGTTGGGATTGGCAAATGCCTCGCCATAGAGACGGGAGAATTCGCGTTGCGGGTCGGGCGATTCTTTCCATGCCTTGGTAAAGCCAGCATCGACCTCCTGAAATTGCGTTTCGGTCACGCCCAGTATGTTCTCAACCTCGCTTTTGTCCATATTGTTGGCGATACGGGCGTTGGCGGCTGCCCATTCTTCAAAGGTCACGCCGTGAATGGGGGCGGGGATATTTTGCGCCCATGTCGGCGGGGCAAAAACAAAAGCCCAGGACGTAATCAGTACGGTTATTTTTATCAAATACATCCATATGTCCTATTTGCCAAAAAACGGTTGTAATCCATATCTAGGTGATCGTGACTTTCTGGGAAGTCATCGATTTTAACAATTGAAGATGTCATGACAAAAAATCCCTATTATCGCGGTCCCGTTTCCGATCATTTCGATGGAACCCGTTTTTTCAATCCTGGCGGTATCGCGCCCTTCGGCTTTAACTCCGTGATGCGCTGGAAGCTCAATGGGCAGCGTGCTCGCTGGCCCAAGCAGGTCGAGTTGCCGGAAGGGCAGGCTCGGCCACTGCCGCGTGTCGATGGCAAAGATCTGCGGGTGACGATGATCGGCCATGCCTCGATGCTGATCCAAGTTGGCGGGCTTAATATTCTGACCGATCCCGTCTGGTCCGACCGGGCCAGCCCGGTGGCATTTGCCGGGCCGAAGCGAGCGATCGCTCCGGGAATTCGGCTGAACGACCTTCCGCCCATTGATGTGGTGTTGATCACCCATAATCATTACGACCATCTCGACGGAAAGACGCTGGCGCGCCTGCATCACGCATTTGCGCCGCATTTCGTCACGCCATTGGGCAATGATGTCACCATTCGCCGTGCCGTGCCTCTGGCTCATGTCAGCGTGCTGGATTGGGGTCAGCATCTGGCGGTCAGCGCCGATACCCGTGTCACCGCAGAACCCTGCCATCACTGGTCGGCGCGCGGGGCAAGGGATCGGCGCATGGCGCTGTGGGCTGCTTTTGTGCTCGAAACGCCTGCCGGCAAGATCTACCATATCGGCGATACCGGCTTTCACGATGGCATCAATTACCGGGCTGCGGCCCGGAAATATGGAGGGTTCCGGCTGGCTAACCTGCCAATTGGCGCCTATGAGCCGCGCTGGTTCATGCGCGGCCAGCATCAGAACCCGCAGGAAGCGGTGGAGGGTTTTACGCTCTGCAATGCCTCTTTTGCCGTTGGCCATCATTTCGGAACGTTCCAACTGACCGACGAGCCGATCACGGAGCCTGTGGACCATCTGGCCACCGCGTTGGAAGCGGCGGGCATTGCGCCCGAACGGTTCCGGCCTTTGCGGGCTGGCCAGGTGTTTGATGTGCCTGCCGGTTGACCCCCGCTGCCACTGGTAATTCCAGTGAAATTGCGCCATATAGCGCTCAACAACCGCAGGACAGGAAGGCTATGGGCAATCGGGTCGAATTCGCGAAGATGAACGGGCTTGGCAACAAGATCCTGGTCGTTGACATGCGCGGCCGTGCCGACCGGGTCATGCCGCAGGCAGCTATTGCGCTGGCGGGTAACGCTGAAACCCATTTCGACCAGATCATGGCGATCCATGATCCGAAGCTGGCGGGCACCTTCGCCTATATTGACATTATCAATTGCGATGGCACGCTGGCGCAGGCCTGTGGCAACGGTACGCGCTGTGTGGTGCAGGCGCTGTCGGCGGAAACCGGCCTGAAGGCTTTCACCTTCCAGACGCTGGCCGGTATTCTCAATGCTGTCGAGCATGACGATAGGACGGTGTCCGTGGATATGGGCTCACCTGTGTTCGACTGGAACCGCATCCCGCTGTCGGAAGAGTTTCATGATACCAGCCGGATCGAATTGCAGATCGGGCCGATTGATGCGCCGGTGCTGCATTCGCCTGCCGTGATGTCGATGGGCAATCCGCATGCGGTGTTCTGGGTGGACCGCGATCCGATGTCCTATGATCTGGAACGGTTCGGGCCGCTGCTCGAAAACCATCCGCTGTTTCCCGAAAAGGCCAATATTACCTTGGCGCAGGTCACATCCAGGACCACGATGACCACCCGCACCTGGGAGCGCGGCGCTGGGCTGACGCTGGCCTGCGGTTCCGCCGCTTGTGCTGCGGGCGTTTCCGCAGCGCGCACCGGGCGCGCCGAGCGCAAGGTGACGATCACCGTCGCCTCCAGCCCCAACCGCCAGGCCCTCGACATCGAATGGCGCGAGCGTGACGGGCATGTGATCATGACCGGTGCGGCAGAATGGGAATGGGCTGGACAGCTCGATCCGCAGACCGGCGACTGGCAGCGTGAGCAGCAGGCTGGCCACGAGGCCTCCGTCTCGTGAGCGACATAAACGTCATCACCTTCGGCTGCCGCCTCAATACCTACGAATCGGAAGTGATGAAGGCCGAGGCCGAAAAGGCGGGCCTTGATCAGGCCATTCTGGTCAATACCTGTGCGGTGACGGGCGAGGCGGTGCGTCAGGCCCGCCAAGCCATTCGCCGGGCTCGGCGTGAAAACCCGCAAGCGCGGATTATCGTCACCGGCTGCGCCGCCCAGACCGATGCCGCAGGCTTTGCCGCCATGCCGGAAGTGGATCTGGTGCTGGGCAATGAGGAAAAGCTGAAGGCCGAACATTACCGGGCCTTGCCGGATTTCGGCGTGGCTGCGGCGGAAAAGCTGCGGGTCAACGATATCATGAGCGTGACAGAGACCGCGCCGCAGATGGTCAGCCATATTGACGGCCATGTGCGCGGTTTCCTTCAGGTGCAGAACGGCTGCGACCATCGCTGCACCTTCTGTATCATCCCCTATGGACGCGGCAATTCGCGCTCCGTGCCAATGGGGGCCGTGGTGGAACAGGCCCGCAAGCTGGTGGAAAACGGCTACCGCGAGGTGGTGCTGACCGGCGTGGATGCCACCAGCTACGGCGCTGATCTGCCCGGCCAGCCCAGCCTTGGCCTATTGGCAAAGACGCTGTTGAAACAGGTGCCTGACATTCTGCGCCTGCGGCTGTCGTCCATCGATAGTATCGAGGTTGACCGCCACTTGCTCGATCTGATCGCCGAAGAGCCGCGTTTCATGCCGCATCTGCATCTGTCGTTGCAGCATGGTGACGACATGATCCTGAAGCGGATGAAGCGCCGCCATTCACGGGCGGATGCTTTGGGGTTTGCGACACAGGTCCGCGTCCTGCGGCCTGATTTCAGCTTCGGTGCTGATATGATTGCCGGGTTCCCGACTGAAACCGAGGAGATGGCGGCAAATTCTGCCCGGTTGGCGCAAGAGATCGGCATCGCCCATCTGCATGTGTTTCCCTATAGCCCCCGGCCCGGTACACCGGCCGCCCGGATGCCGCAACTGGACCGCGCCCTGGTGAAAGCGCGTGCGGCCAGCCTTCGTGCGGTTGCCGAACAGCTGCATCATGCCCATCTTGAACACATGGTCGGTTCACAGCAAAAGCTGCTGGTGGAGCGCAACGAAATGGCGCATACGCAGGACTTCACCCTGGTGGCCGCTCCGGGCCATCTGCCGGGTGCCCTTGTGGATGCGGTGATCGGCGGTCACAATGGACGTCACCTGATTATTGAACAGTCAGCCGCCGCTGCGGCCTGAACGTCGAAAAGCAAAGAACATCATGGCGCTTGGATTCATCAAAAAAGTCTTCACCTTTGGCAAGGACAAGCCAAGCGAAACAGGTGTCGATGCCGGGCTTTCCGCCGAGGAAAAAGCTGCCATTGCCGCCGAGAGCGAGCCACATGACCGTGTGGAGCAATTGCCGCTGGCTGAAGATCCTGTTTTGGCCGAGGAGGTCGATACGGCAGGCGGGCCTTCCGATGATCTGACTGAGGATCAGGCTGATGAAGACGATGTGACGGCGGATGATCTGAGCCTCTTGCCGCTTTCTCTTCTGGAAGCCGAAGACGCTGCTCAAGAACACGCATCTGACGCGACGCCTTCCTTCGACGAGTTACTCGACGAGGCGGAAGGTGCTGCGCCCGGCACCGAAATCGCGCTGCCCAGGGGCTTTTCGACCGTGGTCGAGCCTGAGCCTGAGCCGGAAACGCCTGAGGTGAAACAGAGCTGGTTCCAGCGCCTGAAAGCCGGGCTGTTTCGCACCTCCTCGCAGCTCACCGGCCAAATCTCAGCACTGTTCACCAAGCGCAAGCTGGACGAAGAGACGCTGGAAGAGCTGGAAGATCTGCTGATCCAGGCCGATCTCGGCGTCGAGACCGCCATGCGTGTCACCGGCACTCTGTCGTCCGAGCGCTATGGCAAGGATGTGACCGGCGAGGACGTGACGCGGATCATGGCGGCCGAAATCGTCAAGGTGTTGAAGCCGGTGGCCAAGCCGCTGGCACTGGACCTCAATCACAAGCCGCATGTCATTCTCGTCGTTGGCGTCAACGGTACGGGCAAGACCACGACCATCGGCAAGCTGGCCGCCAAACTGTCCGGCTCCGGGCTGAAAGTGATGCTGGCGGCGGGCGATACCTTTCGCGCCGCCGCCATCGAGCAGTTGAAGATCTGGGCGGATCGCACCGGCTCCACCTTTATCGGCACCAAGCTGGGCGCCGATGCTGCGGGGCTGGCCTATGATGCTTTCGAGAAGGCCAAGGCGGAGAAATCCGACGTGCTGATTATCGATACAGCCGGTCGCTTGCAGAACAAGACCGAGTTGATGGATGAGCTGGAAAAGATCGTCCGGGTTCTCTCCAAGCTCGACCCGGATGCGCCGCATACGGTGTTGCAGACGCTGGATGCCACCACCGGCCAGAACGCCATGAACCAGGTGGAAATTTTCCGCAATGTCGCCGGTGTTAACGGCCTGATCATGACCAAACTGGATGGCACAGCGCGCGGCGGTATTCTGGTCGCCATCGCCGCCAAGCACAAATTGCCGGTCTATTTCATTGGCGTTGGCGAAGGCGTGGATGATCTCGAACCCTTCGAGGCCGAGGATTTTGCCCGCGCCATTGCCGGTTTTGGCTCCTCAGGCTAAAGCACCCACCTTTAAATTCGACGCAATTTCACGTTAATCACCGTATTGAGCCCGAAGAGCAAAGCAGGATACCATGACAGCAGGAAACGCAGACCAGCAACCAAGTGCGGCAGAACAGCATCACCCCTTGCTGAAGCTGGCTTTGGAGCTTGGGCCTCTGCTGGTGTTCTTCTTCGGCAATCTGCGCGGCGAATGGCTGGCGGCGCATTTTCCGGCCCTGACCGCCATCGGCGGGCCGCTGCTGATTGCGACGGCGCTGTTCATGGTCGCCACCGTGGTGGCGCTGGTCGTGTCCAAAATCGTCTTCAAGCATTTGCCGGTCATGCCTTTTGTGTCCGGCGTGGTGGTGCTGGTGTTCGGATCGCTGTCGATTTGGCTCCAGGACGACACATTCATCAAGATGAAGCCGACCATCGTCAATGCACTGTTCGGCCTGGTGCTGCTTGGTGGATTACTGTTTGGCAAATCCTTGCTCGGCTATGTCTTCAACGCCGCCTTTCAACTCGATGACGAGGGCTGGCGCAAGTTGACCCTGCGATGGGGTATTTTCTTCCTGTTCCTGTCGGTGTTGAACGAGGTGGTCTGGCGCAATTTCACCAATGATGTCTGGGTGAATTTCAAGGTCTGGGGAACGATGCCGATCACCATCCTCTTCACGCTGGCGCAGATGCCGCTGATCATGCGCCATTCCCTGGAAAATAAGGCGGAAGAGGGCGGCAAGTGAAGGCTGTAGCGGGAGCGCCGAAAACCCATCATGCCGCCTCGTTCTGGCTGGTGGTTCCCGTCATCATTCTGGCCGTGCAGATCTTTGCCGAGCATTTCATGGGCCGGATCTGGATTTGCTCCTGCGGCTATGTGAAGCTGTTCGAGGCGGGGGTGAATACACCGGGCAATTCCCAACATTTGGCGGATTGGTACACGCCCTCGCATATCATCCACGGATTCCTGTTTTATGGTCTCGGCTGGCTGGTGCTGCGGCGCGGGTCGTTCGGTCAGCGCCTGACGCTGGCAACCTTGATCGAGTCGGGCTGGGAATTGTTGGAAAATTCACCCGTCATCATCAATCGTTACCGGGCTGCGACCATGGCGGTTGGCTATGAAGGCGACAGCATCCTGAATTCGGCGATGGATACCGTGTTCATGGCGCTCGGCTTCCTGTTTGCAGCCCGTGTGCCGGTGTGGCTAACGATTGTCGTTGCCGTATTTTTCGAGTTGCTGACGGGGTATCTGATCCGCGACAATCTGACACTAAATGTCATCATGCTGGTCTGGCCGGTGGATGCGATCAAGGCCTGGCAGGCGGCTCTGTAATGGCTTTGACGGCAAGCGCCCTATCGATAGCCGGGTAAAGACCCTTTTCTATCGACTGCGCATCAAAAGGCCCAACCCGCTTATAAACAATCGTGCCATCCGGGGCGACAAGATAGCTTTCCGGAATGCCGTAGACGCCCCAGTCAATTGCCGCCTTGCCGTTCGGGTCGATGCCGATGGCCTTGTAGGGATTGCCAAGCTCGCCCAAAAACCTGAGCGCATTATCGCTCTTGTCCTTGTAGTTGATGGCGACGATCTGGATGCGGGGGTCATTGCTCAGCTGTTTCAGCAGCGGATGCTCGTCGCGGCAAGGTATGCACCAGGACGCAAACACATTGACCAGTGTCAGCTTGCCCGTGATGGCGGAAGAGGTCAGCGCCGGAAGGTTGGAGCCCTCCAGCGGCGGCAGGTTCAGGGTGGGCGCTTTGGTGCCGATCAGTGCGGATGGAATATCGCTGACATTCTTGCCGTTGAAATCCTGATCATAGAGCATTTTTCCGGCAGTACCGGCGATCAGCGCAAAAACCGCAAGCGGAATGGCCGCCAGCAGGTAACGGGAAAGCCCGCGCTTTTCAGCGGTTTCCAGCCTGTTCTCAGCCATCAGAGCGCCTTTTCTGTCGATGGATCGGAGCGACGGCGGATGCCTGCTGCCTCCAGCGCCTTCAATTCTTTCTGACGCGCGCGCCCCTCCAGCCAGATCCAGAAGACCATGAACAGGATGGCGGCGGCGGTGAGGCCATAGGCGGTGCCGATATAGAAGGCATATTTCATGATGCGCTCTCCTGCGAGGCGACCCGGGCGGCAAGACGGCGCTGGGCCATGATTCGCCGCCGCCAGATCTCGTTACGCATCGCCATCAAATGCAGGGTGAAGAACAGCAGCGTGAAGGCCACGGCCATGATCAGCAGTGGCCGCAAAAACTCCGGATCGACGCTTGGGCCGCCAAGCTTCATGATGCTGGCAGGCTGGTGCAGCGTATTCCACCATTCCACGGAAAATTTGATGATCGGAATATTGACGAAGCCGACCAGGATCAGCACCGAACTGATCCGCGCCGATTTCGACGGATCGTCCATGGCCCGGTTGAGGGCGATCAGGCCCAGATACATCAGGAACAGAATGAACACCGAGGTCAGGCGGGCATCGCCCCAGGCCCACCATGTTCCCCACATCGGTCGCCCCCAGAGCGAGCCGGTGACCAGCGCGATGAAGGTGAAGGCTGCCCCCAACGGGGCCGCAGCCCGATGGCTGACATCGGCCAGCGGATGACGCCAGACCAGCGTGCCGATGGCGGAAATCGCCATGACCGAATAGCACATCATTGCCAGCCAGGCGGCGGGCACATGAATATACATGATCCGCACCGTATCGCCCTGCTGGTAGTCGCCCTCTGTCGTAAAGGCGAGCGTCAGGCCAACGGCCAGCAGAATAACGGTTATTCCCGCCATCCATGGCAGGACACGCGCTACCAGTGCCAGAAACCGGGTCGGATTGGCCAGCGCGTTTAATCGGGCAGTAAGCTTGGTCGAAGCAAGGCTATTGTCGGTCATGCTGCTTTCTACCCTGAGGATGGTGTTGCTGCAATTGATCGCAATCAATTGCAGGGGGTCAAGAACGATCAATCCGCTGTGTTTCTAAGCGCCAATGCGGCTGCCGATGGCCCGATGACAGCGAAGAATAAAGTAAGTGCCGATAAAAACAGAAAGGGCGGCAGAAAAGGGGCCGGGTCTTCCACAGCCGCATAGGAGGCGCTGACACCGAAAATCAGCACCGGAATGGCCAGCGGCAGAACCAGGATCGACACCAGCAATCCACCGCGCGGTAGGGCCACGGCGACGGCTGCCCCGGCAGCGCCGATGAAGGTGAGTGCGGGAGAGCCAACCAGCAGCGTCAACATCACCGCCCCGATGGCTATTTCGCTCATATTCATGAACAGGCCCAGCAGCGGCGAAGCGATCACCAGCGGCAGGCTGGTCGCCGTCCAATGGGCGAGACACTTTACGAAAACGGTCAGCACCAGCGGTGTCTCCTGCATCAGGAGCAGATCCAGCGAACCGTCATCACGGTCGGCCTGAAATAGCCGGTCGAGGCCAAGCAACGCCGACAGCAGCGCGCCAATCCAGACAATGGCCGGGCCGATGCGGGCCAGCAGATTCATATCCGGTCCGACGCCAAAGGGAATGACGGCAACCACAGTCAGGAAGAACAGCACACCGATCAGCGCGCCGCCGCCCGCCCTGACCGACAGTTTCAAGTCGCGCAGGAAAAGAGCGATCACGCCGCATCCTCCAGATCGCCGTAGTCGAAGCCCTTCATTTCCAACTGTTTCGGGCTTTCCAGGCCCAGTGGCTGGTGGGTGGCGGCCAGCACCATGCCGCCTTGGGCCAGATGGGCGCGGATCAGGCTTGAAAACATCTCATCGGCCTTCACGTCCAGTGCCGCTGTCGGCTCATCGAGAATCCAGATCGGCCGGTAGGAGACCAGCAGCCGGGCCATGGCAAAGCGCCGCTGCTGCCCGGCAGAAAGATAGCCATAGGGCAGGTGGGTGATGCCGCCCAGCCCGACCTGATCGGCGGCCTCTTCGATGGAGATACCCGCGCCGCCTTGGGGCTGTCCGAGAAATGCCTTCCAGAATTCCAGATTTTCAGCCACCGTCAGTTCCGCCTTCATGCCGTTGCGATGGCCGAGATAATGGCTGACCTCGCGGGGCGGTCGTGGCTCGGTGCCAGGTGATTCGAACAGGACGGAGCCGCGCTCTGGCCGGATGAAGCCGGCGATGACCCGCAGCAAGGTGGATTTTCCCGATCCGTTGCGACCGGTCAGGATCAGCGCTTCGCCAGATGACAGCGTGAAGGAGACGTTGCGAAACAGCAGATCTTCCCCGCGTTTTGCGGCCAGTTCCAGGGCATTTAGCCGGGTGATTTCCCCTTTGTTTAGCAAAGCTTATCGCCTTTAAAAAATTGTGCCATTTGGCCTTCTACACTCTGGAACAGTTCTTGGAAATTCTCTATAAGACCTGCAACCACGCCAGCGACCGGCGTGTCCATCATCCTAGCGCCGAACTTGAATGTTGCGTAAAGCGATTTTCACGGGCGGACAGCGGAAATGGTCGCACCCGCATCCTGATGTGCATGTAGTGCATAGGCGTCCGCACGTATGTGTTGGCTATCAGTATCAGCGGGGTTCTATCCGTGTCCAAATCGCTTGACAGTTTCAATTGCCGGTCGACGCTTTCCGTCGATGGCAAGGATTATGTCTATTACAGTATCCCCAAGGCCGAGGCCAATGGCCTGACCGGCGTCTCCAAACTGCCCTATTCCATGAAGGTGCTGCTGGAAAACCTGCTGCGCAACGAAGATGGCCGCTCCGTCACCAAGGCCGACATTGAAAACGTCGCCGCCTGGCTCGTTGACAAGGGCACGGCTGAAAACGAAATCGCTTATCGCCCTGCCCGCGTGCTGATGCAGGACTTCACCGGCGTTCCCGCCGTGGTCGATCTGGCCGCCATGCGCGATGCCATGGTGTCGCTGGGTGGCGATCCGGAAAAGATCAACCCGCTGGTTCCCGTTGACCTCGTCATCGACCACTCGGTTATTGTTGACGAATTCGGCACGCCAACCGCTTTTGCCCGCAACGTTGAGCTGGAATATGAGCGCAACGGCGAGCGTTACCGCTTCCTCAAGTGGGGCCAGCAGGCGTTCAAAAACTTCCGCGTTGTTCCTCCGGGCACTGGCATCTGTCACCAAGTCAACCTTGAATATCTCGGCCAGACCGTTTGGACCAAGGATGAAGACGGCGAAACCACTGCCTATCCTGACACCTGCGTTGGCACAGACAGCCACACCACCATGATCAATGGTCTGGGCGTTCTGGGCTGGGGCGTGGGCGGTATCGAAGCGGAAGCGGCCATGCTTGGTCAGCCGGTTTCCATGCTTCTGCCTGAAGTCATCGGCTTCAAGCTGACTGGCAAGGTCAAGGAAGGCGTCACCGCCACCGACCTCGTGCTGACCGTTGTGCAGATGCTGCGCAAGAAGGGCGTTGTGTCCAAGTTCGTTGAATTCTTCGGCCCCGGTCTGGATTCGATGTCTTTGGCCGACCGCGCCACCATTGGCAACATGGGCCCAGAATACGGCGCGACCTGCGGTTTCTTCCCGGTTGACGGCGAAACCATCAACTACCTCACCATGTCGGGCCGCACCAAGGACCGGATTGCACTGGTCGAAGCCTATTCCAAGGCGCAGGGCATGTGGCGCGATGGCGACGGTTCCGAACTGGTGTTCACCGACACGCTGGAACTCGATCTCGGCGACGTTGTGCCGTCGATGGCCGGTCCAAAGCGTCCGGAAGGCCGTCTGGCCTTGGAAACGATTGCGCCAAACTTCGCAACGGCTCTGGAAGGCGACTATAAGAAGCCCGGCCAGCTTTCCAATCGCTATCCGGTTGAAGGCACTGACTTCGACCTCGGTCATGGCGATGTGGCGATTGCCGCTATCACCTCCTGCACCAACACCTCCAACCCGAGCGTGTTGATTGCCGCTGGCCTTCTGGCCCGCAATGCTGTTGCCAAGGGCCTGAAGTCCAAGCCTTGGGTCAAGACCTCGCTGGCACCTGGAAGCCAGGTTGTTGGTGAATACCTGTCCAAGTCTGGTCTGCAAGTGTCTCTGGATGCGCTTGGCTTCAACCTCGTTGGTTTCGGCTGCACCACCTGCATCGGCAACTCTGGCCCGCTGCCAGCGCCGATCTCCAAGACCATCAACGACAAGGGCCTGATCACCGCTGGCGTGTTGTCGGGCAACCGTAACTTTGAAGGCCGTATCTCGCCGGACGTTCAGGCCAACTATCTGGCCTCTCCGCCGCTGGTTGTGGCTTATGCGCTGGCCGGTTCAGTCCAGAAGGACCTGACCACGGAGCCTTTGGGCGAAGATCAGGACGGCAATCCGGTTTTCCTCCGGGACATCTGGCCAACCTCGAAGGAAATCCAGGAATTCATCCTGAAATACGTCACCCGCGAGCTGTATGAAAGCAAATATGCCGACGTGTTCAAGGGCGATGAAAACTGGCAGGCCGTTCAGATTCCGGCTGGCCAGACCTATGCCTGGGACGACAACTCCACCTATGTGCAGAACCCGCCTTACTTCGTGGGCATGGGCAAGAGCGGCTCCGGTCTCAAGAACATCACCAATGCTCGCGTATTGGGTCTGTTCGGCGACAAGATCACCACCGACCATATCTCGCCGGCTGGCTCCATCAAGGCGGCGTCGCCTGCTGGCGCTTATCTGCTGGACCATGGCGTTGGCGTGGCTGACTTCAACCAGTACGGCACCCGTCGCGGCAATCACGAAGTGATGATGCGCGGTACCTTCGCCAATATCCGTATCCGCAACCACATGCTCGGCCCGAACGGCAAGGAAGGTGGCTACACCATCCATTATCCGTCCAAGGAAGAGATGTCGATTTACGATGCGGCCATGCAGTACAAGGCCGAGGGCGTTCCCCTGGTGATCTTTGCAGGCGTCGAATACGGCAACGGCTCGTCGCGTGACTGGGCTGCCAAGGGCACCAACCTGCTCGGCGTGCGCGCCGTGATCGCCCAGTCGTTCGAGCGTATCCACCGCTCCAACCTGGTCGGCATGGGCATTGTACCTTTCTGCTTCGAGGACGGCACCACCTGGGCCAGCCTCAACCTGAAGGGCGACGAGACCGTGACGATCGAAGGCCTCGAAGGCGAGATCAAGCCACGCGAGAAGAAGATCGCCAAGATCACCTATGCCGATGGCACGGTAAAGGATCTGCCGCTGATCTGCCGCATCGATACGCTTGACGAAGTGACCTACGTGAATAACGGTGGCATCTTGCAGACCGTTCTGCGCGATCTGGCCGCTTAATTCGGTCAATTCCTATTGAAAATACCAGCCGCCGGCGCAAATGCCGGCGGCTTTTTTGTTTTCTCTTCGCTTCAAGGTTGCCCTCACCCCAACGTGACTTGGTGTTGAAGCGGGTCCTGTTTATCCTCTCGACCATGAGCAGACAGATCGGTGATGTGGCGGGGCTTAAGACCAGGTTCATGTGACCGGTTTAAATTGCTTTGACATGTTTATGCAGTATGGACAGCGTAAGCCGGGCTGGCTGCAAGGACCGGCTGCAAAGGGGGGCAGGTCCGAGCAGTATCGGATTGGCGGCTAGAGACGCTTAGACTGCGATCATCGGCGCGATGCCGCGCTATTGTGGCCGGGCTTTAAGGGTTGAATAAAGGGGAGGGTTGAAGAATGGGGCAGTATCGATGGTTTCGATGAAGGTTACGGCAATCCCTGGAAAAGGCCTCCTTATGGGCCTGATGATGTGCTTGGCGGGTGCCTCAGTCGTCAAGGCTGAGGACGTGCGTTCGCCGAAGGGGGTTGTCGAGCTTTTTACGTCGCAGGGCTGTGTGTCATGCCCACCCGCCGACCGTGCCTTTGAAGCGCTCGCCAAACAACCTGATGTGATCGCATTGGCCTACCATGTCGATTACTGGAACTACCGTGGTTGGACCGATACGCTCGGGTCCCCTGGCAATACTGCCCGCCAATATGCTTATGCACGAAGCTTCGGCAGAAGCGGTGTCTATACGCCCCAGGCTGTGGTCAATGGCACGATGCAGATGAAGGGTACCGATGCGGCGACGCTTTCGGGAAAACTGGATGGGCTGCGGGCCAGCGGCAATGGATTGTCAGTCAAGGTTGACGCGGCCATTCAAGGCGACGCACTGTCTGTGTCAATCGGCAATGGCCAAGGCCGCGCTGATGTGATCGTCGTCTATTTCAAGCGTCGAAAAGATGTCGAGGTCCTGAAGGGTGAAAACAAGGGCCAGCGCATGACCTATTGGAACAGCGTCAGCGACATTCAATCTGTCGGCATGTGGCATGGCGATAGTTTGAAACTGACCCTGCCATCCAAGGTTCTGCGCAGCAATGATTGTGATGGATTTGCAGTCTTGCTTCAGTCTTCGACGCAAAATGGAGAGCCCGGCCGTATCGTCGGCGCAGCGATGGTGATGGCTCAATCCGCAGGAAATGAGAGTGCTAAGCAGCTCAATCCCTGATTGGCAAACAGTCTGCGCATGGCGCGCCCACAGGTCTCACATACAATATTATGTCTTCAGCGGGTCCGGCCGGGAACATTGGGGGGCTGGGGGTAAGGGGTCAATGCGCCAGACCGGACCCTTGACGCTGACGCGTCAACTGAAGACGGTGCAATCTCGTCTGCAATTGGGGCGCTGTTTTGACCGAAATACGGCGAAGGAAAAAAACCTTCCGAAATGGTACAGGTTGAGCTTTTTGGCGCAAACCGCTTACGCAGTTACGCTCTTGCAATTTGATGCCTGTCAGGCAAACTGTCACCGGCTTGTCATGAAAAGCACGAAGGAGCCCCAATGACCGATCAGCCGGATTTACCTCGCGAAGTCCCGCCCGTCACTCCTGAAACTGGCCAGCGCCCGGGCAACAGACCTGCTCCCGTGGTGGATCTTAGGGATTACAAGCAGAATCTTGATCCGTTACCGGTCACTTTTCATCGTACGGAATTGGATGCGATCCTATGGGTCTATGGCCGAATGGTTGGGGAAGGGGAGTGGCGCGATTACGCGCTCGACCACCTGAAAGACAAGGCGGTGTTTTCCGTATTCAAGCGCTCCGGTGAGATGCCTTTGTATCGGATCGAGAAAAATCCGAAGCTTGCGGCAAAGCAGGGGGCCTTTTCGGTGGTCAATACCCACGGAATGATCTTGAAGCGTGGCCATGACCTGCGCCAGGTGCTGAAAGTGTTCGACAAGGTTTTAAAACTGGTCGAATAGAGCATCCTTATGCTTTGAACAGGCTTCCAGGATAGGATTTTTCGTCGGGCAGGGTTTGGTTGCCCTCGCCGAGCGCGCGCTGCATGAAAACGGTGTCGAGCCAGGTTCCGTGCTTGAAGCCGGAGCCGTTGATACCACCCGCATGGGTAAAGCCTAGGCTGCGATGGACGCCGATTGATGCGGGATTAGCGCCGCCGATTACCGCGATCATCTGCCGGAAACCCAGTGCTGTGCATTGCGCCACCAGATCGGTCAGCAGCGCCTTGCCGATCCCCTTGCCTTGGGCTGCCTCTGCCAGATAAATCGAATCCTCCACCAGCCAGCGATAGGCGGGCCGAGTGCGAAAGGCCGAGGCATAGGCATAGCCGAGCAGACTGCCATCATCATCCTCAGCGACGATATAGGGATAGAACTGAGAGGTGATCGTTTCCATCCGGTGCGCCATCTCGGCTTCGTCGGGTGGCGTGATTTCATAGCTGGCCTTTCCGGTTAGAATGGCATGCCTATAAATCTCGGTGATGTGGGGGATGTCGGCTGGAGTGGCTGCGCGGATTTGCACGGGCATAGGACTTTCTACGCTGAGAAACAGTGTAGATTTCGTCTTGCATAGCCAGACGCTTACGGCAAGACGGCGCATGAAAAAGGGCGACCCGAAGGCCGCCCCGATGTTATCCTGTTGCGCTGTTCCGGGTTAACGACGGTCGCCCATGAAGCGAAGCATGAACAGGAACAGGTTGATGAAGTCGAGGTAAAGGGTCAGCGCACCCAGGATAGCCTTGCGGCCAGCCGTATCGGCACCATCCTGCTCGAAATACATTTCCTTGATCTTCTGCGTGTCGTAGGCGGTCAGGCCTGCGAAGATCACAACACCGATAGCCGAAACAGCAAAGGCCAGCGCCGAAGACTGAAGGAAGATGTTGACCAGCGAAGCGATGATCAGACCGAACAGGCCCATGATCAGGAACGAACCCATCGCGCTCAGGCTACGCTTGGTGGTGTAACCATAGAGCGACAGGGCGCCGAACGATGCAGCCGTGACGAAGAAGGTCTGTACCACGCTCTGGCCGGTATAGATCAGCAGGATGGACGACAGCGACAGACCCACCAGACCTGCATAGACCAGGAAGGTGGTGCGGGCCGCAGATACGCTCATCGACTGGATCTTGAAGCTCAGGAAAAATACCAGGCCGATAGGAGCCAGCATGATCACCCATTTCAGCGGGCTACCGTAAATGGCAGCGCCAAGGCTGGTCAGCATGATGCCGTTGCCGAATTGTCCGACAGCCTGGGATGTGTCGGTCGTGGTGGCAAGCATGGCGATCACGTAAGCCGCAACGCCGGTAATCGCCAGTCCAAGACCCATCAGGTTATAGACCTTCAGCATGTAGCTGCGCAGGCCCTGGTCGATCATCTCGGCCGAACCTACCCCAGTACGCGCCTGATAATTGCGAAAATCAGACATGGTTTCCTCTCATTAAGCCCCGGATTGTTCACGGTGCGGGACAGTGTCCCAAGCGCCGCTGCGGGGCTCCAGCATGCGTAGCGTCAATATGGGAGCAATAACGCTATAGAACAAGGGCTTTTGCGTTAAACCTCGGTAATGTGGCCTCTGGTCATCCAGTTCGGTTAACGGCCAAGGCCGCATCCCTGTCAGAGTTCCCGCAGAACCGGCGCTGCCTTCTGCCCCAGAACCCGCCATGTTCCGGCAAGACCGATGCCGATCGTCGTCACCAGCGCCAGCGCGACGGTGGAAACGGCGACCCCGGGAAGGAAGCTGGCGGGCAGTTTCATGATCTGGCTGACCACATACCAACCCGCAACGCTTCCGGCCAGCAGCGCGAAAATCGCCGTGGCAAGGCCAAGCAGCAGATATTCGTAGGTAAAGGCGCGGATCAGCATCGGGCGGGTCGCCCCAAGCGTTTTCAGCACCACCGCATCATGGGTGCGACCCCGATTGCCTGCCGCAAGCGCACCCGACAGCACCAGAACGGAGGAAATCAGGGCGATGGCGGCGGCGGCCCGGATGGCGACGGCCAACTGGCCAACCAGCGAATTGACCATGTCCAGCGCATCCTTCACCCGGACGCTGGTAATCGTGGGATAGGCCTTGGTGACAGCGCGCAGGATGCTGGCCTCCTGCTGCGGGCTGGCCGATGGCTCGGTCAGGGTGGCGATCCAGGCATGGGGTGCACCGGCAAAGGTATTGGGCGAAAACACCATGACAAAATTGATCGACAGGGATTGCCAATCCACCTTGCGGAAATTGGCGATTTTCGCGGTGATGGTGCGGCCCAGCACATTGACCGTTACTGTATCACCCAGCTTCAGGCCCAGTTCGCCGGCTTCTTGGGCTGAGAAAGACACCAGCGGTTCACCCTTGTAATCCGGTGTCCACCATTGCCCCTCCGTCACTGTGGCATTTTTCGGCAAGTCGGTGGCATAGGTAATACCCCGGTCGCCGCGCAGGACCCATCGGCCCTGCGGCGGCACGTTCATCTTGGCAACGTCCTGACCATTGAAAGCGGTGATTCGTCCGCGCAACATCGGCACTTCAACAACCTGTCCCTGCGGTGCCTCGCGGGCAATGATCTGGCGGAAACTGTCGAGCTGGTCGCGCTGGATATCGACAAAGAAGAAATTCGGGGCTTTTTCAGAGAGCGCACCCGTGAGATTGCGCCGCAGATTGCCGTCGATCATCGACAGTGTCACCAGAAGTGCTAAGCCAAGGCCAAGCGACAGAATGACCGAGGGCGTCAGCGCCCCGGGCCGATGGATATTGCCGACCGCCAGCCGCAGCGCAGGCGAGGGAAGCCGAGGGCTTTTCCGGGCAAGGGCTGCGACACCGTAAGCGACCAGCCGCAGCACCACGAAGCTGGCGGCCATGGCAATCAGGAAGAATATCGCCAGACGCCGGTCATAGGCGGTCAGGATCGCTAGTGCGGCAAGGGCGAGGATCGCCAGCCCCGCCACCAGCACGTAAGGCCAGGAGGGCAGGCGGCGGGTCTCGAAGCCTTGCTCGCGAAACAGCGCCGTGGTTGGCACTTGCCGCGCGTGGCCGAGCGGCATGACGGCAAAAGCCAGCGTGGTCAGCCCACCAAACAGCAGGGCCAGCAGCAGCGAGCGTGGGTAAATGGCGAAATCCGCCTGGATCGGCAGGAATTGCGCGAGATAATAGCTGGCAATCCAGGGGGCGATGGCACCAATGGCAAGGCCCAGCGCAATGCCGATGCTGGCGACCATCAGGATCTGGAACAGATAGACCATGACGACGACGGAAGCCGGTGCGCCCAGGCATTTCAGCGTGGCAATGACGCTGCGTTTACTGTCGAGAAAGGCGCGCACCGCATTGGCGACGCCGACACCGCCAACGATCAACGCCGTCAGCCCGACAAGTGTCAGGAATTGCGAAAACCGGGTGATATTTTCGGTCAGATTGGGGGCTGCCCGGTCGCTGGTGCGGATCGACCAGCCCGCATCGGGAAATTGCTGCTTGGCCTGATCCTGAATGGCCGCGAGCGACGGACTGCCAGGGTTCAGCTTGAGTTTGTAGACCTGTTCTACAAGGCTACCGGTCTGGATCAAGCCGGAGGCGGTAAGCGCTTCGCGGCTGGTGATGATGCGCGGCGCAAAGCCGAAGCCTTCGGAAATGGCATCCGGCTCGGTGGTGATGGTGCCGGTGATCACCAGCCGGACGGAGCCGACCAGCAGGCTATCGCCGATCTTTATCCCCAGCCGATCGAGCAACAAAGGGGCTGCCACTGCGCCATAAGCGTCACCGGTTTTTGTCAATAGGTCAGCCAAGGGCTGGTCCGGCGTGGAGACGAAAGTACCATAGAGCGGATAGGCACTATCGACAGCCTTGATTTCCGCCAGAGACTGATCGGACCCATCCGGCAATCGGGCCATGGAGCGCAGGCCGGTGGAGGTAGAGACGGTGCCGAGCCCCTTTAGGAAGGCACTCTCCGCCACATTGGCCTCCCGGTTGTTCAGCTCAAACCGGATGTCGCCGCCCAAAAGCGATTGCCCCTGGCTGGCGATGGACCGGGTAATCGATGTGGAGACGGAATTGACGGCGGCAATCGCTGCCGTGCCGAGGGCAATGCAGGCCAGGAAAATATAAAATCCGCCAAACCCGCCGCGCATTTCGCGGGCGCTGAGACGCAAGGCGGTTCTGAGACGTTGCAAAAATCCGCTCATGCCGAAACGGTCTCGTCCGCGAGCGTCTTGCCAGCCTTGTCATCCGGTTCGATCTGGCCTGAGCGGACCCGGACCTGTCTTGAGCAGCGACCGGCCAGCGCGGTATCGTGGGTGACAAGAACCAGCGTGGTCTTGCGCTCGGCCTGTTTGGCAAACAGCAGGTCGGCAATCTGGCGTCCGGTTGCGCCATCCAGGTTTCCAGTTGGCTCATCGGCAATCACCACGGCGGGTGAGGGGGCAAGGGCGCGGGCAATGGCGACCCGTTGCTGTTCGCCACCGGACAATTGGCCGGGATAATGGCTGAGCCGCTCGCCTAGGCCGACGGCGCGCAATTCCCGGGCGGCAATGTCGAAAGGATTTTTGATATTGGCCAGTTCCAGCGGCACGGCGACATTTTCCAGCGCCGTCATATTGGCGATCAGGTGGAAAGACTGAAAGACGATGCCGATATTGCGGCCGCGAAAATCGGCCAGCGCATCTTCACTCAAGCCATGCAGCGCGGTGCCGTTGATGTGGATTTCGCCGCTGTCCAGCCGTTCCAGCCCGGCCAGCACCATCAGCAGCGTCGATTTGCCCGAACCGGAGGGGCCGACGATGCCGATTGATTCGCCTTCTGAAATATCCAGGTCCATACCCCTGAGGACGTGGACCGAGGCGGCGGCATTGCCAAGGGTGAGATCGGCTTTTCTGAGCTGAATGATGGTTTGTCTCACGCGGTTTTCGTCCTATATGAGGTTCAAGGGCTTTAACGCCTTGGCGATGTCCGGTCGGGCATCATGATCGTCTACGCGAATTTAGGAAAGCCATCATGGGTTTTAAACCTGTCCCCCTTCAATTCGCCGTCATAGTGGTGGCTAGCCTGCTCGCAGGCGGTAGTTTTGCCCTGCCGAGCGTCGCTCAGGAACAGGCTCCGCAAGGCCAGCCAGCGGAACAGTCCATGCCTGATCAGCCTCCCGCGGACCAGTCCATGCCGGAGGATGCAACGGGGGATACGCCGGTGGCGGAAGCGCAAGTGCAATTGATCGGGCTTGGTGACAGCCTGATGGCCGGCTATCAGCTTCAGGGCGACGAGGCCTTGACGAGCCAGCTGGAAAAAGCCCTGCATGACAAGGGCATGAATGTCAGTATCGGCAATGCAGGCGTGTCCGGCGATACCACGGAAGGCGGGCTGGCGCGGGTTGACTGGTCGGTGCCGGATGGAACGCAGGGCGTTATCCTGGAACTTGGCGCCAACGATGCGCTGCGCGGTATTGCGCCGGAAGAGAGTGAAAAAAACCTGGCGGCGATCATCGAAAAATTGCAGGCCCGCAAGATTGGCGTGCTGCTGGTGGGGATGATTGCGCCGCCCAATATGGGGGCGGATTATGCCAAGAGGTTTAATCCGATCTATCAGCGTCTGGCTGAAAAATATAAAATTCCGCTTTATCCCTTTATCCTTGAGGGCGTCGTGACTGATGCCACGTTGAAACTGGGCGATGGCATGCATCCCAACGCCAAGGGCGTGGGGGTGATGGTCGAGCATATGCTGCCCGCCGTCCAGAGTTTCGCGAAAGGTTTGGAGGATAAGGTGAATTAACGACTTGCTTACCCTTTGCAAGCATGATTCGTTGTTAGCATCTGCAAAAGATTCGGGGAGCTCTCCATGCCGAGATTGTTCACTGCCCTCGAAATTCCGCGCAACGTGGCCTTGAGCCTGTCTTTGCTGCGCGGCGGGCTTCCGGGAGCCCGATGGATCGATGTGGAAAATTACCATATCACCCTTCGGTTCATAGGCGATATCGACGGGCGCACCGCCGATGAGATCGTCGATAGGCTGGATCGCATCGACCGGCCGGAATTCCAGCTCAGTCTGAACGGCATCGGGTCCTTCGGGTCGAAAAAACCGCATTCCATCTGGGCAGGTGTTACACCGCATCCGCAGATGACGGCGCTCCAGGGCGAAATCGAGCGGATCTGCCAACGAGTGGGGCTGCCACCCGACCCCCGAAAGTTTATGCCGCATGTGACACTGGCGCGGCTGAAGTCATCGAGACTGGATGACGTTGTTCATTATTTATCAGGGCGCGGTAATTTCCAGACCGCGCCCTTTTTCGTTCCAAGATTCGTGCTGATGTCCTCCAAGGAATCGGTGGGGGGTGGCCCTTATCTGAAGGAGGAAATCTTCCCCCTCTATGAAGAGCGCTCAGAGGTCAGTTTTTCAGAACATGCCGAGCATTCGCTGAACGGATAAGCCCAATCTGAAAACGGACGTCAAAGGAACTTTTTGCGCTCGAATGGCTTGTCTGATGAGCGCTCCTCGCCATGTCGGCGAGTGATATGCTGCGGCGGTCAGATTGGAATTGATCATGCGATATGAACGACTTGCGCCGGAGGCGATTCCCGGCGCTCTGCGCGATCTGGATGGGTGGAGCCTGTCTGAACAGGGCGACGCGATCACCAAGGAATTTTCCTTCGACGATTTTGCGCAAGCCTTCGGCTTCATGACGGAATGCGCCATCATTGCTGAAAAAATGGGCCATCATCCGGAATGGTTCAATGTTTACAGGCGTGTCGATGTGCGGTTGACCACCCATGATGTCGGTGGATTGACCGGGCATGATCTGAAGCTGGCAGCTGCCATGGACCAGGTCGCAAAGCGGCGCGTTTGACAGAAACACTCGCCATTCCCATATCAGGGTCCACACCCCACGTTGGAGAGTGAGAAAGAGGAAGGTCATGGGCGAGGCGAAACTGGACGATGTGAAGATTGGTGAAATTCTTCTGCCGGGCGATGAAGCCGAACAGCAAAAGCAGGAGCAAAAGCTGAGCCGCACCTTCTGGCCGAAGATGCGCAAAGCCATTCGTCACATCCCGTTTTCCCGGGATGTGATTGCCGCTTTCTACTGCGCGACGGATCGGCAGACGCCGCTTAGGGTGCGGGGCATCCTGCTGGCGGCGCTTGGCTATTTCGTCCTGCCGTTTGATGCCATTCCCGACATGCTGGCCTTTGTCGGCTTTACCGACGACATTGCCGTGCTGACGACTGCGCTGGCGATGATCAACGGCCATATCAAGGAACGTCATTACGATGCAGCCGATGCCGTCTTGGCCGATGACGGCGATCCGGTGCAAGGTGGGGAAAAAAGCGCACCACATGGGCAGGCTGAGCGGGGCTGATTGCGACATTTTCAACTATGGCGCCAGTCTCTTGCGCCATAGTCCAATTCCTGCCTGATTCCTTGTGTTCTACCAGAGGGCCGGTTGATCTGCCGGTGCCTTCAATCTGTACCATTTTCGGAAAAGGACTGACTGGAAGCATGGATTTGTCGGCTATAAGCTGTGCATTTCGTGTCTCGTTGACGGTTTGGTAACCAAAATTAAGTCAAATTGAATGAGGTTTCGAGGCTGGACACGAGACTGTTTGTCTTGGCGTCCGACGAAAAAGCGGCAGGAAGAAAATGTTTGTAAAAAGAATCGCAACCGCAGTCGCAATCATGCTGGCATTCGCCGATGTGGCCGCAGCGCAATCGCCAAGCCCGACGCGGATCGAGCAGTTCAAGGCTTGGGGTGCTTATTCCTACAAGTCCGGCAATAGCACGGTCTGCTATGTGCTGTCGGTGCCGACCACGAAGGAACCGCCCTCTGTCAATCACGGCGATATTTTCTTCATCGTCTCGCAGCGTCCCGGCCAGAACATTTCCTACGAGCCGCAGGCGATGATGGGCTACACGCTGAAGACCGGTTCCAAGGTGACGGTGAAGATCGACGCCAAGAGCTTTACGATGTTTACCAAAGACAGTGCTGCCTGGGTGGAAAACGCCGCGGAAGAGCCAGCTTTGGTCGCCGCGATGAAGGTCGGCAAGACCATGAGCGTCCAGGCCGTTTCCGGTCGTGGCACGCCAACCAATTACGCCTATTCGCTTCAGGGTATTTCCGATGCCTTGAAACGCATTGAAAAGTGCAAATAATATTTGCTTCATGATGCGACGAAGGCCGGGTCTCCCGGCCTTTTTGCGTTTTGGGATGACGTCGCGGCATTTTGATGATAAAGGCCCGGCAAATGCGGTCTTGAAGGCTGCCGCGCCGTTGTCTGCTGATGATGGGGCGTTATCGATTTCTTGCACACAGCAAAGTTGAAAAATAGAGTGCGAAGGCCCGCGTCATTTTATGGCTGCTAGGCTGTCGATCACTTGGTTTTGATGAGGTTAAGCGATGGCTGCCACGGAAATTATCATTGAGCGGACGCCCCAGGCGCGGCCCGCCGCCATGACAGGCGCTACCAAGCCGACCCTGATCGGCCAGACCCGTGAGGAAATGGGCGAGATGCTGCGCGAGATCGGCGTGGCCGACAAGCAGGTGCGGATGCGCGTCGCCCAGTTGTGGAACTGGATCTATGTGCGCGGCGTCTCCGATTTCGACCAGATGACCAATGTCGCCAAGGACATGCGCGAGAAGCTCAAGGCGCATTTCACCATTGCCCGGCCTGAAATCGTTGAGGAACAGGTCTCCAATGACGGCACCCGCAAGTGGTTGCTGCGCTATCCGCCGCGCGGTGCCGGGCGTCCGGTGGAGGTGGAATGCGTCTATATTCCGGAAGAGGGCCGGGGGACGCTCTGCGTTTCCAGCCAGGTGGGCTGCACGCTGACCTGCACCTTCTGTCACACCGGTACGCAAAAGCTGGTGCGCAACCTGACGGCGGAAGAAGTGCTGTCGCAACTGTTGCTGGCCCGCGACCGGCTGGGCGATTTTCCCGACCGCGATGCGCCTGTCGGCGCGATGGTGCCGAATGAGGGCCGCAAGATCACCAATATGGTGATGATGGGCATGGGCGAGCCGCTTTATAATTTCGAGGAAGTGAAAAAGGCGCTGCTGATTGCCTCGGATGGCGATGGGTTGTCGCTTTCCAAGCGCCGCATCACGCTTTCGACCTCCGGCGTCGTGCCGGAAATCTACCGCACCGGCGATGAAATCGGCGTGATGCTGGCGATTTCGCTGCATGCGGTGCGCGACGAATTGCGCGACCTTCTGGTGCCGATCAACAAGAAATATCCGCTGAAAGACCTGATTGAAGCCTGTCGCAATTATCCGGGCCTGTCCAATGCCCGGCGCATTACCTTTGAATATGTGATGCTGAAGGATGTGAACGACAGTCTTGAGGATGCCAAGGGCCTGATTCAGCTGTTGAAGGGCATTCCGTCCAAGATCAATCTCATTCCCTTCAATCCCTGGCCGGGCACCAATTACCAGTGTTCTGACTGGGACCAGATCATGAAATTTGCCGATTTCATCAATTCGGCAGGCTATGCCTCACCGATCCGCACCCCGCGCGGCCGCGATATTCTGGCGGCCTGCGGACAGTTGAAGTCGGAATCGGAACGGATGCGCAAGACCGAGCGTCTGGCCTATGAGGCGATGATGATCGTTGGCCATGGCGAGGATGATTAAGGCGAGGACGATTGATGGAAATTGCCGTTCGCAATGAACGAACCAAGCTAACGGCAACCTATATCAATGGCGTTGCCATCGCGATTTTTGCCGTTGGAGGTTTTGCGCCTGTCATCTCGACAGTCAATAGCGGCCATGGTCCGAACGGAAATCTCGCTCTTGTGTGTTCCATTTGCATTTTAGCGTCTGTGGCATTACATTTGTTAGCGCGGAAGATATTGAAAGGTCTGAAGCCATGAGCACAGAGCAATTTCTGACAATGTTGATCATGCCCATCGGTGGCCTGATGATCGGCTTTTTCATGCTCTTCATCACCCGCAAGGATCGTATTGACGCTGAAAAATCGCGCAAACACGTTCATTGATCTGGCTTATCGCGCTTGGGTCATCAGGATCTTGGCGGCGAAGACTGAAAACACGCCTGCAAAGGTGTAATCCATTCCCCTCAGCACTTTCGGGTTTTGTTGCAGCCAGCCAGCCAGCTTGTCGGCGGCCAGCACGATGGCGACCGTGACGGGTAGCGACACCAGCATGAACCAGAAACCGAGGAACAGCAGCTTGCCTGTGACATCAGGGTCATGGGCGGTGACGAATTGCGGCAGGAAGGTCATGAAGAAAATGATAACCTTGGGGTTGAGCAGATTGACCCAGATCCCGTTGAGAAAAGCCGCCTTCACGCTACCCTTTGCGCCCGCTTCAGGCGTGGCGACGAATTTTGAGCCGTGGCGGATCGCCTGAAAGGCGAGCCAGGCCAGATAAGCAGCCCCACCGCTTTTTAGGATCAGAAAGGCCGTTGGCGAAGCAACGATCAGGGCGGAGACCCCGAAAGCCACCAGCATCGTATGGACCGCAATCCCGAGATTGGTGCCGAGCAGCACGGCAAGACCCGCCGCCTTGCCATCGCGCAGCGCCCGGCTGATGGAGAGTGTCATGTCCGGCCCCGGCGTCGCGGCCAGCAACAGGCAGGCGGCTGTGAAGGCTAGAAGGGTCGGTAGGCCCGGAATGAAGGTCATGACTATCTCGCATGGCATATGAAAAAGTATCGCGGGCCATGTTACGATCCGCGATCCCTTTTCAGCAAGCGGATGCGAGGCTTATTTTTGCTCTCTGGTGGGTTCCAGCTGTGATGGATGGACCAGTTTCACCCGTTTTTCGGGATGAATACCGAAGACCTTTTCAAAGTCCACAGCTCCGAGAAGGTCCGCGGCCTGATCCAGCATATGCTGGTTACGCGCATTGATCAGCTCAATCGAAGGCGCTGCCGTGCCTGGCAGGTCCATTGCCATGTAAGATGCGACCGTGTCTCGCAAGTCCAGCAGTTTTTGCAGCTTTTCGGGCTGGTCGCCGAGTGTCTGGCGGGCATGGTCGAGAAAATCGTCTGGCAGGTCGCTCATCGCATCCTCTTCCCGGATCGCTCCGCTGGTCTCACCCGCTGTGCAGGTGGCGATCTTCTTTGCCCATGCGGCCTTGCGGGTGCCATAGGTACCATAGAGAAAGGTACTCAAGGCATATCCGGCTGCGCCCTTGACCGTCAAAGGCGCTGTCGTTGCCGTTTTCGTTGCATACAGCACTTGGTTGGCAATCTGATGGCAAACGCCATTCACACCATAGACCAGAATGGTTCCGTTCGGGGGCGAATTGGAAAGCGATCCCTCGACATTGGGTTCGACAAGGCAGCTGGCAACGGCGGTGTTGCCGTCCTGCTGGGCAAGCAGGCCGTTTGGATAATCATCGGTGGAGCCGGTGGCGTGAAAATCACCCCAGCAATACCAATAGGTTTGTCCGGCCTGTGTCACTGCATCGATTGTCGCATAGGGGGTAACCCTGTTGTCATAGGTCGTGACCCAGGTGTGATCGAGAGGATTGCCTTCGAAAAATGCGGGATTAACCCAGGCGTAAAAAATTGTCATGAAACACCTCCATAAGAATGGAGATATTTATACACGCATAACGAGAAATTTAAATCGAATTCTCGTAAATTTAGCCAGGCCGTGGCAGATGTCGAGAGCCAACTGTCACAGCCTGACGCTTAACATATAAAGGCCATTCAGCCTTTCAGATGTGCCTTGAATGCTTCGTCGTAATCCGGGTGCCAGCGCGACAGCGGTGGACGGTTTTCGATGATGTCACCGGCAGCCCAGGCGATACGCTTTTCATCCACGGCCCGTTGCACATCGTTGTCAGGGCAGAGAATGTAGAAATCGCCGCGTTTGAGGCTGTCCAGCATGAAATCCACCGTCTGTTCCGGGGTCCAGGCCGCGTCAGGTTTTGTTGTCCGCTCGCCAGCAGTCAGACCGGTGAAGACGAAGCCGGGGATCAGCAGATGGGCGCTGACATTACAGTCCGGCGTGTTGCGCAGTTCATGCTGCAAGGCCTCGGTGAACGCTTTGACCCCGGCCTTGGCAACATTATAGGCGGGATCGCCCGGCGGGGTGGTGATGCCCTGCTTGGAGCCGGTATTGATGATGATGGCCGGGTCCCTGTGGGCGATCATATCAGGCCCGAATACCCTGGTGCCATGGATGACGCCCATCAGGTTGACAGCAAACACATTGTCCCAGTTGACCTGTGGCCCGAACAGGCTGCTGCCCGGCTGGATGCCGGCATTGTTCATCAGCAGGTGGACACGCCCGAAGCGTTGGAGCACGGCGCGCTCCAGGGCTTCCAGTTCATCCAGCTTGCTGACGTCTGTCTCGATGGCGACGATATCGCTCTCCGGATTTTCCGAGACTGTGGCGACTTCGCTGCGCGCATGGGCAAGCGCGTCTCCGCCGAGATCGGCGAGCACCACGCACATGCCCTGGCTGGCGAAAGCCTTGGCGGCGGCAAGGCCGATGCCGGAGGCTGCCCCGGTGACGACCGCGACCTTGCCCTTGGCAATTACCGATTGAATGTCGGTCATGTCTTGCTCCTTTGATGGCTCGGAAAAGGCCCATGCTGGAAGAGCATGAACCTTTCCAATTCTATCGTTTCTATGCAATTCCTGGCTGAAATGCTTGAATCTGCCCGTGGAATTGTCGCATTCACGACATTCGGCATATGGGACAGAGGGCCTCCAAGTCAAATCACGCCCGGTTTTTTGATCTGCCTCCTGCCTTTCCTCTACCCGCATCGAGAATGTCCGGTGGCTTCACCCTTGCATGGCGCGCCAATCCGGCTAAAAGTGCCTCCAACCCGAGGAGGCCCGGTTCAGTGGCCTCGCCCAGACACACGGACTTCGCACTCATGGTACTTCCGAAAGACGTCAAAAAGGTCGTTCTCGCCTATTCCGGCGGTCTCGATACCTCGATCATCCTGAAATGGCTCCAGACCGAACTCGGTGCTGAAGTCGTGACATTCACCGCCGATCTCGGCCAGGGCGAAGAACTGGAACCGGCCCGCAAGAAAGCGGAAATGCTGGGCATCAAGGAAATCTTCATCGAGGATGTCCGCGAAGAGTTCGTCCGCGATTTCGTCTTCCCGATGTTCCGCGCCAATGCCGTCTATGAAGGCGTCTACCTGCTCGGCACTTCGATTGCCCGTCCGCTGATTTCCAAGCATCTGATCGAGATTGCCAAGAAGACCGGCGCCGACGCCATTGCCCATGGCGCGACCGGCAAGGGCAATGACCAGGTTCGCTTCGAGCTTTCGGCCTACGCGCTAAACCCTGATATCAAGATCATCGCCCCTTGGCGCGATTGGGCTTTCAAGAGCCGCACCGATTTGCTGGCCTTTGCTGAAGCAAACCAGATCCCGGTCGCCAAGGACAAGAAGGGCGAAGCGCCGTTCTCCGTCGATGCCAACCTGTTGCATTCCTCTTCCGAGGGCAAGGTTCTGGAAGACCCGTCCCAGGAAGCGCCGGAATATGTGCATATGCGCACGATTTCGCCGGAAGCTGCTCCCGACAAGGCGACCACTATCAAGGTTGGCTTTGAAAAGGGCGATGCCGTGTCGATCAACGGCGTGCGGATGAGCCCGGCGACGCTGCTGGCCGAACTCAACACCTATGGCCGTGACAACGGCATTGGCCGTCTGGACCTGGTTGAAAACCGCTTCGTCGGCATGAAGAGCCGTGGTGTTTACGAGACCCCTGGCGGCACCATCCTGTTGACGGCCCACCGCGCCATCGAATCGATCACGCTGGATCGTGGCGCTGCTCATCTCAAGGATGAGCTGATGCCGCGCTATGCTGAGCTGATCTATTACGGTTTCTGGTTCTCGCCGGAGCGGGAAATGTTGCAGGCGATGATCGACAAGAGCCAGGAACATGTCGAAGGCGAAGTGACGCTGAAGCTCTACAAGGGCAATGTCATGGTCATCGGTCGCGAATCGCCAAAGTCGCTCTATTCCGACCAGCTCGTCACCTTCGAAGACGACCAGGGCGCCTATGATCAGAAGGATGCAGCGGGCTTCATTAAGCTCAATGCGCTCCGTCTGCGCACGCTGGCCAAGCGCAATCTCGGCAAGTCATCATAGGATTTGAAAGATTTGAAACCGTCGCCGGGAGACTGGCGGCGGTTTTTTATTGGACCTGTTTCCAGGCACGAAGGAAGCCGACATAGGCGACAATCGCCATCCATTCCATCAGGGGAATGATGGTGCCGAAGGCTGTCAGCGGATCGCCGAGCCAGGAAGCGGCAAGGCCGCCCAGGAAACCGCAGCTCATCTGCACGAACCCCATCAGGGCCGCCGCCGACCCTGCCAGTTTTGGATGTGGCAACAGACCTGCGGTGGAGATGTCGGGAATGACGAAGGCCATGCCGAAAGAGCAGACGGCGACCGGTCCCATGATGGACAGATAAGTCGGGGTCAGCAGATGGGTGGACAAAAAGATCAGCAATCCACCGCAGCCAGCCAGCGCCAGCCCGAAGCGTAGCGCCTGACCGGGCACCAAATGCTTTGATACCAGCCGCAGCGCCACTGAACCGGCGAAATAGGAGCCGGTTTGCATCAACATGCCAAGACCGAATTGCGCTGGCGACAACCCGACCTTGTTGATCAGGACGAAAGGCAGCATGGTCGATTGCGCATAAAGTGCGCCGACACAGCCGCCCAGAACCAGGGCCGAGCATAGCACCCGCCGGTCGGCAATCAAGGTTGCGTAAGAGGCGATGAGCCGTGCCGGGCGGATCATCTGCCGGTCCGGCACCGCCGTTTCCGCCATTAGCATAGCGACCGTGACGATACTGATCGCCCCAAACCCGACCATCAGCAGAAACACCGATTGCCAGCCGAAGGCGACAAGTGCCAGCCCACCGACGGTCGGCCCCATGGCCGGTCCGATGGCCAGCATAATGCCGATCATATTGATGATCCGAGACGCCTGCTCCCCGACGAACTGGTCGCGGACCATGGCGCGCGACACCGTGACCCCGACGGATGCGCCGATGCCCTGAATGATGCGCCCGGCCAGCAGGAACTCGACAGAGGGCGCAAAGGCGGCGGCCAGGCTGCCGAGGAGGTAGATGCCCAGAAAGCCCAGCGTTGCATGGCGTCGTCCGAACGCATCCGAACACGGGCCGGACAGCAATTGCGCGCAGGCAAAACCCGCAAAATAGAGTGACAGGCTGAGCTTGATGGCCGCATCCGTGGTGGAAAAGGCATGGACCATTTGCGGCATGGCGGGCGTGTAGATCGCCATGGACAGCGGCCCGATCATGGTCAACAGCGCACCAAGCAGGGAGGTGCGGTTCTCGCTCATCCGGGACGGCGGGGTGGATGATCTCGTCATGGGGCGGGGGCATATTCAACGGGCATGGGTCATTGCTAAGCCAGCCGGGGCGCAATTGAAATGGAAAATTGTTCGGGCGGTCGCTGGTCATTGCCATCGGAGTTTCCCCTGATGCCCCCATCCGCGCAACAGAGGGGTTACATAGGTGGGCATAGGGGTGACAATAGCGGGAGTGATCGCCTATATCTTTGTCATTGATGAGAAGGATTGCTTCGTGATGACATTTCCAGACCGTAATCTTGGCCCCAACGGTGCCTTTGCCACCGTCACCGAATGGAATGGGCCGCATGGCCTGCCGAATTTCACCGCCATCGGCGATGAGGATTTTGTCCCGGCTTTCGACATGGCGCTGGCTGAACACGACGCTGATATCGACACCATCGCCCATTATCCGTCGGAGCCGACATTCGACAACACCATCGTTGCGCTGGAGATAGCCGGGGACGGCCTGTCGCGGGTCTCGGCGCTGTTCTGGAACAAGGCCGGTGCCGATACCAATCAGGTTATCCAGGCGCTGGAGCGCGAGATCGCGCCGAAAATGTCGCGCCACTATTCAAAGATCAGCATGAATGCCGCACTGTTTGCCCGCGTCGATGCCTTATGGGAAAAGCGCGACAGCCTGGGCCTGACGCTGGAGCAGACCCGGGTGCTGGAGCGGCACTGGAAAGGCTTCGTCAAGGCTGGTGCCAAGCTCGCCAAGCCCGAACAGGAGCGGTTGGCGGCGATCAATGAGCGGCTGGCCAGCCTCGGTGCCAATTTCGGCCAGAATGTGCTGGGCGATGAGACCGATTGGGCATTGCCGCTGACCAGCGATGACGAGCTGGCGGGCATTCCCGATTTTCTGAAGGATGCGATGGCCTCTGCCGCGCAAGCCCGTGGCAAGGGGGAATCCTATGCCGTGACGCTGTCGCGCTCGGTCATCGTCCCCTTCCTGACCTTTTCCGAGCGGCGGGACCTGCGCGAAACAGCCTTCAAGGCCTGGGTGGCGCGTGGTGAAAACGGTGGTGAACGTGACAACCGCGCCATCGTTACCGAAACCCTGGCGCTTCGGGCGGAAAAGGCCAAGCTATTGGGCTACAAGAATTTTGCCGCCCTGAAGCTCGACAATACCATGGCCAAGACCCCGGAAGCGGTCAACGGCCTGCTGATGCAGGTCTGGGAACGCGCCGTCGCCCAAGCCGCCATCGAAGAGCAGGAATTGGCGGAGTTGATTGCCAAGGACGGTAAGAATCACGCGGTTGCGCCCTGGGATTGGCGTTTTTATGCCGAGAAGCTGCGCTCCGAGCGGTTCAATTTTTCGGAAGCTGAACTGAAGCCTTATCTGCAACTGGAAAAAATCATCGAAGCCTGCTTTGCCGTGGCGCAAAAGCTGTTCGGCATCACTGCCGTGCCGCTGAAGGACGTGAAGGGCTATCACCCCGATGTGCGGGTATTTGAAATCCGCGAGGCGGATGGGACAGTGAAGGCGCTGTTCCTTGGCGATTATTTCGCCCGGTCCTCGAAGCGCTCCGGTGCTTGGATGAGCTCCTTCCAGTCGCAGCACAAGCTGCCGCTGAAGAACGGTGCGCAGGGCGAATTGCCGATCATTTACAATGTCTGCAATTTCGCCAAGCCTGCCGAAGGCAAGCCAGCGCTGCTGTCGCTGGACGATGCCCGCACGCTATTTCATGAATTCGGTCATGCCCTGCATGGGATGCTGTCTGATGTCACTTACCCGTCAGTATCGGGCACGGCGGTGTCGCGTGACTTTGTCGAACTGCCCTCGCAGCTCTATGAACATTGGCTGACGGTGCCGGATATCCTGAAAACCTATGCCGTGCATTACCAGACCGGTGAGGCCATGCCACAGGCCTTGCTCGATAAGGTTCTGGCAGCGCAAACCTTCAATGCCGGGTTCGATACGGTCGAATTCACCTCTTCGGCGCTGGTCGATATGGCGTTTCACACCCGGGAGGATCGAGTGGCCGATCCGATGGCGGTGCAGGCCGAGATTCTCCAAAATATCGGCATGCCGTCCTCCATCGTCATGCGCCATGCCACACCGCATTTCCAACATGTGTTTTCCGGCGATGGCTATTCGGCTGGCTATTATTCCTACATGTGGTCGGAAGTGCTGGATGCCGATGCCTTCGAGGCTTTCGAGGAAACCGGCAATGCCTTCGACCCTGATATGGCAGAGCGCCTGAAGGACAATATCTACGCCATTGGCGGTGCAGTGGACCCGGAAGAAACCTACAAGGCTTTCCGTGGCCGGTTGCCGAGCCCGGAAGCGATGTTGAAGAAGCGCGGGCTTGCGGCATAAGCCCTTTGGCTGCTGTTGCAGGAAATTTAACGAAACTGTCACGGCGCGGTTAAGCGCCTGACATGTCTCTCTGTTTGGCTCCGACGTCGGTTCTATGCAACCGGCGTCGTTTTTCCAAGGAGAGGTTTGATGTCCACATCCTTCAAGGCGCTGAGCCGCCGTTCGTTTCTGCTCGGCACCAGTGCTGCCGGGCTTGCTGCCGGGTCCGGTCTGGCGCTCCCGTTTTATGCCCGGGCGGCGGACCGCCCCGTTTTCACCCACGGTGTCCAATCCGGCGATGTCGATCTGAATTCCGGGATGATCTGGACGCGGGTAGACCGCCCTTCGCGGATCATGATGGAATATTCCACCACCGAAAGCTTTGCCAATCCGGTGCGGTTGCCTGCCCTCAATGCGCTGCCGGATAGTGACTATGCGGTGAAGCGGCTTTTGGCGGACCTCCCGTCCGATCAGGAGATTTTCTATCGGTTCACGGCGGCTGATCTTTCCCATATCAACAGTGTCTCGGAACCGATCATCGGCCGGTTCCGCACAGCGCCCGCTTCCCGGCGTGATGTCCGCTTCGTCTGGTCGGGTGACACGGTGGGCCAGGGCTGGGGCATCGATGAAACCGGCATGAAGACCTATGCCACGATGGCCAAGCATCAGCCGGATTTCTTTCTGCATTCCGGCGACACCATCTATGCCGATGGTCCCCTCAAGGAAGAGGTCGATCTGAAGGACGGCACCAAATGGAAAAATGTCGTGGTCACCGATGAAAAGCGCAAGGTGGCAGAAACGCTGGACGAATATCGCGGCCAGTGGAAATACAATATGATGGACAAGAACGTGCTGGAGCTGTCGGCTATTTGTCCGACCCATTACCAGTGGGACGATCACGAAGTTCTGAACAACTGGTCCTCAGGCAAGGATTTGACAGCCGACAGCCGCTATAGCGAAAAATCCATCGCTCTTCTGTCGGCGCGTGCCGCCCGTGCCTTCCATGAAATGACGCCGATCCGCTACACGCCTGCCGAGCCGGGCCGGGTTTATCGCAAGATTTCCCACGGTCCGCTGGTCGATGTGTTTTTCCTCGATATGCGTAGCTATCGTGGTTCCAATCACGACGGCATGGAAACGGTCCAGACGCCGGAATCGCGCATCCTCGGGGCCGAGCAAGTGGCCTGGCTGAAGCGGGAGCTGACCAATTCCAAGGCAACCTGGAAAATCATCGCCGCCGACATGCCTTTGGGCCTGATCGTCTGGGACGACTTTCTCAACAAGAAAGGCACGGAAGCCGTGGCCCAGGGCCATAATGGCGAGCCGCGTGGCCGTGAGCTGGAAATTGCCGAACTGCTGCGGCATATGAAGATGACAGGCATCCGCAACACCGTCTGGCTGACAGCGGATGTGCATTATACCGCTGCCCATTACTACAATCCTGACAAGGCGGCTTTCCAGGATTTTGACCCGTTCTGGGAGTTTGTCTCCGGTCCTCTGCATGCAGGCACGTTCGGGCCCAGTGATCTGGACATGACCTTCGGGCCGGAGCTGAAATTCGTCAAGGCACCGACGGCGGAGCAGGGCCAGAACCTGCCGCCGTCAGCAGGGCTTCAGTTCTTCGGCATCGTCGATGTCGATGGCGTGAGCGAACAGCTCAGCGTGCGGCTGATGGACCGGGACGATAATGAGCTTTACAAGGTCGTGCTCGATCCGGTGCGCAGCGCCTGATTCTGCGGTGAAAATGCGGCAGAGCGTCATCAAGACGCTTTGCCTCTTTCGCAAATGCAAAAAACAGGGTATGAGCGCCCCAAAGTAACAGGCGCGGTCTTTGGTTTCATCAACGGCACCGGCATGGACTTCGCGCCAGAGCCATCAGAGATCCTAATCATGAAGATTCGCAATATCGCGATCATCGCGCACGTTGACCATGGGAAAACTACCCTCGTTGACGAACTTCTGAAACAGTCCGGTTCGTTCCGCGAAAACCAGCGCGTTGCAGAGCGCGTCATGGACAGCAACGATCTGGAAAAAGAGCGCGGCATCACCATTCTCGCCAAGGCAACCTCGGTTGAATGGAAGGGCGTTCGCGTCAACATCGTCGATACCCCCGGCCACGCCGACTTCGGCGGCGAAGTCGAGCGTATCCTGTCGATGGTGGACGGCGCTATCGTTCTCGTCGACTCCTCGGAAGGCCCGATGCCGCAGACCAAATTCGTGGTCGGCAAGGCGCTTAAGGTTGGTCTTCGTCCAATCGTTGCGATCAACAAGATTGACCGTCCCGATGGCCGCCATGAAGAAGTCATCAACGAAGTCTTCGACCTGTTCGCCAGCCTCGACGCCACCGACGAGCAGCTCGACTTCCCGATCCTCTACGGTTCCGGTCGTGATGGCTGGATGAATATCGCCCCTGAAGGCCCGAAGGATCAGGGCCTCGCCCCGTTGCTGGACCTGGTTTTGCAGCACGTTCCTGAGCCGAGCGTTGGCGACGAAGACGGTGCGTTCCGCATGATCGGCACGCTGCTGGAAGCCAACCCCTTCCTCGGCCGCGTCATCACCGGTCGTATCCATTCCGGCTCGATCAAGCCGAACCAGTCGGTCAAGGTTCTGAGCCAGGACGGCAAGATCATCGAAACCGGTCGTATTTCCAAGATCCTCGCGTTCCGTGGTATCGAGCGCACCGCGATTGATGAAGCCCATGCCGGTGACATCGTGGCGATTGCCGGTCTGTCCAAGGGTACGGTTGCCGATACATTCTGCGATCCGTCCGTGACCGAAGCGCTGGAAGCCCAGCCGATCGATCCGCCGACCGTCACCATGTCCTTCCTCGTCAACGACAGCCCGCTGGCTGGCACCGAAGGTGACAAGGTCACGAGCCGCGTTATCCGTGACCGTCTGTTCAAGGAAGCCGAAGGCAATGTTGCCCTGAAGATTGAAGAATCGGAAGGCAAGGATTCGTTCTTCGTGTCTGGCCGTGGCGAATTGCAGCTGGCCGTTCTGATCGAAACCATGCGTCGTGAAGGCTTCGAACTGGCTGTGTCACGTCCGCGCGTCGTGATGCACAAGGACGAGAACGGCACCCTGATGGAGCCGATCGAAGAAGTCGTCATCGACGTCGATGAAGAGCATTCCGGCGTTGTCGTGCAGAAAATGTCCGAGCGTAAGGCTGAAATGACCGAGCTGCGGCCTTCCGGCGGCAATCGCGTTCGTCTGGTGTTCTATGCGCCCACCCGTGGCCTGATCGGCTACCAGTCGGAACTGCTGACGGATACCCGTGGTACGGCGATCATGAACCGCCTGTTCCACAACTACCAGCCGTTCAAGGGTGAAATCTCCGGCCGTAACAATGGCGTTCTGTTGTCCAACCAGTCCGGTGAAGCCGTGGCCTACGCCATGTTCAACCTTGAAGATCGCGGCCCGATGATTATCGAGCCAGGCGAAAAGGTTTATGCAGGCATGATCGTCGGCATTCACTCGCGCGACAACGATCTGGAAGTCAACGTTCTCAAGGGCAAGCAGCTGACCAACATCCGCTCTGCCGGCAAGGACGAAGCCGTCAAGCTGACCCCGCCGATCCGCATGACGCTGGATCGCGCGCTGTCCTGGATTCAGGACGACGAGCTGATGGAAGTGACGCCGAAGTCGATCCGTCTGCGCAAGTTCTACCTGGACGCCAACGACCGCAAGCGCTTCGGCAAGGCCCGCGTCGCCCAGGCTTAATTGCCACTTCTGCTCTTTCATTTCTGAGAGATCATCAACCCCGGCCTGTTGGCCGGGGTTTTTTTGTGCATAGACCTTCAAGATGATTTTGATCATTGGAATTTTGCAAGGACCACTCTTGCTTGATTGTTTAAGAAAGCGTTAATCTGAGCCGTGGTTGTGGGGCAAGCACGAGGAGGGGGCGGACTTGCCAGCGGGAATGATCCCGCACTGATTGTCATTACCCCAGTCGGATGAGAGTGACGTTATGAAGACGTTATCGATTGATGTACGTCCGGCTGCGCCGGATGATGGGAGAGCGCTTTCCGAGGCGCATCGGGAAGCCTGGCAGTCCACCTATAGCGGTCTTATCCCGCATCAGGCTTTGATCCGGATGATGGAACGCCGTGGCGAGACATGGTGGCGCAAGGCCACCAATGGACCGGCGACAGTGCTGGTGGTGGATATCGGCGGGGTGATTGCCGGATATGCGACGCTCGGCCTCAACCGGGCCAGGGGCCTTCCTTATGATGGCGAGATCTACGAGATCTATATGCGGCCGGCATACCAGGGCGTTGGCCTGGGTTTCACGCTGTTTACCGAATGCCGCCGCCTGCTCAAATCACTTGGTTGCCGGGGACTGGTGGTCTGGTGCCTGGAGGACTGTGCGGGCGCCGTCAATTTCTTCCGCTCGAATGGCGGCACGGACAGCGTGGAGGGCATGGAGGATTTCGACGCTGTCAGTTTGAAAAAGCTAGGCTTTGTCTGGGCCTGATCGGCTCTGGTGCGCAGGCCCGCAATGTTTACCTTGATTGCGTCCTTTATTGGGGCCGCCTGTCGCAAATGGTTGCTTTGGTTTAAGAAACCCTTTACGACACCCGGGATTTCAACCATCCCATGGGGTTAGACATGCGTATTGATGCGATTGCGATCGGCAAGAATCCGCCGGAAGATATCAACGTCATCGTTGAGGTGCCGGTCGGTGGCCAGCCGATCAAGTATGAGATGGACAAGGAAGCCGGTACGCTGATTGTTGACCGCTTTCTCTATACGCCGATGCATTATCCGGGCAATTACGGTTTCGTGCCGCATACGCTGTGCCTGGATGGCGACCCGCTGGACGTGTTGATCTGCAATACCCGTCCGCTGGTGCCCGGCTGCGTCATCAATGTCCGCCCAATCGGCGTGATGATGATGGAAGATGATGGCGGCATGGACGAAAAGATCCTGGCCGTTCCGGTTCCCAAGCTGACCCGT
Source organism: Allorhizobium ampelinum S4 (assembly GCF_000016285.1). Classification (NCBI taxonomy): domain Bacteria; kingdom Pseudomonadati; phylum Pseudomonadota; class Alphaproteobacteria; order Hyphomicrobiales; family Rhizobiaceae; genus Gillisella; species Gillisella ampelina. Next base: position 3,501,387 of record NC_011989.1, on the reverse strand, counting down.
CGTTATGACAAGGTGCAGAATTATACCGACCTGCCGGAAATCACGCTGGCTCAGATCAAGCACTTCTTCGAGCATTACAAGGATCTGGAGCCCGGCAAATGGGTGAAGATCGGCGATTGGGGCGATGTCAATGTGGCCAAGAAGCTGATTGTCGAATCGATTGAGCGCGCCAAGAAAGAAGCGTGATTTGCCTCATTCGGCAGTGATCGTTTCCAGCCTACCAATCAAATCCTCCGGGTCGCCATCGATCCGGAGGATTTTTTGTCTGGCGGCATCTCCTGATATCAGGCTGACGGCGGATTTAGCCACGCCGAGGCGCTTGGCCAGAAGGGCGATCAATGCCTTGTTGGCACGCCCCTTTTCCGGCACGTCGCTGACCCGCACTTTCAAGTGGGCTTCGCCATTCGCATTGACGTCTACGCCATCAATGCCGTCACGTCCGCCATTCGGCGTCAGCCGGACGGCAAGGCGAATGTGATCATCGAAACGCCGATAGCAATGGCTCACAGCAGCATGGGGGCAATCGTGTTCCACATCAGTGAGCGGATGAAGAAGATGATCAGCAGCAGGATGATCGGCGAAATGTCGATGCCGCCAAGATTGGGCATGATACGGCGGATGGGGCGTAGCGCCGGTTCCGTGACGTTGAACAGAAACAGGCCGATCTGGTTGACGAATCGGTTGCTGGAATTGATCACGTTGAAAGCGTAGAGCCAGGAAAAAATCGCGCTGGCGATCAGGATCCAGGTATAAAGATTGAGGGCGAGATCAATCGTCTGCAGCAGGGCAAGCATGTCTGTCTCCATTTGTCAGTTGACAGACATGTAGACATTGAGGCCGAAACGGGCAAGTGTCGCCTTGCCAGCTATCGCCATTCATGTTTAACGCAAGTTGCGCAGAGAATGCCGGACCCATCCGGCCAGGAAAATAGCTGATGTCCATTTCCCAGTCCGAAGATCGTTTCGCCGCCTTTCGCCATTCCGCCTATACGAAATTCTTCTTCGCACGCTTCCTGGCCGCTTTTGCCATGCAGATCGTCAGCGTGGCGGTGGGTTGGCAGATGTATGAGGTCACTGGCAATGCGCTCTATCTCGGGCTGATCGGGCTGGTGCAGTTTCTTCCAGCGCTATTGCTGGTGCTTGTGACGGGGACGGTCGCGGACCATTTCAATCGACGGATGATCGTCGCAATTTGTTTGGGTGTGAGCGCGGCCTGTGTCGCCCTGTTGTTGGTTATGACGATCAACAGCGCTTTTGCGCCCCTTCCCGTTTTGATCATTATGACGATTTTTGGCATTGAGCGGGCTTTTATGGGCCCCGCAGTGCAATCCCTGGCGGCCAATATGGTGCCTGAAAAGGACCTCGCCAATTCCTTTGCTTGGAATGCATCTTCCTGGCAGATAGCGTCCATCCTGGGGCCGGTCGCAGGCGGTTTGCTTTATGGGTTTGGGGCGAATGTTGCTTATGGCGTGTCACTTGCGTTCATGGCAGCAGGTCTGGTGTTTATTATATTGGTGCCAAAGTCTGCGAAAAAAACATCCAATGAGCCAAAGACCCTGACGTATCTGCTGGCTGGATTTAAGTTCATCCGCCATGAGAAAGTGGTTTTGGGGGCAATTTCACTGGATCTTTTCGCAGTCCTGTTGGGCGGTGCGCTGGCGCTGATGCCGATCTATGCATCTGACATCCTGACCATGGGACCTCTCGGGCTTGGAATTTTGCGCTCTGCTCCCGGTATCGGTGGGATCTTGATGGCAACTTTCCTTGCGACCTTTCCTATTCGCCACAAGGCTGGACTGCTGATGTTCGTCGGGGTGGCAATTTTCGGCATTGCAACGATTGTTTTCGGTGTTTCCAAAGTCTGGTGGATTTCAGCCATCGCCCTCGCTGTGCTTGGTGCGGGCGACATGATCTCGGTCTATGTGCGCGAAACGCTGCTGGCGCTTTGGACGCCGGATCAGGTGCGTGGCCGGGTCAATGCCGTCAATTCGGTGTTCATCGGTGCCTCCAACGAGCTGGGGGAGTTCCGGGCCGGGACCATGGCGCATCTGATCGGACCGGTGGTTATCGGCGGCGTCGGAACGCTGGCCGTCTCGATCATCTGGGCGCTGACCTTTCCGAAACTGCGCACCATCGACACGCTGGAAGCCCCGGACAAGACCTGATTGCGATCAGGCTGGCTGTTTATCGGTGTTTTGACGCAGGTTGGCAGCCTGGTGTTCCTCGGCAAAGACCAGATCGAGAAAATCCGATAGCCAGGCTTTGAGCGGGGCATCGAACAGCATGCGTCCTTCCAGATGGTCGCGGCCAGCCTGGGCATTGGGCATGGAAAAGCGTGAGGCACCATGCACCACCCAGCGCTGCATCATCGCACGGGTCAGTTCTGCGTGAAATTGGATGCCGAAGGCCTTTTCGCCGTAGCGGATCGCCTGATTGGGGTAGATATCGCCGGTGGCCAGCAGCGTTGCGCCATGCGGCAGGTCGAACCCTTCGCGGTGAAAATGATAGACCATTTTCGGCCATTTCATCAGCAAGCGGCCATGGGTGGTTGGCTGGATCGGATACCAGCCGATCTCGACCAGTTCCCGGTCATGACCCCTGACCTTGGCGCCCAGATGCCGGGCCAGCATTTGCGCACCGAGACAAATGCCGAGATAGGGCCGATTCTCCTTGAGCGGCACGGATAGCCAGTCGATCTCGTCATGCACGAAACGATCGGGATCATTGGCACTCATCGGCCCGCCAAACACAACGGCACCGCTGTGACCGCTCAGCGTGTCGGGCAGGGGATCGCCAAGGGCCGGGCGACGGATGTCGAGGGGGAAGCCTTTTTCCACCAGCAATTGGCCGACACGACCGGCGCTTGATCGCTCCTGATGCAGGACGACCAGGACAGGGCGGTGCGCAGGCCGTATTCGTGTCGGATCATCAAGCATCCGCATCTCCGGCGACTGCTTCATCTCCGGCCTGGCCATCCGTATTTTGTCCGGCCCGCTCCGCCGCCTTTTGTCTGGCGAGAATCCGATCCCGGTCCGAGACGCCAAGCAGGTCGGCGACCCGCCAGAGGATGTGATCTTCCATCTCGTTGCGCATGCCATCGGCATACACGATGTCCCAGAGCACGCTGACCAGTTCCAGCCTCTGGTTTTCATCAAGACGGCGCTTCAATTCAGAGGTGAAGCGGTAATAGTCCACCGCTTCGCTTTCCGCCTGCTGGCCAGCCTCCAGCAAGGCGTCGATTTTGCTGCGATCCAGATCGTAATGGTCCTTGATGCTCTTTTTCAGGCTCTTCCGTTCGGCGGCGCTAATGGTTCCGTCAGCTTCCATCACCTGGAAACACAGGGCGACGATCAGCACCCTCGTGTCGTTGCCGTCGAATTCATTGTCCTGTTCGCCAGCGATAAAGCTTTGGAAAAAAGTATTGAGGCGCTCCAGCATGAATGGTCCTTAAAACAGATTGAGCCGGGTTTTCTCGTCCGAACTGCGGCTGGCGTCGCGCACGCCCGGGTCGTCCGGTGCGCCGCCGAAGAACGGCTCCGGTTCGTGGCTTTTCGGCGTAGGCTTTGGCGATGCGGTCGGCTGGCTGGATGAGGGAGCCAAGGCCTCAGGTTGTTCCGGCAGCGTGTCGATCTTGCGTGCCGGAATGGAGGATGCGGGTTTTTCGCCCTGTCCAAGCGGCGGCAATTCGGCCAAGGCGGCAGCACCGCTGATCACTGTGCCGTCTTCGACCGGTCCAGAGAGCTGGGCGTAGGGGATCTTCCATTCGAAGGCGTCGAGCCTGCCGCTGACGGGCGAATAGGGCAGCCATTTTTCCGAGACCTGGCCATCGGCCACCCAGGAGGGATCGCGGGGGGCTTTGAGAGCCTGCGCCATCCAGTAGCGGATGCGGGCCTGGTCGCCGGTTTCGGCATCCTCGATATCGGCCAGCAGCAGGAAAACCCGTTCGCTCGCCTGCATCCGGGCTGCCGCTTCGGCCTTGGCGCGTGCCTTGGTGAAGTCCCGCGCCTCAAGCGCCATTTCCGCAACCACCAGCAGCGAGTAGACATTGTTGGGCTTGACCTGTTCCAGCCGCTCGGCCCGCTTCAAGCGGTCAACCGCGCCGTCACCACCCCGTGCCCGCACATACAGGCTTGCGATGTCTGGATGGGGAGCAAGCTTCCAGGCGGTTTCCAGCACCGAGCCCGCCTTGCGCAGATTATCCTCCCGCAGCAGGGCGCGGGCGGCGGTTACGGAGGCCGGGACGAGATCCTTGGCGAGTTTCAGCGCATTCATGGCATTGTCGCGGGCCGCTGCCGGATCGCCGTCCAGCTGGTCCATGGCTTTTGCGGTCAGCAGCACGGCTTTCAGCCGGTCGGCTTCCGCCCGGGCAAGGACGCCTGCGACGCGCTGTTGATCCAGAAGATGAATGGCCTCGTTCCAGGCACTGGTCTGGCAGCGATATTCCAAGGCGGCCTTGGCAGCCCAGGGTAGATAAGGCGCATCCTCGGCGGCCTTTTCGGCATATTGCCGCGCAGCCTCGTGGGCACCCAGCCGCGTTGCCTCCACATAGAGACCGCGCAGGCCAAGCTCACGGGTTTCGGGATCGGCGACCATCTGCTCGTAGATCCGCCGTGCATCGTCATGCTTGCCCTCGATCAGGGCGGCCTGCGCCTCCAGCACCATGATCAGCGGTTCCTGATCGGCACGCACCAGGCCACGGGCGCGGGCGCTCATCCGCCGGGCCAGCGCGGCATTGCCAGCGCCTGCGGCAATCAGGCCGGTCGAGATCGCCTGATAGCCTCTGTCACGCTTGCGGGCGCGGAAATAGCGGCGCATCGAATGCGGTGAGGTCCAGAGCGTGCGCACCAGCCACCAGCCGATCATCACCACCGCAACGATGGCAACGATCATGGTGGCCGCCGCTGTCAGGCTCATTTCGATCAGCTGGCCCTGCCAGACAATCTGCAACTCACCCGGACGATCAGCAAGCCAGGAAAAACCGAAGCCAAGCGCCAGGACGATCAGGATATAGACGATGATACGGATCATGATGCTTATCCTTGCCGTCCGGCGACGGCACGGGCCAGCGCGTCGGAAACCTGGTTTTCAACGGTAATACGGGCGTCAAGCGCCTTCTTGAACTCGGCAGAGACGTTGCGTCCTGCCTCCGGCAGGCTGTCCCATTCGGCTGCCGCACCCTTCAGGTCGCCATTACGGATCTTGTCTTCAATACGGGCGACGATGGCCGAGGCGCTGTCACCTTCGACATTGCCAACTGGCCGGACCTTGACGACAGACATGGCGCTGGCCCAGAGACGCTCGCCGATATTGGCGCTTTCCGCTGGAGCGTTGATGGTCGAGAGAATCTTGTCAGCAACCGGTCCGAATTGCCGTTGCAGCTCGATACGGGACGTGACACCCGTGGTCGCATAAGGCTCCAGAGCGGCAATGGCGGTGTCTTCCGGTGCGATGCTGCCCAGCGTGCGCAACTCGGCCAGGAACGGCCCGCCCCGGTCAGCGGCGGTCTTCAAAGCCGAGGCGGCAATGGCGCGGGCGACTTCGATGTCGTCACGCGGCTTGTTGATCTTGGTTTCAATGGCGCTCACCTTGTCGGAAACTTCCGTCTGGTTTTCGGTGAGCTTTTCCACCCGACCGGCAAGATCCGATTTCAGCTGGTCGATTGCCTGGTTGGCGCTGGCAAGCTTTGCCTGCAATTCGCTGACGGCGGCAGGGTCCACGGCGGTTTGCTGCTGGCCTGCTTCCAGCTGTGACAGCCGATTTTCGAGACCGGAAAGATCTGCTGGGACTGCACCATTGGCGCTGCCTGCCTTGAGGCTCTCGACCTCGGCGGCAAGGGTGGCGACCTGTTTACTGACCGCACTGTCGTCCTTTGCTGAACCGGTGGAGGGGATCACGCCAGCATATTGCAGGGCGCCCGCGCCGACCAACGCAATCAATCCGCCAACAATGCCTGCGGCCACGAAACCTGACATGGTGGGAGAGGAGGCGCGTGGGGGTGGCGCGGATGCCTCGCCCTCAGCGGATGCTTCCATCAGCGGTGGTTCCGGCTCGTCCGGCGGGGGTGGCGAAAAGGCCGAGGTCTCACCGCCAAAATGGGCGTCCTCAGGTTTGCCCGGCCAGACCTTTGCTCCGTCGGCGTTGATATCCTCCCGCCTCAGGTCCTCGGCCTGCGAGATCGGCGCGCTTTCCGGCTCTGCCACGGGATCGACAGGATTTTCCTTGGGTTGGTCTACCTTGTCCAGCGATTGCTCGTGATCGGGCGATTGCGTGTGATCCGAGCTGACGGCCTGTTCCTCCGGTTTGTCACCCGGCACCAGCGGTTTGCCGATTTCAGGCGCTTGAACGGGCGTTGCCGTCAGGTCGATGGTCACCGGCTCTTCGGTCGTTTTGGAACGGCGTGGGGGTTTTCCGGAAACCATGGCAACCTCGTTTTCAATGGGTGTGGAATGAAATTAGTCAGGGATCGTCTGGAAGGAAAGGGGCTTGCCCGCATTTGCCGCATGCCTTGTGGTTTTACAGGAGAGAAAGCAGATCGTCCTCACGAGGCTGAGGGGCAATGGATACCCTGTTCCTGAACGGTTTTGCCACGTTTTCGGCAATGTCGGCGCTTAGGCAGAAAATGTGTGCGGATGCGAAAAGACCGGCGGCTTTACCGGAAAGAGGCAGGGCAAAAAACCGTCTGGCGGTCTCGGCTGAATATAGCAGCACAGCGTCCACCGCCTTTTGCTCGAGCCGGGCACAGATGTCGCCCTCATGATAAGTCAGTCCCTGCATAGTATAGGAGTCCACAACGCGAAAGGTAATGGAGGACTGGCGCAGCCCGTGTTCCAGGCTCTGCTTGCGGGGCTGCCCGGCCAGATAAAGCAGGGGATTTGCCCAGGCGATTGGGGCGGCGGCAATCTGTTCAGCCAAGGCGGCGCCATCGCCTCGGGCGCTCAGAACCTTGCGAAAACCAAGCGCTCGTGCGGTGCTGGCGCTCGCCTTACCCACGGCAAACAGCGGGGTTTCGAAATGGCCCCGAAGCGCCTCGCGATGAGATGCGAGGCTTCTGATCGCCTCGCTGCTGGTGACTGCCAGGGCTGCATGCGGTTGGGAGAGGGCAGAAAGTGTATCATCGACGTGGTGTATGGCGTGGGCCAGCGGCAGAACCACGGGTTCGTGACCCAGGGCGCGGAGACGGTCTGCCGTTTTGCGGCTTGCGGTCTCGGTCCGGGTCAGCAGAACGCGCATGGTGTCAGGTCCATCCCTCGAAAAAGCCGGGTCCGGCCTTGTCTCTTACCTTTTCGCCCGCCGACCAGCCGAGCGCAAGGCCATCGGCACAGCGGCCCTCGGCCTCGACCGAATGCGAGACCTGCCCGTCCGGCGTCAGGATCGTCCCGGTTAGACGGATCATTTCGCCATCCGATATCGCATAGCCGGCAATCGGCGTGCGGCAGGAACCGTCGAGCGCGGCCAGAAAGGCACGCTCACAGGAAACCGCGTCAAAAGTCGGGCGATGATTGATCGGAGCCAGAAGATCCTGGATGCGCCGGTCATCGACCCGTGCCTCAATGCAGATCGCCCCTTGGGCCGGTGCCGGCGGAAAGCTTTCGAGGTCTAGATATTGGGTAATCACGGTTTCCTTGTCCAGCCGCTTCAGACCGGCCACGGCCAGCAGCGTGGCATCGACCTCGCCTGCGGCCAGCTTGCGAAGCCGGGTCTCCACCGCGCCGCGATAGGTAATGACCTGGAGGTCAGGCCGAAGCCTGCGAATCAGCGCTTGACGCCGGAGCGAGGCCGAGCCGATGACCGCGCCCTCGGCAAGCTCCAGCAGTTTCGGTGCCGTGCGGCCAATAAAGGCATCGCGCATGTCTTCCCGTGGCAGATAGGCGGAAATCTCCAACCCGTCGGGAAGGGCGGTTGGCATGTCCTTGGAGGAATGCACGGCGAAATCCAGCCCGCCGGACAGCAATTGCTGTTCCAGCTCCAGGGTGAACAGGCCCTTGCCGCCGATTTCCGCCAAAGACCGGTCGGTAATGCGGTCGCCGGTGGTCGAGAGGACGACGATCTCGAACATATCAGGCGAAAGGCCGTGGGCCGTCGCCAGACGCTCGCGGGTTTCATGGGCCTGGGCCAGTGCTAAAGGGCTGCCGCGTGTGCCGATGCGGAAAGGTTTCGTTTGCATCCGAAGTCATCCATTGTTACCGGAGGTTCTCGTAACCATGTTTGCTCTTCCTCGCAATCAATCAAATCGACGCAACTCAGCCTCCATGACAGGTCCTTTGAAGATTCTCGGCATCGAAACCAGCTGCGATGAAACCGCAGCCGCTATCGTTCTGCGCCATGATGATGGGCGCGGCGAAATCGTGTCCGATGTGGTGTTGAGCCAGCTGGACGAACACAGCGTCTATGGCGGCGTCGTGCCGGAAATCGCCGCCCGCGCCCATGTCGAGGCGCTGGATACGCTGGTGGAAGAGGCCCTGGCCAAGGCCGATACCCGGCTTTGCGATATCGATGCCGTGGCGGCCACCGCCGGTCCCGGCCTGATCGGCGGGTTGATCGTCGGGTTGATGACCGGCAAGGCGATTGCCCGGGCGGCGGGAAAGCCGCTTTTTGCTATCAACCATCTGGAAGGCCATGCGCTGACGGCGCGGCTGACGGACAATGTTGCCTTTCCCTATCTGATGCTGCTGGTTTCAGGTGGTCATACCCAATTGGTTCTGGTGCGCGGCGTCGGCGATTACCAGCGCTGGGGCACCACCATCGACGATGCGCTCGGAGAGGCGTTTGACAAGACCGCCAAGCTGCTCGGCCTTCCCTATCCGGGTGGCCCGGCGGTGGAGCGCGCCGCCCTTCATGGCAACGAAAAACGCTTCAATTTTCCGCGACCGCTGGTGGGCGAGGCGCGGCTGGATTTTTCCTTTTCTGGATTGAAGACCGCGGTGCGGCAGGCGGCACAGGCGGCAGCGCCGGTTAGCCAAGCGGATATCGCCGATATCTGCGCCTCTTTCCAGCGCGCCATCGCCCGCACCATGGACGACCGGATCGGCCGGGGGCTGGAGCGGTTCAATACGGAATATCCGGGCCTTGAGGCCAAGCCAGCCCTGGTGGTGGCTGGCGGCGTCGCCGCCAATCAGGCGCTGCGTGCTGCCTTGCAGACGCTTTGCGACCGGCATGGGTTTCGCTTTATCGCGCCACCGCATCATCTTTGCACCGACAATGCGGCAATGATCGCCTGGGCCGGGCTAGAGCGGCTGGCCCATGGCTTTCCGGCTGATGACCTGTCGGTCTCGCCACGCGCCCGCTGGCCGCTGGACGCCAATGCGGCGACCCTGCTTGGCTCCGGCAAGCGAGGCGCAAAAGCATGAGTGGACAGCATCACATTGCGGTCATCGGTGCCGGAGCCTTCGGCACGGCGCTGGCGGCTGTCATGGCGCTGGAAGGCCGGTCCAAAGTGACCTTGCTGGGCCGTGATCCGTCCTTGATGGCCGATCTCAGGACCGATGGCATGCATGATGCGGCTCTGCCGGGTGTCGCCTTGCCTTTCGGGTTGGAATTCGCCTTCGAGCCGGATGTGCTGGCCGATGCCGATATCGTGTTGTTTGCCATGCCCTCGCAGGCGCAGGCCGATGCCGCATCGACCTATGGTCCCTATCTTTCCGCCGACGCTATGGTCGTGACCTGCGCCAAGGGCATCGACCGGGCAAGCTCCCGGCTGCTGACCGAGCTTTTGGAAGAAAAATTGCCGCATCATCCCGTCGCGGTTCTGTCAGGACCAGGCTTTGCCATGGATATCGCCCGAGGCCTGCCGACGGCGATGGCACTGGCGGCTGACAATCTTGACATGGCCGAGGAACTCGCCCGCACGCTGTCCACCCGGACATTCCGGCTTTATGCCGCCGACGACCGGATTGGTGTGCAATTGGGCGGAGCGTTGAAGAATGTGCTGGCGATAGCCTGCGGCATTGTCGAGGGCCGGGGATTGGGCGAATCAGCCCGTGCGGCGTTGATTGCGCGTGGCCTTGCGGAAATGTCGCGGCTGGTCGTCGCCATGGGTGGCAAGGCGGATACGGTGCGCGGCCTGTCGGGCCTTGGCGATCTGGTGTTGACGGCCACCAGCCATCAATCCCGCAACCTGCGCTATGGTATTTCCCTTGCCAAGGGCGAGCAAAGCCAGCTTGGCAGCGGTGGTTTGGTCGAGGGTGCCTTTGCGGCTGCCGTCGCGGCCCGCCTTGCTGAACACCACGCTATCGCCATGCCGATTACCCAGGCCATTGCCGCCATCATCGATGGTGTGCTGGATATCGACCGGGCGGTTGATGCGCTGATGACCCGCCCCATTACCACGGAATAATTTTTGAGGAGACGAGCCATGCTGTTTGCCGTGATCTGCGCCGATAAACCCAACCATCTTGATCTTCGAATGGCGACCCGCCCTCCGCATGTGGAGTGGCTGAACGGCTTGAATGCCGACGGGGTGTTGAAAATCGGCGGGCCTTTCCTGGATGCCGATGGCAAGCCCTGCGGTTCGATGCTGCTGATCAAGGCCGATGACCTCGCCGCCGCTAAGGCGATCGCTGCTGAGGACCCCTATGCCAAGGCCGGACTGTTCGAAAGCGTCGAGATCAAGCCCTATAACTGGGTCTTCAACAATCCTGAGGCATGAGACGCATGGCTTTCTGGCTTTACAAATCCGAGCCTTTCAAGTGGTCCTGGGCCATGCAGAAGGATGCGGGCGAGGCGGGTACCGAATGGACCGGGGTGCGCAACTATCTGGCCCGCAACAATATGCGGGCGATGCAGGTAGGCGACAAAGGCCTGTTCTACCACTCCAACGAGGGGTTGGAAGTGGTCGGCATCACAGAGGTTTGCGCGCTCTCCCATCCTGATTCGACCGCTGAGGGCGATGCTCGTTGGGACTGCGTCGATATCCGCGCCGTGCGGGATATGCCAAAACCGGTGACCCTGAAGGACGTCAAGGCCAATCCGAAACTGGCGCAGATGGCGCTGGTGACGTCGATGCGGCTTTCGGTGCAGCCGGTGACCGAGGAGGAATATTTCGAGATCTGCCGGATGGGCGGGCTTGAAAACCCGCCGGTGTGAGCGTTTCCCCTGTGAAGATCGATCCCCGGCGCTTCATTCTCGACAATACCGATCTGATCGCTCCGCCGCATGTGCCGGAAATCCGGCTGCATCTGGCCAGTGAAGTTCATGATCTCTGGCTGAAAACCGAGGACGATCTGGCGGAAATCGGCCTGCCGCCGCCGTTCTGGGCCTTTGCCTGGGCCGGCGGCCAGGGCTTGGCGCGTCATATCCTCGACAATCCGCAGCTTGTGGCGGGCAAGCGTGTGGTGGATTTCGCCAGTGGTTCCGGTCTCGTTGCCATCGCCGCCGCCAAGGCTGGTGCTGTTTCGGTGCTGTGCGTGGACATCGATCCTTTCGTACAGGCGGCAATTGCCCTCAATGCGGCTGAAAACGGGGTGGAACTCGGCTTTTGGGGCAAGGATCTGATCGGTCAGACACTGGATGCCGACCTGCTCCTGGCTGGCGACGTTTTTTACGACAAGAGCTTTGCCGACCGACTGGTACCCTGGTTTTCAACGCTGTGCGGCGAGGGTACCGATATTCTGATCGGTGATCCCGGGCGAAGCTATTGTCCGATTGATCGGATGCGGGCCTTGGCGACCTATCAGGTCCCGGTCACGCGGATGCTTGAAGACAGCGAGGTGAAGAAAACCACCGTCTGGAAGTTTTGCTGATGGGTCCGCATCGGTCAGGGGCGTATGATGCAAACACCTGCTTCATATGTGCAGGGCGAGGTTTCCAGCTGCGCTTTGACGTCGATGATCTTGGCCTTTGGAGCCAGAGGGGCGGAGTTTTGGCCATTCCTATCGGTGCGCCAGGCAGAAACACCGAAAGTATAAGTGCCACCGGGGGTGCCGATCCCGATGATCGATCCCGCCGCAGAACCGGTATGCGACCTTCTCTGCTGGCCATGGTAAGCGGAACCATCATTTGTGCCGCCCGCATAGGCGGCCTGGGCCAGCAAACATCCGCAGGCCAGGGCCAGGGCGGCTGCTTTGATACGGGTGATTTTACCAGTGGCAGGCAAGGTTTTTTCTCCGGTCCCCATCAAAACGTGGTTAATAAGAGATTAATTCGAACCATGGGAAAATCAAGTCATTCCAGCTATCTGGTCGATTTTCTTAAGAACTGCTGTTTATTGTCGCGCCGTACGTCTTTGGTTGGAGAGGCGCATGATCAGGGACTTGCCAATCGATTAAATTGAAAGCCAGTTTCAAATCCGCCTTGTCCTGCATCAATCGGAGGATTAAAGGTCCAATTTGACGCACTGCACTCCATCAAGGAGCGCCCTATATCCCTTCCATTCCAAAGGTGGAATGCACTTGAACGCCGTGAGGACGAGATGGCGAACGTGACAAAACAACGGCCTTTGTCGCCGCATCTGCAAATCTACAAGCTTGTTCCGACAATGTTGATGTCCATCGTGCATCGCATTACCGGCGGAGCCTTGTATTTTGGGACCGCGCTGGTTGCTTGGTGGCTGATCGCCGCCTCGACGGGAGCGGATTATTACGATTGGGTCTCCTGGTTCATGGGGACGTTCATCGGCAAGATCATTCTGTTCGGCTTCAGCTGGGCGCTGATCCACCACATGCTGGGTGGCATGCGCCATTTCGCATGGGACTTGGGCTATGGTCTGGAGAAACACTTCAACACCAAGCTCGCCAAGGCGACAGCCGTTGCATCCGTCGTCCTGACCGTTCTGGTCTGGGTCGTCGCGTTCATCATCCGCTGAGGGATTTTAATCATGGATATGCGTACACCGCTCGGTAAAGTTCGCGGTCTCGGCTCCGCAAAGGACGGCACGGAACATTTCTGGCGCCAGCGCCTGACGGCCATCGCCAACGTGCCGCTCATGCTGTTCTTCATCATTTTCATGCTGACCCATGCCGGCGCACCCTATGCCGATGTCGTGTCCGCTTTGTCGAACCCTCTCGTGGCGGTTATCATGGGACTGGTCGTGCTTTCCGGCCTGATCCACATGAAGATCGGCATGCAGGAAATCATCGCCGACTATATTCATAACGAAGTTATGAAGATGGGGCTGATGATGCTCAACACATTTTTCGTGGTCATCACGGGTGCGCTCTGTCTTTTCGCCATCCTCAAGATCGCGTTTGTAGGATAATTCATCATGGCAGCGACAAGTTCTTCTTCCAAGGCCGGCCCAACCATCAATGGCCGCAGTTATACCTATGTCGATCACGCTTATGACGTGGTCGTTGTCGGCGCCGGTGGCGCTGGCCTGCGCGCCACGCTCGGCATGGCCGAGCAGGGTTTCAAGACCGCCTGTATCACCAAGGTTTTCCCGACCCGCTCCCACACGGTTGCAGCCCAAGGCGGCATTGCCGCTTCGCTCAACAACATGACGCCAGACTGCTGGCAGTGGCATCTTTACGATACCGTCAAAGGCTCGGACTGGCTGGGTGACGTGGACGCCATGCAATATCTGGCCATGGAAGCGCCAAAGGCTGTCTATGAGCTGGAACATTACGGCGTGCCCTTCTCGCGTAACGAAGAAGGCAAAATCTATCAGCGTCCGTTCGGCGGCCATATGCAGAATTACGGCGAAGGCCCGCCGGTACAGCGCACTTGTGCTGCCGCCGACCGGACCGGCCACGCCATTCTGCATACGCTTTACGGTCAATCCCTGAAGCATAATGCCGAATTCTTCATCGAATATTTCGCCCTCGACCTGATCATGGCCGAGGATGGCCGTTGCACCGGCGTCGTGGCCTGGAACCTCGATGACGGCACGATCCATCGCTTCTCCGCCAAGATGGTGGTGCTGGCGACCGGCGGTTACGGCCGCGCCTATTTCTCGGCAACGTCGGCTCATACCTGCACCGGTGATGGCGGCGGCATGATTGCCCGCGCCGGTCTGCCGCTTCAGGACATGGAATTCGTTCAGTTCCACCCGACCGGTATTTACGGTGCTGGCTGTCTGATCACCGAAGGCGCGCGCGGCGAAGGCGGCTATCTGGTCAATTCCGAGGGTGAGCGTTTCATGGAACGCTATGCCCCATCGGCCAAGGATCTTGCCTCGCGTGACGTGGTTTCGCGCTGCATGACTTTGGAAATCCGCGAGGGCCGCGGCGTTGGCAAGAACAAGGACCATATCTACCTGCATCTCGACCATCTCGATCCCGCCGTTCTGCATGAGCGCCTGCCGGGCATTTCCGAGAGCGCCAAGATTTTTGCCGGCGTCGATGTGACCCGCGAACCGATCCCGGTTCTGCCGACCGTTCACTACAATATGGGTGGCATTCCGACCAATTACTGGGGCGAAGTGCTGAACGCCGATGCTGAAAACCCCGAGCGGATCGCACCCGGCCTGATGGCTGTCGGTGAAGCCGGTTGCGCTTCGGTGCATGGGGCCAATCGTCTTGGCTCCAACTCACTGATCGACCTCGTGGTGTTTGGCCGTGCTGCGGCCATCCGTGCCGCCGAGGTCATCGACCGGGTCTCGCCAATTCCGGCGCTGAACGTCGCTGCCTGTGATAAGATCATGGAACGGTTTGACGCCATCCGCCATTCCAGCGGCTCGACGCCAACAGCCGTGCTGCGTGACAAGATGCAGCGCGCCATGCAGGAAGATGCTGCGGTGTTCCGCACCCAGGAAGCCCTGGAAAGTGGTTGCCGTCGGATCTCGGAAATCTGGAAGGAAATGCCCGACATCAAGGTCACGGACCGGTCGCTGGTGTGGAATTCCGATCTGGTGGAAACGCTGGAACTGCACAATCTGATGGCCAATGCCATTACCACGGTTTATGGCGCAGAAGCCCGCAAGGAAAGCCGTGGTTCGCATGCCCGCGAGGATTTTGTTGACGGCCCTTATGGTGGTCGCGACGACGTCAACTGGCGCAAGCACACACTGGCCTGGGTCAATGAAGCCGGCGATGTGAAGCTGGATTACCGTCCTGTACACACCGAGCTTCTGGCTGATGGGATCGATCCCAAGAAGATCGAGCCCAAGGCCCGCGTTTATTGATGTGAGGATATCGACATGGTTGAACTGACGCTTCCCAAGAATTCTCAGATCAAGCCGGGCAAGGTCTGGCCAAAGCCTTCAGGTGCCAAGAACCTGCGGGAATACCAGATCTATCGCTGGAGCCCCGATGACGACAAAAATCCAAGCCTCGACACCTATTATGTCGATATGGACGATTGCGGTCCGATGGTTCTCGACGGTCTTCTCTATATCAAGAACAAGATCGATCCGACGCTGACGTTCCGCCGGTCCTGTCGTGAGGGCATTTGCGGCTCCTGCGCGATGAATATCGATGGCACCAACACGCTGGCCTGCACCAAGGGTACCGACGAGGTGAAGGGGACCGTGAAGGTCTATCCTCTGCCGCATATGCCTGTGGTCAAGGATCTGGTTCCCGACCTGACAAACTTCTATGCCCAGCACCGCTCTATCGAGCCCTGGCTGAAAACGGTGTCTCCGACGCCGGTTAAGGAATGGAAGCAGAGCCATGACGACCGGCAGAAGCTGGACGGCCTTTATGAGTGCATTCTCTGCGCTTGCTGCTCGACGTCTTGCCCGAGCTATTGGTGGAATGGCGACCGCTATCTCGGCCCAGCCGTGCTGCTGCAAGCCTATCGCTGGTTGATCGACAGCCGTGACGAGGCCAAGGGCGAGCGACTGGATAATCTGGAAGATCCCTTCCGGCTCTATCGCTGCCATACGATCATGAATTGCGCGCAAGTCTGTCCAAAGGGCCTCAATCCGGCCAAGGCGATTGCCGAAATCAAGAAAATGATGGTCGAGCGCCGCGTTTGACGCAGGTTGCCCGACGTGGTCAAGCCCAAGGCGAAGATGCTCAGGCATCCTCGCCTTGAAGGCATTCCAAATATCTCAAATGCATTGCTTGCTTGAGATATTTGCAAAAGAGACAGGATGATCCATCTTCAATGTCTCATCATGTGAGTGGCGCGGGCGGGCTGCTGTCGCGGTTGCGACAGTCTCTGGCGGTGCTATTGGCTGCATCTCACGCGGTTTTGTAATGAAAATATCGATCTTCTGGACGCAAACCCGCTATTTGCTTGCCGTTGAAGAGGCTTCTGCCTTGATTTCAAACCAGCTTTGGCGCTAGTTTCCGGGCGTTTGGTGCAAGATAGCTGCCGCTGAAAGGCGAAAGCTGACGATGATGAAGCAACCGGGAGTGTTAGGATGAAACTGAAATTTGCGGCGACGGGTTTGATGGTCGTGCTTTCTCTTGCCGGGTGTCAGCGTACGTCAAGCGATTACGGTTCCTCGTCACTGCCGCCTTTGCAGGCGCAACCGGTGCCTCAGGTTCAATCGGGGCAATTGCCGCCTCCAGGTGCGAGCCAGTTTCCGGTCGCTCCCACGTCTAACCAGAGCGCTGCCTTGACACCGAATGCGCCGCCGCCGGGTAGCTCTCTCGATTTCACCAAGGAACAGATGGTTGGCAATTGGCGTGTGGCCAATGGCCAATCCAGCTGCGACATGTTCCTGACCCTCACCAATCTGGGTGGTGGATCGCGCGGCGGTACACGCGGTTGCGTCGGCCCGCTGACGACGATGGGCGCCTGGGACGTCGCCAACAAGCAGTTGATGCTGAAGGATCGCGACGGCAATGTGATCGGCACTCTCTACAAGACAGCAGACAATCGCTTCAACGGCTCCACCAGCGCTGGCCAGCCTGTCAGCCTCAGCCGGTAAAAGGGTGGGCTGAGCCACCCTTCATTCTGATTTCTGCCCTTTGATGCAATAGGGGCGGGCCTATATCCTCCGCGGAGTTCGACATGCAGCCTGTGCCCGATTATGCCCTCAGCGTCAGCGAGGATTTGAAGGCGCGGACCCTGTCGGGGGAGCTGATGGCCGACCCCGCCCAGATGGCGGTCGCAGCCCGGCTTGATCGAGTCCTGCTTCAATTGAAAGAACGCAAGCCAGCGAAAAAGTCCTCGGCGCTTGGCTGGATCTTCGCACGGCATCGCGCGCCCCAAACCAAAATCATGGGGCTTTATGTGCATGGCAGCGTCGGGCGTGGCAAAACCATGCTGATGGACCTGTTCTTTCGCATGGCGCCCGTGGAAAAGAAGCGGCGCGCGCATTTTCACGAATTCATGGCCGATGTGCATAATCGCATTCACATCCATCGGCAGAAACTCAAAAATGGCGAGACAAAACAGGCCGACCCCGTGCCGCCGGTTGCGGAGCAACTGGCTGCTGAAGCCGGGCTTTTGTGCTTCGATGAATTCACCGTTACCGATATCGCCGATGCGATGATCCTGTCGCGGTTGTTTACCGAACTTTTCGCCCGTGGCTGCATTCTGGTGGCGACCTCTAACGTTGAGCCGGACAATCTCTATCCGGATGGGCTGAATCGGGGTCTGTTTGTGCCGTTCATCGGCTTGCTCAAACAATATGTCGAGATCCTCTCGCTCGATTCGCCGACCGATTACCGGCTGGAAAAGGCCGATCAGCTTCCGATCTATCTTTCTCCGGCCGATGCTGTAGCGGATCGGGAAATGGACCGCGCCTGGAAAATGATGACCGCAGGCCGTCTTGAAAAGCCGCTGGATATCGAGATGAAAGGCAGGCTTTTGCCGGTGAGGCGAGCCGTTGGAAAAATGGCGCGCTTCACGTTTGCCGAGCTTTGCGAGCAGCCGCTGGGTGCCTCCGATTACCTGGCGCTTGCCGACCGCTTTCACACTATTTTCATCGACCATATTCCTTATCTTGGACCTGAAAAACGCAATCAGACGAAGCGCTTCATCATCCTGATCGACGCGCTTTACGACCATCATGTCCGGGTGCATGCTAGCGCAGCCGCTGAGCCCGAAGCCTTGTTGACGGCGAGAAAAGGAACCGAAGGGTTCGAATTCGACCGGACAGCATCGCGGCTGTTTGAGATGCGTAGCCGTGAATATCTCGAAGCGCATGCAGCCCGCATTGCTGAAATGTGAAGAATTGATGACTTAATATCTTACCTTTACGTAAGAATTTTATAGTCTAAACGATTGAAAAATATGCTCTCATAAATATCGGTTGCGCTTTTTTCCAGGTCGCGCTATGCGAATGGCCCAAAGGCCGGTCACTCTATTGGAGGGCCGACTTGGTTTTGGATCTAAAAGGAAGCACTTCAATGGCGCGCAACAAGATCGCACTTATTGGTTCTGGAATGATCGGTGGTACGCTGGCCCATCTGGCCGGCTTGAAGGAACTGGGCGACATCGTCCTGTTCGATATTGCCGATGGCGTACCGCAGGGTAAGGGTCTCGACATTGCGCAGTCGTCGCCCGTTGAAGGCTTCAATGCCAAGCTGACCGGTTCGAGCGACTACGCCGCCATCGAAGGTGCGGATGTCTGCATCGTCACCGCTGGTGTGCCGCGCAAGCCCGGCATGAGCCGCGACGACCTGCTCGGCATCAACCTCAAGGTCATGGAACAGGTTGGCGCTGGCATCAAGAAATATGCCCCCAACGCCTTCGTGATCTGCATCACCAATCCGCTCGATGCCATGGTCTGGGCGTTGCAGAAGTTCTCCGGCCTTCCGGCCAACAAGGTTGTCGGCATGGCCGGCGTTCTCGACAGCTCGCGTTTCCGCCTGTTCCTGGCTGAGGAATTCAACGTTTCGGTTCAGGATGTCACGGCTTTCGTGCTTGGCGGCCATGGCGACACGATGGTGCCGCTGGCTCGTTACTCCACGGTTGGCGGTATCCCGCTGACCGATCTGGTCAAGATGGGCTGGGTCACCGCTGAACGCCTGGAAGAGATCATTCAGCGCACCCGTGATGGCGGCGCCGAAATCGTCGGCCTGTTGAAGACCGGTTCGGCCTTCTATGCGCCAGCCGCTTCGGCGATCGAAATGGCTGAATCCTACCTCAAGGACAAGAAGCGCGTTCTGCCTTGCGCTGCACACCTGACCGGTCAGTACGGCGTCAAGGACATGTATGTTGGCGTACCCACGGTGATCGGTGCTGGCGGCGTCGAACGCGTCATCGAGATCGAACTGAACAAGGACGAGGAAGCGGCTTTCCAGAAGTCGGTCGGCGCTGTCGCCGGTCTCTGCGAAGCCTGCATCAATATTGCTCCGGCTCTTAAGTAATCGCCTTTGGCGGCTGCGCCTTCATCTGCGGATGATGGCGCAGCCGCGCATGGTTTTAACGCAGTTCTAAGCCGGGCGGCATGACCGCTGGTTCTGGAATTGCTCCGAACACAGGACCAGACGATGAATATTCATGAATATCAGGCCAAGGCTCTGCTGAAGAGCTTTGGCGCACCGGTTGCCGAAGGTGTGGCAATCTTTTCCGCCGATGAAGCCGAGGCGGCCGCAAAGCAGCTTCCTGGCCCGCTTTATGTCGTCAAGAGCCAGATCCACGCTGGTGGTCGCGGCAAGGGCAAGTTTAAGGAACTCGGCCCGGATGCCAAGGGCGGCGTTCGCCTGGCGTTCTCGATCGATGAAGTGAAGTCGCATGTTGCTGAAATGCTCGGCAACACGCTGGTGACCAACCAGACCGGCCCCGCTGGCAAGCAGGTGAACCGCCTGTATATTGAAGACGGTGCTGATATCGAGCGCGAACTTTATCTGTCGCTGCTCGTCGACCGCGCTGTTGGTCAGGTTGCTTTCGTGGTCTCCACCGAAGGCGGCATGGACATTGAAACGGTTGCTCACGACACCCCGGAAAAGATCATCAGCGTTGCGATTGATCCAGAAGCTGGTGTAACGGCTGCCAATCTCGAAGCCCTGACTGCGGCTTTGCTGCTCGAAGGCGAAGCCAAGGCTGACGCTGAAAAGCTGTTCCCAATCCTGTACAAAGCCTTTGTCGAAAAGGACATGGCGCTTCTGGAAGTGAACCCGCTGATCGTCATGAAGAACGGTCGTATGCGCGTTCTCGATGCCAAGATGTCCTTCGACGGCAACGCCCTGTTCCGCCACGAAGATGTGGTGGCTCTGCGCGACAAGACCGAAGAAGACGCCAAGGAAATTGAAGCCTCCAAGTACGATCTGGCTTATGTCGCGCTCGATGGCAATATCGGCTGCATGGTCAATGGCGCAGGTCTTGCCATGGCAACCATGGACATCATCAAGCTCTACGGTGCTGAGCCGGCAAACTTCCTCGACGTTGGTGGCGGCGCGACCAAGGAAAAGGTAACGGCAGCCTTCAAGATCATCACTGCCGATCCGGCTGTGAAGGGCATTCTGGTCAACATCTTCGGCGGTATCATGAAGTGTGACGTGATTGCCGAAGGCGTTCTGGCTGCCGTCAAGGACGTCGGCCTCACCGTTCCACTCGTTGTTCGCCTCGAAGGCACCAATGTCGAGCTGGGCAAGAAAATCATCAACGAATCCGGTCTCAACGTCATTTCGGCGGATGATCTGGACGATGCTGCGCAGAAGATCGTCGCAGCCGTGAAGGCAGCGTGATCTGATGGCCGATACATCCAAGACCGTGAAGCGTCAGCCTTTTGGCCCGAATGAGACAGATATCAATCTGTGCTACTTCGTCTGCTTCGACAGCGAGCTTCCAACCGATGGCGACGTCGCCGAACGTTGGGTGCATTTCAACGATAATGACGATGCGCTCGCCTATTTCGCTGACAAGTCCAAGGACGCGAGCCTCTTTGTCTGGAAGGGCGAGCTTGCTATTGCCAAGGGCGACGGCCAGTTCGATTGGTTCTTTACCCAATGGTCCAAGAGCCTTGAGAAGCAGCTGACGCAGAAGCCAGCCAAGGGCATGGGCTATCGCTTTTCCAATGACGCCTTTGAGGCATTTGAACCCCTCGAATTCGAGGAAGAGGAAGCCGAGTAATGTCGATTCTGATCAATAAAGACACCAAGGTTCTCGTACAGGGCCTGACCGGCAAGACCGGCACTTTCCATACCGAGCAGGCGCTTGCCTATTACGGCACCAAGATGGTCGGCGGTATTCACCCGGCCAAGGGCGGTAGCAACTGGACCGGCTCCAAGGGTGAAACCCTGCCGATCTTTGCGTCTGTTGCCGAAGGCAAGGACGTCACTGGCGCCAATGCATCGGTGATCTACGTTCCGCCAGCCGGTGCTGCTGCGGCGATCATCGAAGCCATCGAAGCTGAAATTCCGCTGATCGTCTGCATCACGGAAGGCATTCCGGTCGCCGACATGGTCAAGGTCAAGGCGCGCCTCGACAAGTCCAAGTCGCGCCTGATTGGCCCGAACTGCCCAGGCGTGATGACGCCGGAAGAATGCAAGATCGGCATTATGCCGGGCTCGATTTTCCGCAAGGGGTCTGTTGGCGTGTTGTCGCGTTCCGGCACTTTGACGTACGAAGCAGTGTTCCAGACCTCGAATGAAGGCCTCGGCCAGACCTCGGCTGTGGGCATCGGCGGCGACCCGGTCAAGGGCACCGAGTTCATCGACATCCTGGAAATGTACCTCGCTGACGAAGCCACCAAGTCGATCATCATGATCGGTGAAATCGGTGGTTCGGCTGAAGAAGAAGCCGCACAGTTCCTCAAGGACGAAGCCAAGAAGGGCCGCAAGAAGCCGATGGTTGGCTTCATCGCCGGTCGTACGGCTCCTCCCGGTCGCACCATGGGTCACGCAGGCGCTGTGATCTCCGGCGGCAAGGGCGGCGCGGAAGACAAGATCGAAGCCATGGAATCGGCGGGCATACGGGTTTCGCCCTCGCCAGCCCGCCTTGGCAAGACGCTGGTTGAAGTTCTCAAGGGCTGAGACCACATAGAGATGAGCGGGCAGACGTCTTTATGGCGTCTGCCCGTGCAGGCATTTCAAGTCCAGTCGAGCGCAAGCCTTGACTGGCAGATATTCGACAAACCGAATATTCGGTCGAATAGTTCGGTGATGACCTCAAGTCGGGAGGCGGGCACGAGGCCCGCAAAAAACCATGGCAAGGCAAGAAGCCAACGAGCAGTTTCAGATCACCTCGTTCCTGGACGGATCGAATGCGATCTATATCGAGCAGCTTTATGCGCGTTACGAAGACGATCCGAATTCGGTATCGCCTGAGTGGCAATCCTTCTTCAAGGCGCTGGGCGATAATCCAAGCGATGTGAAAAAGGCGGCCAAGGGAGCCTCCTGGCAGCGGAGCAATTGGCCGCTGACGCCTCGTACCGATCTGGTATCGGCGCTGGATGGCAATTGGGGTCTGGTCGAGAAGGCCATTGAAACCAAGGTCAAGGGCAAGGCAGAAGCCGCAGCCGCAACCACGGGTAAACCGGTTTCTGAAACCGATGTGTTGCAGGCGACCCGTGATAGCGTGCGCGCCATCATGATGATCCGCGCATATCGCATGCGCGGTCATTTGCACGCCAAGCTCGACCCGCTGGGCATTGCTACGGCGGTTGAAGATTACAACGAGCTGTCACCATTGTCTTACGGCTTTACCGAAGCCGATTTTGACCGCAAGATCTTCATCGATAACGTTCTGGGGCTGGAATATGCCACCGTGCGTGAGATGATCGAAATTCTTGAGCGCACCTATTGCTCGACGCTCGGTTTCGAATTCATGCACATCTCCAATCCGGAAGAAAAATCCTGGATTCAGGAGCGCATCGAAGGCCCGGATAAAGGCGTCGATTTCACCGTCGAGGGCAAGAAGGCCATTCTGCAAAAGCTGGTTGAGGCCGAAGGCTTTGAGCAGTTTATCGATGTGAAGTACAAGGGCACCAAGCGCTTTGGTTTGGATGGCGGCGAGTCGCTGATCCCGGCGCTGGAGCAGATCATCAAGCGCGGTGGTCAGGAGGGTCTTGAAGAGGTCGTGCTTGGCATGGCGCATCGTGGCCGTCTGAACGTGCTGACCAATGTGATGCACAAGCCGCATCGCGCCGTGTTCCACGAGTTCAAGGGCGGTTCGTTCAAGCCTGATGAAGTTGAAGGCTCCGGCGACGTGAAGTACCATCTTGGTGCCTCGTCTGACCGCGAATTCGATGGCAACAAGGTTCACTTGTCGCTGACGGCCAATCCGTCGCATCTGGAAATCGTTAACCCTGTGGTGATGGGTAAGGCCCGCGCCAAGCAGGACCAGCTGGCCAAAGTCTGGGAAGGCGACGTGATTCCGCTGAAGGAACGCGCCAAGGTTCTGCCGCTGCTGCTGCATGGTGACGCTGCCTTTGCGGGTCAGGGCGTTGTAGCTGAAATTCTCGGCCTATCCGGTCTGCGCGGTCACCGCGTGGCTGGCACGATGCATGTGATCATCAACAACCAGATCGGCTTTACCACCAATCCGGGCTTCTCGCGCTCCTCGCCTTATCCATCGGATGTGGCCAAGATGATCGAAGCGCCGATCTTCCACGTCAATGGGGATGATCCGGAAGCTGTAGTTTATGCCGCCAAGGTGGCGACTGAATTCCGCATGAAGTTCCACAAGCCTGTGGTTGTGGACATGTTCTGCTACCGTCGATTTGGCCATAATGAAGGTGATGAGCCTTCGTTCACCCAGCCGAAGATGTACAAGGAAATCCGCGCCCATAAGACCGTTGTTCAGGTCTATGGCGATCGCTTGATTGCTGAAGGCGTGATTACCGAAGGCGATCTCGAAAAGATGAAGGCCGATTGGCGCGCCAATCTCGAGCAGGAGTTCGAGGCTGGCCAGTCCTACAAGCCTAACAAGGCTGACTGGCTGGATGGCGTCTGGTCCGGTCTTCGCGCTGCCGACAATGCCGATGAGCAGCGTCGCGGCAAGACAGCCATGCCGATGAAGTCCCTGAAGGAGATCGGCCGCAAGCTGTCGACCATTCCTGATGGCTTCAAAGCGCATCGCACCATCCAGCGCTTCATGGAAAACCGCGCCCAGATGATCGAGACCGGCGAGGGTATCGATTGGGCGATGGCCGAGGCACTGGCTTTCGGTTCGCTGGTCGTTGAAGGCCACAAGATCCGCCTGTCCGGTCAGGATTGCGAGCGCGGCACATTCAGCCAGCGTCATTCGGTGCTCTACGATCAGGAAAGCGAAGATCGCTACATTCCGCTGGCCAATCTGGCCCCCAATCAGGCTCGCTACGAAGTCATCAATTCGATGCTGTCGGAAGAGGCCGTGCTTGGCTTCGAATACGGCTATTCGCTGGCACGTCCGAATGCGTTGACCCTGTGGGAAGCCCAGTTCGGTGACTTCGCCAACGGCGCCCAGGTGGTGTTCGACCAGTTCATCTCGTCGGGTGAACGCAAGTGGCTTCGCATGTCCGGCCTCGTCTGCCTTCTGCCGCATGGCTATGAAGGTCAGGGACCGGAACACTCTTCGGCTCGTCTGGAGCGCTGGCTGCAAATGTGCGCCGAAGACAACATGCAGGTTGCCAACGTCACGACGCCGAGCAATTACTACCATATCCTGCGCCGTCAGGTGAAACGCGACTTCCGCAAGCCGCTGATCCTGATGACGCCGAAGTCGCTGCTGCGCCACAAGCGGGCCCAGTCTACCCTGGCGGAAATGGCAGGCGAAAGCTCTTTCCATCGCCTGCTGTGGGATGATGCCGAGATCATCAAGGACGGTCCGATCAAGCTCCAGAAGGATGCCAAGATCCGCCGCGTGGTGATGTGCAGTGGCAAAGTTTATTATGACCTGCTGGAAGAGCGCGAAAAGCGTGGCATCGACGATGTCTACCTGCTGCGTATCGAACAGCTCTATCCGTTCCCGGCCAAGGCGCTGATCAATGAGCTCAGCCGCTTCCGCAATGCGGAAATGGTCTGGTGCCAGGAAGAGCCGAAGAACATGGGGGCCTGGTCCTTCATCGATCCGTACCTGGAATGGGTGCTGGCGCATATCGACGCCAAGTATCAGCGCGTGCGCTATACCGGCCGCCCGGCTGCCGCCTCTCCAGCGACGGGTCTGATGTCCAAGCATCTCGCCCAACTGCAAGCCTTCCTGGAGGACGCACTCGGCGGCTGATGCCGCCGGGTCCACCCTTTCGCTCGAAATCCATATCGATCAACGGAATTTATCATCATGGCCACTGAAATCCGCGTCCCCACTCTGGGTGAATCCGTCAGCGAAGCCACCGTCGGCACCTGGTTCAAGAAAGTCGGCGATGTCGTCAAGGCGGACGAGCCGCTCGTGGAACTGGAAACCGACAAGGTAACGGTTGAAGTCCCTTGTCCTGCTTCGGGCGTTCTGACCGAAATCGTTGCCCAGAACGGTGAAACGGTTGGTCTTGGCGCTCTGCTCGGCCAGATCGCCGAAGGCGCATCGGCTGGTGCGGCTGCACCTGCTGCTGCTGCCCCGGCGCCTGCTGCTACACCTGCACAGGCGGCCCCTGCCGCTCCGGCTGCGGGTTCTGCCATGCCGGCAGCGCCTGCCGCAGCCAAGATGCTCGCTGAAAACAATATCTCTGCCGATCAGGTGGATGGCTCCGGCAAGCGTGGCCAGGTGCTGAAGGGCGATGTAATCGCCGCCGTTGCAAAGGGTGCATCGGCGCCTGCCGCTGCTCCGGCCCCGGCCCCGGTCGCTGCGCCGCGTCCGGTCTCCTCCGCCGACGATGCGTCGCGCGAAGAGCGCGTCAAGATGACCCGCCTGCGCCAGACCATCGCCAAGCGCCTGAAGGATGCGCAGAACACGGCTGCCATGCTGACCACCTATAACGAGGTGGATATGTCGGCGGTGATGAGCCTGCGCAACAAATACAAGGACATTTTCGAAAAGAAGCATGGCGTCAAGCTGGGCTTCATGGGCTTCTTCACCAAGGCCGTCACCCATGCCCTGAAGGAACTGCCTGCCGTCAACGCTGAGATCGACGGCACCGATATCATCTACAAGAACTACTGCCATGTCGGCATGGCCGTCGGAACCGACAAGGGCCTGGTCGTTCCTGTGATCCGCGATGCCGACCAGATGTCGATTTCGGAAGTCGAAAAGGATCTCGGTCGTCTTGCCAAGGCTGCCCGCGATGGCTCGCTCTCAATGGCTGACATGCAGGGCGGCACGTTCACCATCACCAATGGCGGCGTCTACGGTTCGCTGATGTCCTCGCCGATCCTCAATGCGCCGCAATCCGGTATCTTGGGCATGCACAAGATCCAGGATCGTCCGGTCGTGGTTGGTGGCCAGATCGTCATCCGCCCGATGATGTATCTGGCACTGTCCTATGACCACCGGATTGTTGACGGCAAGGAAGCCGTGACCTTCCTCGTGCGCGTCAAGGAAAGCCTGGAAGATCCGGAACGTTTGGTTCTCGACCTCTAATACACCAAATGAGATCGTCTTCCGCTGCCAATAGGTGGCGGAAGATGTCAGATCACAAAATGCGATGCGGCATTCCATCGGGAATGGTGTGAACCAAAAAGTGGAGCATGAACATGCAACCGACTTTTCTTGCCGCTTCGCCTTTTTTGCCGCTGATTGGTATCAGTGTCGTCCTGCTGTTCATCCACATCATGCTGCAAGGCATGACGGCGACAAAGGAACTCGGGACAAACTGGAATGCCGGTCCGAGAGATGACGACAGGAAACCGACCGGTCAGCTCGCGGGCCGTGCGGCGCGGGCCTCCACGAATTTCAGGGAGACCTATCCCGGGTTCATTGCCCTTGCATTCGGCCTCATTCTGGCTGGTGATCCACATGGGTTCGGCCTGATCGGTGCGTGGGTCTGGCTGGTGTGCAGGATTATCTACATTCCGCTTTATCTGGCGGGAATTCCCTATATCCGGTCGCTGGTATGGGTGGGCTCGATGGCAGGTCTGGTGGCGATGCTGTTGGTCCTGTTGTTTTAAGCGGCTGCTTATGGCGCGGAGTGAGGAAAGTCGATGCATCCCTATCTGTTTGAACTCGCATCCCTGATGGCTATTTTCGCCTTCGCTATCGTCTCTCCCGGTGCTGATCTGGCTATGGTCATGCGCCAATCCCTGGTACATGGACGGCGTGAGGCGATCATCACCAGTTTCGGTGTTGGTTCGTCGCTGATGTTTCATGTGACCTACACCATTCTCGGCCTTGGCCTGATCATTTCCCAGTCGATCTACCTGTTCAATATCGTCAAATGGTGTGGTGTCGCCTATCTGCTTTACATCGGCGTAAAGTCTTTGCGGGCGGGTAAATCCGATATGACGGCGCAGCCGACTGTGGAGGCGGGCGATCAAAAACGCCAGTCGATCTCCAAGTCCTTCTTTCTCGGTTTTGCAGCCAATGCCCTCAATCCGAAACCGGTGTTTTTCTTCCTGTCGATCTTCTCCACGGTGGTCAGCATTCACACGCCGATCGCGGTTAAGTTCGGGTATGGCCTAGTGATGGCGACCTGCCTGATCACCTGGTTTGTCGGCGTCAGTATTTTCATGACGACGCCGAAAATGCGTGCGGCCTTTTCACGCGCCAGCCAATGGATCGACCGCATCAGCGGTGCAGTCTTCATTGTGCTTGGTTTGAAGCTTGCGACGGAAAAGGCCAGTTAATGTGAGCGCTTTGCGCTTGTCTCATGCGGGCCTTGGCCCTCTCTGTTCGTGATTTTGCCGGTACCCACAATGATGGGCGGCATAACGTTTGATGTGAAGGAATGATTGAATGGCATATGATCTTGTTGTCATCGGTAGCGGCCCCGGCGGTTATGTCTGCGCGATCAAGGCTGCCCAGCTTGGAATGAAGGTGGCTGTTGTCGAGAAGCGTGCCACCTATGGCGGCACCTGCCTCAATATCGGCTGCATTCCATCGAAAGCCCTGCTGCATGCGTCCGAAATGTTCCACCATGCCGCCCATGGCATGGCTGAGCTCGGTGTGGATGTCAGCGCGCCGGTGCTGAACCTGCCGAAGATGATGGCGCACAAGGATGCGACCGTGAAAGCCAATGTCGAAGGCGTGTCCTTCCTGTTCAAGAAGAACAAGATCGACGGTGTCATCGGCACCGGCAAGATCGTGGCTGCCGGCAAGGTCTCCGTCACCAATGACAAGGGTGAAGAACAGATCCTTGAAACCAAGAACATCGTCATCGCCACCGGCTCGGATGTGGCTGGCATTCCCGGCGTTGCCGTGGATATCGATGAAAAGATCATTGTCTCTTCCACCGGCGGTATTGCGCTGGACAAGGTGCCGGGCAAGATGATCGTGGTTGGCGGCGGCGTGATTGGCCTTGAGCTTGGCTCGGTCTGGGCGCGTCTGGGTGCCAAGGTCACGGTGGTCGAATATCTCGACACTATTCTCGGCGGCATGGACGGCGAAGTCTCCAAGCAGTTCCAGCGCATGTTGGTCAAGCAGGGCATGGAATTCAACCTCGGCGCTAAGGTAACCGCTGTTGAAAAGACCGGTACCGGTGCCAAGGTGACGTTCGAACCTGCCAAGGGCGGCGAAGCCACCGTGCTGGAAGCCGATGTCGTGCTGATCGCCACGGGCCGCAAGCCTTACACCACAGGCCTTGGGCTGGAAGACGTTGGTGTTGCCCTCGACAACCGTGGCCGCGTCGAAATCGACAATCACTTCAAGACCAATGTTGCCGGCATTTACGCCATTGGTGACGTGGTCAAGGGTCCAATGCTGGCGCATAAGGCTGAAGATGAAGGTGTCGCACTTGCGGAAATCCTCTCCGGCCAGCACGGCCACGTGAATTACGATGTCATTCCGGGCGTGGTTTACACCCAGCCGGAAGTCGCCTCCGTCGGCAAGACGGAAGAAGAGCTGAAGGCCGCAGGCGTCGCCTACAAGGTCGGCAAGTTCCCCTTCACCGCCAATGGCCGCGCCCGCGCCATGCTGGCGACGGACGGTTTCGTCAAGGTTCTCGCTGATAAGGAGACCGACCGGGTGCTTGGCGTTCACATCATCGGCCTTGGGGCTGGTGAAATGATCCATGAAGCGGCTGTGCTGATGGAATTCGGCGGCTCTTCGGAAGATCTTGGCCGCACCTGCCATGCGCATCCCACCATGTCGGAAGCCGTGAAGGAAGCAGCATTGGCCACCTTCGCCAAGCCGATTCACATGTGATCTGCGCTCTTTTTTAGAGCATCTGACCGAAAGTTAAGAACCGGTTCTCGGATAAATCCGATGCTCTAAAAGAAGTGAGAACTCGCAGTTATCACCGTTTTG
Source organism: Allorhizobium ampelinum S4 (assembly GCF_000016285.1). Lineage (NCBI taxonomy): Bacteria > Pseudomonadati > Pseudomonadota > Alphaproteobacteria > Hyphomicrobiales > Rhizobiaceae > Gillisella > Gillisella ampelina. The sequence continues at coordinate 3,472,360 of NC_011989.1, read as the reverse complement.
CAATCTTGAGGCCGTGGCTTGATGTTCAAGCCACGGCTTTTCTGATTTTATTGCAGGGCCGTCAGGGTGAAGCCCTGAGCACGTAGCAATTCGACCAGACCTTTTTCGCCCGGCAGATGTAAGGCGCCGACAGCCATGAAGACCTTGCCTTGGCTAATAAGCGGACCAGCGCGCTGTGCCATGACTTTGTTGCGGTCGATCACGATCCGCTGATCGAAATCAGCTTGGCCACCTGCCTTATCTGTTTCACCATTCGGGGACACTATTTTCAGCATAGGCATGATTTCCCCGACCTCGCCCTTCAAATAAAGGGAGATCATGGTTTCATTGACGTCATTGATCTTGTCACCAAGCTCGACGGCCTCGATCAGCGATTGTAAGTGAAAAGCCATCGGCAGGTCGTTCATCGCAGCCAATTGTTCAGCATAGGTTTCCAATCCGACCACCCGCTTGCCGGCCTTGGCGGCATTTTCGGCAATCTGCTTGTCGAGGAAGGACTGTCCTTCGGCTTTGCGGGCCTTTTCGCAGGCCGGAAGTGCCACGAAAGCCGCGAGAATCCAGGGCTTCATCCTGTTGACGGCGGTGAGCGACAGACCTCGTTCTTTCAGTCCGGCTTCGAGTGTTGCCGTCTGCTCAGGTGTCAGGCGGCTGGTAATCGTCGTACCATCGGTAAACATCGACAATTCCGGCTTTGCCAGAAGCGCGAGAGCGGCTTTCTTGTCGTCGAGGACCTCATCGGATTCAACGATGATGGTATCGGCTGCCGCAGCGGCGTCCGGTGCGCCTTTCGGCATTGTCAACACGCGCGGGTCGGTGACATGCATGGTGCCAAGCAGGAAGGACGGTGCAATGCCTGGCTTTTCGATCTTCCAGAAAATCGAATGGCCATTCGGCACCTTGGCCGCTTCGGCTTCCAGCGCTTGATAGGCTTTCGGGTCCTTTTGCTGCAAATCCGGTAGGAGATCGCGTCCGGTGCAGGAAAGGTCCTCGGCCTTGGCGAAGCTCGATGACACGATAGCCGCAATCAGCAACGTCAGGAACAGCAGTGGCAAGGCCATGACGATGGCCAAGGCACGGTCAATCCAGCGGGGGGCGGCCCAGCGTGGGTCAGCCCAGCGGGAAACGCTTGTGTTTATCGCTGACATATTCTTGGCTTTAAACATCCTGCCTGCTTTCTAAGGTCCATCTGGGCGTGTCTGTCTGGCACCGCCGGTTCCCTTTTACAGAACCCTATTTTCCAAATTTAAACATTTGGTATCACGCGCGGGGATGCGCCCGGTCATACACATCCAACAGCCGTGCCGAATCCACGCCGGTATAGATCTGGGTGGTGGAGAGGCTGGCATGGCCAAGCAATTCCTGAATGGTGCGCAGGTCGCCGCCGCCGCTCAGCAGATGCGTGGCAAAGGAATGGCGCAATGCATGTGGCGTTGCGGTATCCGGCAGGCCGAGTGCCGAGCGCAAGCGCTGCATTTCCCGCTGGATGATGCCTTGCTGCAATTTCCCGCCGCGCGCCCCGCGAAACAGCGGCTCTGTGGCTGGGAGGTGATAGGGGCAGAGGCTTTGATAGGATTCAACCGCTTGCCGCACAATGGGCAAGAGCGGCACGAGCCGGGTCTTGTTGCCCTTGCCGGTCACCCGTAGTGTTGTCGTCGTGGCGACGATATCGGCGGGTGTCAGGTCCAGCGCCTCGGAAATGCGCAGGCCGCAGCCATAGAGCAAAGCAAAAACCGCAGCGTCCCGCGCCGCGATCCAAGGCTCCTCGTTCAATTGTGTTTCCGCGGCCACCACCGTCAAAGCCTGGGCGGCACTGAGCGGCTTCGGCAGCGATTTCGGCTGCTTGGGTGAGCGGATGGCACCGGCACCGGCAGCATTGACCAGGCCCTTGCGCTCCAGATAGCGCAAGAGCGACCGGACACCGGCGAGATGGCGCCCGAGCGAGCGCGCGCCAGCACCTTCCTTGCGGCGCGACGACAAAAATGCGCGCAGGTCGGAAGGTCGTAACGCCTTGATATCATCGATTGACGGAGGACCGCCGAAATAACCGGTCAGAAATCCGAGAAACTGACGGGTATCGCGTTCATAGGCGGTCAACGTATGATCAGCGAGCCGCCTTTGTCCAGACAGGCTCGCAAGCCAATTCTGGCGTTCCGCCATCAGGTCGGGGGCGGCAATCAACAGCAATTCTGTCACGGCAGGGCCTTCGTGATTGATCGTCTTATACAGTGGTGTCTGTCTTGGTCTTAAACAGCCCAGGAATCACACACCAAAGCCATCCTGCCGGAGAGCCATTAGGGAAAGATTAACCGACGCGCCCAGGTCACTGGACTGATGCGACACATGCCAAGGCGTGCATTGAAAATATTAAATATACTCTTAGTTTATGATGGTTTAACAATCGTCAAAATCGGTTCTATACTTTGGTTTTATGCCCTCGATATTGAGGGGATATTTTGAATATATTAATAGTCGGAATATCTAAATATCAGCCAATCTGAAGATCTTGCGGGAAGATCTCGGCTGGCGAAAGAAACCAACATGCAGTTTAAGTCCATACAAATGAAAATTGCCGTGCTTGCAGGTCTTTGCGTCCTGTCTGCCACGGCTGGCCTGGTCGGCTATGGCATTGTCTCCGCCGGGCAGACAAGAGATTTTGTCGGCGATAACGTCACCAAGCTCACCGAAGCCAAAACCCGGGAAGCCCTGTCCACGCTCGCCTCCACCCAGTCGGGCATCATCCGGTCATCGCTGGATGGCGCTTTCGATGCCGCACGGAATCTGGCACGTAGTTTTGAGGTTGCTGCGGGCGACAAGGTCAATGGTACGGCGGTGGAGCTGAGGCGCGGGCAGCTTAACGCCATGTTGCTGAACCTGCTCAAGGATAATCCGCGTTTCAACGGCACCTATAGTGCCTGGGAGCCGAATGCGCTTGATGGCAATGACAGTCAGTTCCGCGACCGCCGCGATCTGGGGTCCGATGCGACGGGGCGCTTCCTGCCCTATTGGACCCGGGATGCGGCGGGCAAGATCGCCATTCAACCGCTTGTCGAATATGACAGTGCAGAATTGCATCCGAACGGAGTGATGAAGGGCGGCTGGTATATCGGTCCGCAGCAGGGCGGGGGCGAGAGCATTCTCGATCCATTGCCTTATATCGTTCAGGGCAAGAACGTGTTTCTTGCCACCATGTCTGTGCCAATCATGATTGATGGCAAGTTTCGCGGTGTCGCCGGGGCCGATTTCGATCTCGGCTTCGTGCAGAAGCTGGCAGAGGATGTGCGCGCTTCAATCTATGGCGGCAAGGCAGGCGTTAAGATCGTGAGTTACAAGGGGTTGGTGGTCGCCGATAGCGAGCATCCAGACACAATCGGGCAGCGTTTTGACAAGACGACACCGGCGCTCTCCGGCCTTCTACCGATGATCCAGGGTGGCAAGGCCGACGTTCTTGCCGATGCCGATCAGTTTCAGGCATTTTCCCCAATCGCCATTGGGCGTACCAAGACACCATGGTCGGTGATCGTGTCCGTGCCCAGGCCGGTGGCGATGGCCGAGGCAATCAGCCTGGACCAGGCGCTGAACCAGCGCGGCGGCAGTGATATCATCTTCCAGGCTATCGTCGCCCTGATCATTGCGGCCGGTGGTATCGGTGCCATGTGGTTCGTGGCGCTCAGCATTGCCAAGCCAATCCGGGCCATGACGGCCAGCATGGGCCAGCTTGCCGGTGGCGAGACGGATATCACCATTCCTGGCGCGGGCAGGGCCGATGAAATCGGTGCTATGGCCGATGCGGTCGGCGTGTTCCGTGACAATGCAGTCGCGAACCGCCAACTGGAGCAGGATGCGGCCGCCAGCCGCCAGACAACGGAAACCGAACGTCGCCGCACCGCAGAAGTCGACAGGTTGCGGGCCGAAGCGATGGCCCAGGCCACGTCCGGCCTTGCCGATGGCCTCAAGCATCTTGCCAATGCCGATCTGACGTTCCGGCTGGACCAGCCCTTCGCGCCGGAATTCGAAAGCCTGCGGGCCGATTTCAACGCGGCCATCACCCAGTTGCGCGAGGCAATGATCGCCGTGACCCAGGCCTCGCAATCGATTGACAACGGTTCACTGGAAATCAGCGGCAGTTCCGATGAACTGTCCAAGCGCACGGAACAGCAGGCTGCATCGCTGGAAGAGACGGCCGCAGCCCTGGACCAGATCACCGCCAATGTCGGCAATTCTTCCAAGCGTGCCGAAGAAGCAAGAACAGTCGCCGTCGAGGCCAATAGCAGTGCGACCAGCTCGGGCCGTGTTGTGGCGGATGCGGTCAATGCCATGCAGCGCATCGAACAATCGTCCAACCAGATCGCCAATATTATCGGGGTGATCGACGAGATCGCTTTCCAGACCAATCTTCTGGCGCTGAACGCTGGCGTGGAAGCGGCGCGCGCGGGCGAGGCTGGCAAGGGTTTTGCCGTCGTCGCTCAGGAAGTCCGCGAGCTTGCCCAGCGCTCCGCCCAGGCGGCCCGCGAAATCAAGGAACTGATCCGCAATTCGACGGTCGAAGTGGATAGAGGCGTGGAACTGGTGCGCAATACCGGCGAATCACTAAAGACCATTGTGGATTATATCGTGACGATCAACCGGCATATGGATGCCATTGCTCTCTCCGCGCGCGAACAGTCTGTCGGGCTGTCCGAAGTCAACACCGCCGTCAACCAGATGGACCAGGTCACCCAGAAAAATGCCGCCATGGTCGAGGAAACCAATGCAGCGAGTGCGGCGCTGGCCTCCGAGGCAACGGTTCTGCTTGATCTGGTTCGGCGGTTTAATCTTCATCCCTCCCATGGAGCCACCGGTTCCCAGCAGCCGACCGGCTTGCGGCGGGTGGGGTGAGCAACCTACTGCCCGCATCCATCCCAGTGTCGGGTGCGGGCTATTAAGGCGTAAATTTCCGGTTCCATTTTGTTCTGTTCGGGGGCATGGTCCGGCGCAATGAGCACCGAATCGTCAGATCTGTTTGGTCCGCGCGCCAAGGCCGGTCCTGCCCGCCGCGCCGTCCCCGTCCTGGTGCCCTTGCCGGCACCGGGGCCTTACAGTTACGCCGTTCCCGATGAGATGATGCTGACGCCGGGCGCCATCGTGCAAGTGCCGCTTGGGCCCCGCAAAGTGGTCGGCGTTGTCTGGGATGGCGAGGGTGACGGGGCCAAGGTCGATCCCGCCAAACTGCGCAGCATCGAAAAGCTGTTCGATTGCCCTCCGCTGGACGTGGGCATGCGCCGGTTCATCGACTGGGTGGCGGCCTATACTCTTTCTCCCCCCGGATTGGTGGCTCGCATGGCCTTGCGTGCGCCTGCCGCTTTCGATCCGGACCCGATGATCGAAGGCTTGCGCTACAGCGGTCATGCCCCGGAAAAACTGACCCCGGCCCGCAGGAAAGTGCTGGAATTGGCCGAGGACGGGCTTTCCTGGACCAAGAGCGGGCTTGCGCATGCAGCAGGGGTCTCGACCTCGGTTGTTGACGGCATGGCAAAGCTCGGCCTGTTCGAAACCGTATTTCTACCGCCTCCACCCTTGGTGGCGCTGCCGGACCCGGATTACGCCGCCCATCGTCTCTCCGGTCCGCAGCTGGGCGCAGCTGAGGTGCTGGTGGAGAGTGTTCGGGATGGCGGGTTTTCGGTGGCGCTGATCGATGGCGTCACAGGATCCGGCAAGACGGAAGTCTATTTCGAAGCGATTGCCGAAACCCTGCGCCAGGGCCGCCAGGTGCTGATCCTTCTACCGGAAATCGCGCTGACCACCGCTTTTCTGGAGCGGTTTCAGGACCGTTTTGGTGCCAAGCCCGGCGAATGGCATTCCGACCTTGCCACCCGGACGCGGGAAAAAGTCTGGCGCCAAACGGCGACAGGCGATATTCGGGTGGTTGCCGGTGCGCGCTCGGCGCTTTTTCTACCCTTTGCCGATCTGGGGCTGATCATTGTCGATGAGGAGCATGATCCGGCCTTCAAGCAGGAAGACAGGGTGTTCTACAATGCCAGGGACATGGCAGTGGTGCGGGCGCGGATTGCCAGCATTCCTGCTGTGCTGGTGTCGGCCACGCCGTCGGTTGAAAGTCAGGTCAACAGTTATAGCGGTCGCTACAAGCGTATTCACCTGCCGACCCGTTTTGCCGATGCGGCGATGCCGGATCTGCATCTTGTCGACATGCGCCGCCATCCGCCGGAACGGGGCGGGTTTCTTTCGCCTCTCATGCTGCGGGCCATCGGCAAGACGGTGGAAAAGCAGCAACAGGCACTGTTGTTTCTCAATCGGCGGGGCTATGCGCCGCTGACGCTCTGCCGGGTCTGTGGCCATCGTTTCCAATGCCCGCAATGTTCCAGTTGGCTGGTGGAACACCGGTTTCGCGGCCAGATTCAATGCCATCAATGCGGTTATGCCGAGCCGACGCCCAATGCCTGCCCCGAATGCGGGACGCTGGACCATCTCGTTGCCTGCGGGCCGGGCGTGGAGCGGATTGCCGAGGAGGTGGAGCGGCACTTCCCAGACGCTCGCACGCTGGTCTTGTCGTCGGATCTCGGCGGCGTCAAACGGCTCAGGCTGGAACTGGAAGCCATTGCCAAGGGCGAGGCGGATATCGTCATCGGCACGCAATTGGTGGCCAAGGGGCATAATTTTCCGCTGATGACGCTTGTCGGTATCGTTGATGCCGATATCGGCCTGGCCAATGGTGATCCACGCGCCGCCGAGCGCACCTTTCAACTGTTGAGCCAGGTGACGGGTCGGGCAGGGCGTACCGGTTTGAAGAGTCATGGCCTATTGCAGACCTATCAGCCGCAGCATCCGGTGATGCAAGCCATTGTTTCCGGTGATGCCGATGCGTTTTACGAGCGGGAAATTACCGAGCGGGAGCGGGCGGTGCTGCCGCCTTACGGACGGCTTGTCTCGATCATCGTGTCGGCGGACAACAGGGCGGATGCCGAAACCCATGCCCGGCAATTGCGCCAGGCCGCCCCTGCTGTCGGCGGCATCGCCATTCTGGGGCCTGCCGAGGCACCGCTGGCGTTGATCCGTGGCCGCCATCGTTTCAGACTGCTCATTCATGGCCGTAAAGCCAGCGACATGCAGGCTTTCGTTGCTGCGATGCTGGGCAACGGCCCGAAAGAGCGTCGCTCCATCCAGGTGCAAGTGGATGTCGATCCGCAGAGCTTTCTTTGATACCGGGGAATACGACGGGTGATTTCCAATAATCCTTCGTATAAGGGGCCTACGGCGCTTGAGGTGACGAAAGCCGGATATTGCGCCTGGATTTGCCTGTGGCATAAGAGCGCAAATACGATTCATCCTCCTGTTTTGCGCCGTATCCAGGCCTGAGGCAGGGACGATTACAAAGGACCACCAGAGGCTGTCATGGAATTTTATTTTCCGACCGAAACCGGCGAGCAACTGGCCTTTGCCAGCGCCGCGCTCTTTGCCCTTCTGGGCCTGCTCATTATGTTTGCCCCGGGCATCACCCTTCGGGGGCTCGGCTTGAGCGGGTGGGAGGGCCGCCGGGAAGGGTTGGCCGCGCTACGTCTGGGTGGCGGCATGATGACCGGCCTTGGCGCAAGCGCCGTGATGCTGGCCCAGCCAATGCTCTATCTGGCCTATGGGATCACTCTGGGGGTCGGGCTGTTTGGTTTGATTTTGTCGATCCTGTCGGACCATGGGGGAGCTCGCGGAGCGACCTGGCGCAATTTTCACCTTATAATTGCCGTTACTGTTTTAGGCATTTTGCCTTTCATCTACGTCTTTGGCCTAGTGTGACGCGATTTCGCGCAATCCGCCTCATTAATTTGACGGCGAAGATCACAAAATCGTCAAAAGCGGGTTGCCCTCCTCGTTTATTCCGTTAATACCCGTGTTGCGAGTCCGGGGATCGTATGCTAGACGGACCGCAAATTTGGACGATACAAGCTGCACTGCTTGTGAAGTCCGGGGGAAAACTTAAACGATATCAAACTGGTGTTGCGCCAGCCGGCGCATGCGACAGTTTTGAGTAACATTCAGGGAATTTTGTGCCCGTGGCAGACACATCCCAGCCTATGTCCGGTCAGCCGGTTTCCGCAGTTGCAGAGCGCTATGCGTCGTCGCTTTTCGAGCTGGCGCGCGAGGCGGGTTCTGTGGATGCGGTGGCTGGCGATCTCAATCGTTTCCAGGCGATGATCGACGAGAGCGTTGATCTGCAGCGGCTGGTTACCAGCCCGGCCTTCACCAGCGAGCAGCAGGCTTCTGCCATCGCAGCTCTGTGTGACAAGGCTGAAATTGGCGGCCTCGTCGGCAATTTCCTGAAGCTCGTTGCAGCCAATCGTCGCCTGTTTGCCGTTCCCGGCATGATCGCAGCCTTCCGCATGATCGCGGCGCGCCACCGTGGCGAACTGGCTGCTGATGTGACCTCTGCTCATGCGCTGACCCCGGCGCAGGAAACCGAACTGAAGGAGGCGCTGAAGAGCGCGACCGGAAAGACCGTTACGATGTTCGTGACTGTCGATCCGTCTCTCCTGGGTGGTCTGATCGTCAAGATCGGCTCCCGTCAGATAGACACGTCTCTTCGCACCAAACTTTCCACCCTTAAGCTTGCACTGAAAGAGGTTGGCTGATGGATATCCGCGCCGCGGAAATTTCCGCAATTCTGAAAAATCAAATCAAGAACTTTGGCCAGGACGCTGAAGTTTCCGAAGTCGGCCAGGTTCTGTCCGTCGGTGACGGTATTGCCCGCGTCTACGGTCTGGACAATGTTCAGGCCGGTGAAATGGTCGAGTTTCCCGGTGGTATCCGGGGCATGGCGCTGAACCTCGAATCCGACAATGTCGGCGTGGTTATCTTCGGCTCCGACCGCGACATCAAGGAAGGCGACACCGTTAAGCGGACAGGCGCCATCGTTGAAGTTCCTGTTGGTCCTGAGCTGCTGGGTCGCGTTGTTGACGCTCTCGGCAATCCGATTGACGGCAAAGGTCCGATCAACTCGGCAATCCGTTCGCGCGTTGACGTCAAGGCTCCTGGCATTATTCCGCGTAAGGGCGTTCATGAGCCGATGTCGACGGGCATCAAGGCCATCGATGCTCTGATTCCGGTTGGCCGCGGCCAGCGCGAGTTGGTCATTGGCGACCGTCAGACCGGCAAGACCGCCATCATTCTCGACACCTTCCTCAATCAGAAGCCTGCACATGATGCTGGTGGCGATGACAAGATGTTCTGCGTTTACGTGGCTATCGGCCAGAAGCGCTCCACCGTTGCCCAGTTCGTCAAGGTTTTGGAAGAGCGTGGCGCTCTGAAATACTCCATCATCATCGCGGCAACCGCTTCTGATCCTGCTCCTATGCAGTATCTGGCTCCGTTCGCTGGCTGCACGATGGGCGAATATTTCCGCGATAAGGGCCAGCACGCCCTGATCGCTTACGACGACTTGTCCAAGCAGGCTGTTGCTTACCGTCAGATGTCGCTGTTGCTGCGTCGTCCTCCGGGCCGCGAAGCTTATCCTGGTGACGTTTTCTATCTGCATTCGCGTCTGCTTGAGCGTGCTGCCAAGCTCTCCGACGAGCGTGGCGCTGGTTCGCTCACCGCTCTGCCGGTGATTGAAACCCAGGGCAACGACGTGTCGGCTTTCATTCCGACCAACGTGATTTCGATCACCGACGGCCAGATCTTCCTTGAAACCGACCTGTTCTATCAGGGCATTCGTCCCGCTGTGAACGTTGGTCTGTCGGTTTCGCGCGTTGGTTCTGCCGCTCAGATCAAGGCCATGAAGCAGGTTGCTGGTTCGATCAAGGGCGAGCTTGCCCAGTATCGTGAAATGGCCGCCTTCGCCCAGTTCGGTTCCGACCTTGATGCTGCCACGCAGCGCTTGCTGAACCGTGGTGCGCGCCTTACCGAACTTCTGAAGCAGCCGCAGTTCTCCCCGTTGAAGGTGGAAGAGCAGGTTGTTGTGATTTTCGCGGGTGTCAACGGATATCTCGATAAGCTTGCCGTCAGTGATGTCGGTCGATTTGAGCATGGCGTGCTTTCCTATCTCCGGACAGAAGGCAAGGACATCCTTGATGCAATCCGCACGGAGAAGGCTATCAGCGATGACGTCAAGGGCAAGCTCAAGGCTGCTCTCGATACGTTCGCAAAGTCTTTCGCCTAAATCGGACTCGAGCCAAGGACGGATTAACGGATGCCTTCACTAAAGGATCTGAAAAACCGGATCGCCTCCGTCAAGGCGACGCAGAAAATTACCAAAGCGATGAAAATGGTCGCTGCGGCTAAGTTGCGTCGTGCGCAGGAGGCGGCCGAGGCCGCCCGGCCATATTCGCAGCGCATGGGCGCTGTTCTCGCCAATATCGCCCAGGCGGTTGGCAGCGATGACGGCGTGTCCACGTTGATGACAGGCACCGGCAAGGACGACGTGCATCTGCTCGTCGTCTGCACGGCCGAGCGTGGTCTTTGCGGCGGTTTCAATTCACAGATCTCGCGCTTTGCGCGTGATCATGTGCGCAGCTTGTTGGCAGCGGGTAAGACCGTGAAGATCTATTGCGTCGGCAAGAAGGGCTATGACAGTTTGCGCCGGGAATTCGGTGCATTGATCGTCGAGCGGACAGAGTTTCGCGAGGTCAAGCGCGTTGCGTTTGAAAATGCGGATACGGTTGCTCGCAAGGTGATCTCCATGTTCGACAAGGGCGAATTCGACGTCTGCACCTTGTTCTATTCGGAGTTCAAGTCGGTTATAAGCCAGATCCCGACAGCCCGTCAGTTGATTCCAGCGGCTGTTGGCGATGCTCCGGCAGCTTCCAGCAGCGCTGCCGCGATCTATGATTACGAACCGGATGCGGCTTCGATCTTGTCCGACCTGATCCCGCGCAACATTGCGGTGCAGATTTTCCGTGCGCTTCTTGAAAATGCCGCCGGTGAAATGGGCGCTAAAATGAGCGCTATGGACAATGCCACGCGCAACGCCGGTGAGATGATCAACAAGTTGACGCTGAGTTACAATCGCCAGCGGCAGGCCAAGATCACCACCGAACTCATCGAAATCATTGCAGGCGCCGAAGCGCTCTGAGCTTGAACAAAAGAGGGTATGAATATGGCTAGGGCAGCGACCCAGACATCTCCCGCAGCGGGCAAGGTGACCCAGGTCATCGGCGCCGTCGTCGATGTGAAATTCGACGGCGTCTTGCCGCCGATCCTGAATGCGTTGGAAACAGAAAACGGCGGCCATCGTCTGATTCTGGAAGTGGCGCAGCATCTCGGTGAAAATGTGGTGCGGACCATTGCCATGGACTCGACCGAAGGTCTGGTACGTGGTCAACCGGTTTCCGATACCGGCGCTCCGATCTCCGTGCCTGTCGGTGACGAAACGCTCGGACGTATTCTGAACGTCATCGGGGAACCGGTCGACGAACTTGGGCCGGTGACGACGACTGCTCGTCGCGCGATTCACCAGCCTGCTCCTGAGTATGTTGAGCAATCGACTGAATCTCAGATTTTGGTGACCGGCATCAAGGTTGTTGACCTTCTCGCTCCTTACGCCAAGGGCGGTAAGATCGGCCTGTTCGGCGGCGCGGGCGTTGGCAAGACCGTTTTGATCATGGAATTGATCAACAACGTTGCTAAGGCACACGGCGGCTACTCGGTGTTTGCTGGCGTGGGTGAACGTACCCGCGAAGGCAATGACCTGTACCATGAAATGATCGAATCCAAGGTGAACGTCGACCCGCATGAAAACGGTGGTTCTGCTGCTGGTTCCAAGTGCGCCCTCGTTTATGGCCAGATGAACGAGCCTCCGGGTGCGCGTGCGCGCGTGGCCTTGACCGGTCTGACCATCGCTGAAGACTTCCGCGACAAGGGCCAGGACGTTCTGTTCTTCGTGGACAACATCTTCCGCTTCACGCAGGCTGGTTCTGAAGTGTCGGCTCTTCTGGGTCGTATTCCTTCGGCGGTTGGTTATCAGCCGACACTGGCAACCGACATGGGTGCCCTTCAGGAACGCATCACCACGACGAACAAGGGCTCGATTACCTCTGTTCAGGCGATTTACGTTCCTGCCGACGACTTGACCGACCCGGCTCCGGCAACGTCGTTTGCCCACTTGGATGCAACGACGGTTCTGAACCGCTCGATCGCTGAAAAGGGTATTTACCCGGCTGTTGACCCGCTCGACTCTACCTCGCGCATGCTCGACCCGATGGTTGTCGGTGAAGAACATTACGAAGTGGCCCGTAAGGTTCAGTCGACTCTGCAGCGCTACAAGTCGCTCCAGGACATCATCGCCATCCTCGGGATGGACGAACTGTCTGAAGACGACAAGATTGCGGTTGCCCGCGCCCGTAAGATCGAGCGCTTCCTGTCGCAGCCGTTCCACGTTGCTGAAATCTTCACCGGTTCGCCAGGCAAGCTGGTGTCGCTGGAAGACACGATCAAGGGCTTCAAGGGCCTGGTCAATGGCGACTACGACCATATGCCGGAAGCCGCCTTCTACATGGTCGGCTCAATGGACGAAGCCATCGAAAAGGCAAAGAAGTTGGCAGCTGTTGCTGCCTGATCCATGGATCGAAGAACGCACGGTTTATGATCGTGCGTTCAGTTTCCAGCGTTAGAAAGTAAAAAGCCATGGCTGACAATTTCAATTTCGAATTCGTTTCCCCCGAGCGGTTGCTGATCTCGGAAAAGGTAAGCGAGGTTGTCATTCCGGCGACCGAAGGTGAGATGACCGTCATGGCCCACCATGCGCCGACGATGACGGTGATCAAGCCAGGTGTCGTAACGGTGAAGTTTGCTTCCGGAAAAACCGGCAAATATGTCATTTTCGGTGGCTTTGCTGATATCACACCGGAAAGACTGACTCTGCTGGCGGAAAGTGCCGTACCGGTCGATGAGCTGAGCCGCGATACGCTGATGAAGCGGATCGAATTGGCCAAAGCTGAGCTGGACGATACGGAAAATCACGAACACCGGACCAAGCTGGAGCAGTTCTTGAACGCAATGACGCATCTTAACGGCGTCCTGGTTCCAGCCTGATTGACGGCGTCTTCATTTTTCGGTTTTCAAGGCGGCCCTCGTGGCCGCTTTTTTTGTGATAACTTCTAAAGCGTGCTCGATTTCATCAAACACCCTTAAAATACTGTAATCTTTTAAGCTTTCGGCGTAATTTTTTCGTTCAAGCCGGTTGGATTTGGGAAAGTATGCGGAAGCAGCCGATGATTTTTAAAATACTTTCGGTCGTACGGTTTCAATGTGTACTCTTCCCTTATTCAGATTAAAATAAAACACATCGAAAGTTTCACTTTCCGCCATTCAGTGTTGGGCAAGGCGAGCCTGTGTTTTGGGTAGTGGTGTTTGAGCGTTGTTTTCCAGCTTCTCTTTAGCGCTCGCTGCACAGCGTAATTGCTGATTCCAAATGGTGCCAATGCTCTCGAAAGCAGGCCGACGACCTTCCTATCCCAAATGATTGCGCTACCATTATTTTTTTATGTCCGAAGGGGTCATTCTATCACAAAAATGGCCGGATGCCGCGGTTGACACTCGCCTCACGTAACGTCACTGTCCGCGCTTACTCAGAAGTAATACTCTTCTCAATTGATTTAGACGTGAAGTAAAGCGGTGCAGGTGACGATCGCAGCAGACCTTCATAAGCATGGTGGTATGGGGAAAACATAACGACGTCTGGCATCGCATATCGTGCATTTTTGGCCGTTTTGAAATTATGTTATAGTCCATAACAGTGTCTTTGGACCCTCTGGGATTGAAGAAATTTCGAAGCAGATCGCCATGCGGAGATGCACGATGTGGCGTGAATACGGGGTCAGTAACGCGGGTAGTTTCGCGGTCAGGAGTGGGGATATGAAGGTCGGCATAGTGGGAGCGGGCATGGTGGGCAGTGCATCGGCCTATGCATTAACAATGCTTGGCATCGCCTCGGAAATCGTGCTGGTTGATTATAATACGGATCTGGCCCAAGCCCAGGCCGAGGACATATCCCATGCCGTGCCATTCGTTTCAGCAACCCTTGTACGAGCCGGAGATTATGGTGATTTCGCTGGAGCGGGCGTGGTTATCATCTCGGCAGGTGTCAGCCAGAAACGGGGTGAAACCCGGCTCGAATTGCTTGGCCGCAATGCGGAAGTATTCCGGCAGGTCGTGGACCAGGTTCTCGCAGCAGCACCGAATGCAATTTTGCTGATCGCTTCCAATCCTGTCGATATCATGACCGATATCGCGACCCGGTTGTCGGGCCTTGCGCCACAAAGAGTGATCGGCTCCGGCACCATACTCGATACCGCACGGTTTCGCAGCTTGCTCGGGCGATATCTGGAGATTTCGCCGCAATCCGTCCATGCCTATGTTCTGGGCGAGCATGGCGATAGCGAAGTGTTGGCCTGGTCGAATGCAATGGTTGGCGCCGTGCCATTGATGTCTTTTGCCAAGCAGGCGGGCAAGCCGGTGACAGACACGGTTCGCAGCGAGATCGACGCCGGTGTGCGCCATGCCGCCGACAAGATTATCAAGGGAAAAGGTGCCACCTATTACGGCATCGGTGCCGGTCTGGCACGGATCGTCAAAGCGATTGCCAGCGATCAGCGTGATGTGCTTTCCGTTTCCAGCGTCACAGCGGAGCTGGCAGGGGTCACGAATGTTGCTGCGTCCGTGCCACGGGTGATTGGCTCGAGCGGAATTCTGATGGATCTTGTGCCTGATCTTGATGAAACAGAGCGGATTGCCTTGGCAAAGAGCGCAAGGATGCTGAAGGATCTCGCGCTGTCTGTGCCATGTTGAGCAGTTTTTGTCCGTCGCTGATCCGCTTCCCTTCATCCGGTGTTCAGCAGTCCGTAGACATTGTCATTCGATGGAACCTATGATCGCTTCTTCAACAGACGCCGAAACGCCGGCGAGCCAATTGGCCAACTTCATGCAGAAAGCAGCAGGCGCCGCTGCTCTTCTGAAGGCCCTGTCCCATGAAAACCGGCTGTTGATTCTGTGTATTCTCAGCGAAGGGGAAAAGACGGTTGGCGAGCTGGAAGTGCTTCTGCAATTGCAGCAGGCCATTGTGTCACAGCAACTGGCACGGTTGCGGATGGACAATCTGGTGGAAAGCCGCCGGTCCGGGCGCCAGATTTATTATTCGATCACCAATCCGGCGGTGAAGGAACTGGTATCGGTGCTGTACCAGATGTATTGTTCACCTGCGGGCGAGGAGACGACATTCGACCTGCGTGATTGATGCGCATGGGACTGCCGACAAAGGATGTGCTTCGGCCTTTCCGATGATTCAAGGCTCGGGCGACAGGCGGTGCAGCGATGATCGACAAGCTGGAATTTTTCATCGCTCTTGCCCGCGCCCAGCATTTCGGTCGTGCTGCGGAAGAATGCGGCATTTCCCAGCCCACGCTGTCAGCGGCAATCCGCCAGCTTGAAGATCAGCTGGGTGTGATCCTGGTGCAACGCGGTTCCCGGTTTCAAGGCCTGACGCCCGAGGGGCAGCGGGTGCTGGAATGGGCGCGGCGGATTGTCGGCGATGCGCGCACCATGCGCGAGGAAATGCGGGCGGCGCGCAATGGTCTGGCTGGACATATTCGCCTTGCGGTGATCCCGACGGCGCTGGCCATGGTGCAGAGGCTGACGGAACCATTTCAGGCGCATCATCCGGCTGTGACGTTCCAGGTGGTGTCGCGCAATTCTCTCCAGGTCCTCAGTCTTCTGGAAAATCTCGAGATTGATGCAGGTATCACCTATCTCGACAATGAACCGCTTGGCCGGGTGACGTCTGTCCCGCTCTATGCCGAGCGTTATCACCTGATTGCGGCGACCGGCACGCCGCTGGCCGACCGGGAAAGTGTGACCTGGCGAGAGGTTTCTGATCTTCGGCTTTGCCTATTGACGGCCGATATGCAGAACCGGCGCATCATTAATCAGCATTTCACCGAGGCGGGAGTGGTGCCTCGACCGACACTGGAATCCAACTCGATGATCGTGTTGTTTTCTCATATCCGAACCGGACAATGGTCATCGATCATGCCGCGTAACGTTGCGGAATCCTTCGGTTTTCCGGAGGAAATTCGCATGGTGCCGATTGTCGAGCCGCAGGCCCAGCATCTTGTCGGGCTGGTTGCCACCCATCGCGAACCCTATACGCCATTGGTTTCAGCGCTATTGCATGAGGCGCGCCGCCTCGCAGCTGCACAAGTCTTTGATAGGTTTTTTCTATCGCGTAACAATACTGCGGTATTGACCTGAGCGACAGGCTGGATTCATTCTCGCAAAACGGGTGAGTGTACCGTTCTGCCGCGCGACCCATGCCGTCGTTGCTGGCCGTTGAGGAGGAAGCGATGAATATGCATGTGGCGGCGGAAGCCGATATGGCCAGGGTGGAGGCGATCATCGATGGCCTCAAGCATCTCGAAGGCCCCCTTCTGCCGATCCTGCATGAAATTCAACGCACATTCGGATGCGTGCCTGATAGCGCCAAGCCGGTGATTGCCCGTGCCTTGAACCTGTCGCGAGCCGAAGTCCATGGGGTTGTCAGTTTCTACCATGATTTTCGTGATCATCCCTCTGGTCGCCATGTCCTGAAACTCTGTCGGGCCGAGGCTTGCCAATCCCTGGGTGGCGAGCCTCTTGGCGAAACAATCAAGGCCCGGCTCGGTATTGACTGGCATGAAACCACCGCTGATGGCGCGGTGACGCTGGAGCCGGTTTTCTGTCTTGGGCTCTGTGCCTGCGCGCCCGCCGCCATGCTGGACGGGGAATTGCATGGCCGGTTGGATGAGCACTGTCTTGACGATCTGCTGATGGAGGCCCGTCGATGAGCGGGCCGATGAGTATTACCGTTTTCGTTCCCCGGGATGCCGCTGCTCTGGCGGTCGGGGCCGATAAGGTTGCCGCCGCCATAGAGCGTGAAGCTGTGGCGCGCCATGTCGATGTGACGATCATTCGCAATGGGTCGCGGGGCATGCTTTGGCTGGAAACCCTGGTTGAAGTGCGCACGGACAGCGGTCGGATCGCCTATGGTCCGGTCAAGCCTTCTGATGTCGCGGGCCTGTTCGATGCCGGGTTTTTGACCGGGGCTGCCCATCCGCTCTGTCACGGCCTGACCAGCGATATTCCGTTCCTGAAGAACCAGACGCGGCTGACCTTTTCCCGCTGCGGCATTACTGATCCGCTGTCGCTGGAGGACTATCGGCATTATAAGGGCCTGACCGGTCTCGCCAAAGCGATTGCCATGCCGCCCGCCGACATCGTCACGGAAGTCACCGAAAGCGGCCTTCGCGGTCGCGGCGGGGCGGGCTTTCCGACCGGTATCAAATGGAAAACCGTGGCGGATGCCAAAGCCGAGCAGAAATACATCGTTTGCAATGCCGATGAGGGCGATAGCGGCACCTTTGCCGACCGGATGATCATGGAGGGTGATCCCTTCGTGCTGATCGAAGGCATGGTGATTGCCGGGATCGCTGTCGGTGCCACCAAGGGCTATGTTTATACCCGCTCGGAATACCCTCATGCCATCGTCGTGATGCGTGAAGCCATCGAGATCGCCCGCAAGCAGGGTATTCTCGGAGCTTCCGTGTTAGGCTCTGCTTACGCTTTCGATATGGAGGTCCGGGAAGGGGCCGGCGCCTATGTCTGTGGTGAGGAAACCTCGCTGCTCAACAGCCTGGAAGGCAAGCGCGGTGTGGTGCGGGCCAAGCCGCCGCTTCCGGCGCTGGAGGGGCTGTTTGGTAAGCCGACCGTTGTCAACAATGTCATGTCGCTGGCCTCCATTCCTGTCATCATGGACCGCGGCGCGCAGTTCTACCGCGATTACGGCGTTGGCCGGTCGCATGGCACCATCCCGATCCAGATTGCTGGCAATGTCAAACACGGCGGTCTGTACGAGACAGCCTTCGGCCTGACACTGGGCGAGATTATCAACGATATCGGCGGCGGCACCTTGACGGGCCGTCCGGTGAAGGCGGTGCAGGTGGGCGGACCGCTGGGGGCTTATTTCCCGCCCTCGCTGTTTGATACGGTGTTCGACTATGAAGCCTTTACCGCAGCTGGCGGCTTGATCGGTCATGCCGGGATCGTGGTCTTCGATGACAGCGCCGATATGCTGAAACAGGCGCGGTTTGCCATGGAATTCTGCGCGGTCGAAAGTTGCGGCAAGTGTACGCCCTGTCGGATCGGCTCGACACGCGGCGTCGAAACGGTGGACCGGATCGCCAAGGGTATTGAGCCGGAAAAGAACAAGGTGCTGCTGGAAGATCTCTGCAACACTATGAAATTCGG
Source organism: Allorhizobium ampelinum S4 (assembly GCF_000016285.1). Taxonomy (NCBI): domain Bacteria; kingdom Pseudomonadati; phylum Pseudomonadota; class Alphaproteobacteria; order Hyphomicrobiales; family Rhizobiaceae; genus Gillisella; species Gillisella ampelina. The sequence goes on along the minus strand of NC_011989.1, from coordinate 3,454,105 downwards.
ATCGCTTTGCGCGCTTGGCGGCTTTACGCCCTATCCTGTCATGAGTGCGATGACCCATTTCCCGCAGGATTTTGCGCCTGCCCCCCTGGTTGAAGCGGCGGAGTAAAGACCATGTCTCTGATCCATGAAATTGACTACGGCACCCCGGCTTCGCTTTCCACCGAGACGGTGACGCTGACCATTGATGGTCGTGAGGTGACGGTGGCGGCAGGTACGTCGATCATGCGGGCCTCGATGGAGGCTGGCATTCAGGTGCCGAAGCTGTGCGCCACCGACATGGTGGATGCCTTTGGTTCCTGTCGGCTCTGTCTGGTGGAGGTCGAGGGCCGCAATGGTACCCCGGCCTCCTGCACCACGCCCTGCGCGCCCGGTATCGTCGTTCACACCCAGACGGAGCGGCTTAAAGCCATCCGCAAGGGGGTGATGGAGCTTTATATCTCCGACCATCCCCTGGACTGTCTGACCTGTGCAGCCAATGGCGATTGCGAATTGCAGGACATGGCAGGGGCCGTGGGCCTGCGCGATGTTCGCTACGGCTATGAGGGTGACAACCACGTCAAGACCCGGGCTGGTGAAGGGTTGAATGCCCGCTACATGCCGAAGGACGAAAGCAATCCTTATTTCACCTATGATCCCTCCAAATGCATCGTCTGTTCGCGGTGTGTGCGGGCCTGCGAGGAAGTGCAGGGTACGTTTGCGCTGACCATTGAGGGGCGCGGCTTCGGTAGCCGGGTGTCGCCCGGCGCCCATGAGGCATTTCTGGAATCGGAATGCGTGTCCTGCGGGGCCTGCGTGCAGGCCTGTCCGACTGCGACACTGACGGAAAAATCCGTCATCGCCATTGGCCAGCCGGAGCATTCGCTGGTGACGACCTGCGCCTATTGCGGCGTCGGCTGTTCCTTCAAAGCGGAAATGCGCGGCGAAGAACTGGTGCGCATGGTGCCGTGGAAAGACGGCAAGGCCAATCGCGGCCATTCCTGCGTCAAGGGCCGGTTTGCCTATGGCTATGCCAGCCACAAGGATCGCATCCTCAATCCGATGGTGCGGGAGAAAATTACCGATCCGTGGCGGGAAGTGAGCTGGGAGGAGGCCTTTGCCCATGTGGCCTCCGAGTTCAAGCGGTTGCAATATCAATATGGCCGCGATTCCATCGGCGGCATTACCTCCTCGCGCTGTACCAATGAAGAAACCTATCTGGTGCAGAAGCTGATCCGCGCTGGCTTTGGCAATAACAATGTCGATACCTGCGCCCGCGTCTGCCATTCGCCGACCGGTTATGGTCTCGGCCAAGCCTTCGGGACGTCGGCGGGTACGCAGGATTTCGACAGTGTCGAGCATTCCGATGTGGTGCTCGTCATCGGTGCCAATCCGACCGATGGCCATCCGGTGTTTGGTTCGCGGCTGAAAAAGCGGCTGCGGAAGGGCGCGAAACTGATCGTTATCGATCCGCGCCGTATCGATCTGGTTAAGACGCCGCATGTCGAGGCGGCTTTCCATTTGCCGCTGAAGCCCGGCACCAATGTTGCCGTGCTGACGGCGCTGGCGCATGTGATCGTCACCGAGGGCCTCGCCAACGAAGCCTTTATCCGCGAGCGCTGCGACTGGTCAGAATTTGAGGATTGGGCGGCTTTTGTGGCCGATCCTCAGCATAGCCCGGAAGCAACTGAGGCGTTTACAGGCGTACCTGCTGCTGATCTGCGCGGGGCGGCCAGGCTTTATGCCACCGGCGGCAATGGGGCGATCTATTACGGGTTGGGCGTAACAGAGCATAGCCAGGGCTCGACCACTGTCATGGCGATTGCCAATCTGGCCATGGCGACCGGCAATATCGGCCGTCCGGGTGTCGGGGTGAACCCGCTGCGTGGGCAGAACAATGTGCAGGGGTCCTGCGATATGGGGTCTTTCCCCCATGAACTGCCGGGCTATCGGCATATTTCCGACGATGCCACCCGCGAGACCTTCGAGAAACTCTGGGGTGTGACGCTGAACAACGAGCCGGGCCTGCGTATTCCCAATATGCTAGATGCGGCGGTGGAAGGCACGTTCAAGGGGCTTTACGTCCAGGGCGAGGATATTTTGCAATCCGACCCGGATACCAAGCATGTTTCGGCAGGCTTGGCGGCGATGGAATGCGTTGTTGTCCACGATCTGTTTTTGAATGAAACCGCCAATTACGCGCATGTCTTCCTGCCGGGTTCGACCTTCCTGGAAAAGGACGGTACGTTTACCAATGCCGAGCGGCGCATCAACCGGGTGCGAAAGGTGATGAGCCCGAAAAATGGTTATAGCGACTGGGAAGTGACCCAGAAAATGGCTGAGGCCATGGGGCTAGGCTGGAATTACAGCCATCCGTCCCAGATCATGGCGGAAATCGCCGCGACGACGCCAAGCTTTGCCGGTGTTTCCTATGAGATGCTGGAGGAAAAGGGGTCTGTGCAATGGCCCTGCAACGAACAGCATCCAGACGGTTCGCCGATAATGCATGTCGATGGCTTCGTGCGCGGCAAGGGTAAGTTTATCCGCACCGAATATGTGGCGACGGACGAGCGCACCGGCCCGCGCTTCCCGCTGCTGCTGACCACCGGGCGTATTCTGTCGCAGTATAATGTCGGCGCGCAGACGCGGCGCACCGAAAACACCGTCTGGCATGGAGAAGACCGGCTGGAAATCCATCCGCATGATGCCGAACAGCGCGGTATCAAGGAAGGAGACTGGATCAAGCTGGCCAGCCGTTCTGGCGACACGACGCTGCGGGCACTGATCACCGACCGCGTCGCGCCGGGCGTGGTCTATACCACCTTCCATCACCCCGATACGCAGGCGAATGTCATCACCACGGATTATTCCGATTGGGCGACCAATTGCCCCGAATATAAGGTGACCGCAGTGCAGGTTTCGCCCTCGAACGGTCCGACCGAATGGCAGCGGGACTATGATGAACTGTCGCGCCAGTCCCGCCGGATTTCCGGCAAGCTGGAAGCGGCGGAATAGAATGGTGGTCAGGGAGGATAACGGAAAGGAGGGTTTTGCCGTTATGCCGGAGATGAAAACCACCTGTCTCGTGCCGCAGGTGCAGTATCGCCAAGGGATGACCAAGGAGGCCCACCGGATCGTGCCGGAGGAAGTGCCCGTGGCCTTTTCCTATGGCGGCTCTACCCACGCCGTGATGATGGCGACGCCCGCCGATCTCGCGGATTTTGCGCTGGGTTTTTCGCTGGCCGAGGGCATTATTACCCGGCTGGATGAGGTTCTTGCCATTGAACCGATCGAGGCGGGAAGTGGCATCGATGTGCAAGTGACGCTGCTGGATACGACAGCGGACGCCCTGACGACCCGCCGTCGTCGCATGGCGGGGCCTGTTGGCTGTGGTCTCTGCGGGATCGAGTCAATCGAACAGGCCAGCCGGGATGTACCGATCGTCACCGGCGGATTGACGCTGACACCGGCGGATATCCGTGAGGCTGTCGATGCGCTCAGCCGGGCGCAGGCGCTTAACCGGCAAACCCATGCGGTGCATGGAGCTGGTTTCTTCATTCCCGGCGAAGGACTGTTGGCGATCCGGGAAGATGTGGGACGTCATAATGCCCTTGATAAATTGGTCGGTGCGGTGTTGAAGGCCGGACGCCGGGGCGAAGATGGGGTGGTGGTCGTCACCAGCCGGTTGTCGGTGGAGATGGTGCAGAAGGCGGCCATGCTGGGTGCGCCGATTCTATTGGCGATTTCTGCGCCAACCGCGCTTGCCATCCGCACCGCGCAGGCGGCGGGCATGACCCTGATCGGCATTGCCCGTGGCGATGATTTTGAAGTGTTTACCCGTCCTGACCGTATCGTATCCGGGGTTTCCGCCGATGTCGCATGACCATATTGCTGAAAAACTGATCCGCATGGCAAACCAGATCGCTCAATTCTTCAACACGCAGCCGGAGCATGAGCGGGTGCAAGGCGTGGCGACCCATATCAACAAGTTCTGGGAACCGCGCATGCGCCGCCAGTTTTTCGAGATGATTGATGCAGGTCGCGACGGATTTGACCCGCTGGTGATCGAGGCAGCGAAACTGATCAAACGTCCGGTGGATAATAGTGCCGAGGCCTTTGGAATGGCGGGGCAGGGGACAGTCTGAGTGCCGTTCGAGTGGACAAAGACCTCGGATGCTGCGCCAAATATTGTAAAGATTTGAACAGGTTGATAAGGGCCATATCTGGCCTTTCGACAGACGCGCTATGTGTGGCGGCGGCGGTTGCGCTGTCCGCGACAGATAGTGATGGGAATAGACAAGCTAACCAGTGCCGTGATGCATTCACTTTGTTCATGCCATCATGCGCTGGTTTTTTGTTTGAGCAACGACTTCTCCAAATGCGGCTGGGGCCTCCATTTGGATAGAAGCACGAGGAGGGATATTTATGGCAGTTACGAATGCGCCGGGGACAGCGCTGTCATCATCTGCCGGTTTGCTTGATCGGGAACGGATCATTGCAAAACCGGGTTTCAATCGTTGGCTGGTACCACCAGCAGCGCTTGCCATTCATCTTTGCATTGGCATGGCCTATGGCTTTAGCGTCTTCTGGCTACCGCTTAGCAAGGCATTGGGTACCGCCGCGCCTGCAAGCTGCGCTGGTCTGTCGCTTGCCGGCGCGCTGTTCACCACCGAGTGTAATTGGCGCGTTGCCGACCTTGGCTGGATCTACACATTGTTCTTCGTGCTGCTTGGCTGTTCCGCAGCGCTTTGGGGCGGTTGGCTGGAGCGGGTTGGCCCGCGTCGTGCCGGTTTTGTTTCGGCCTGCTGCTGGTGCGGTGGCATTCTGGTCGCGGCACTGGGGGTTTTCACCCATCAACTGTGGCTGATGTGGATCGGCGCAGGCGTGATCGGCGGTATCGGGCTTGGCCTTGGCTATATTTCTCCGGTATCTACGTTGATCAAATGGTTTCCCGACCGGCGCGGCATGGCGACTGGTATGGCAATCATGGGCTTTGGCGGCGGGGCGATGATCGGTGCGCCGCTCGCCAACCTTCTGATGGGCGTGTTCCGTTCCGATGCCGGGCCGGGCGTCTGGCAGACGTTCGTGGTTATGGCTGCCATCTATTTCGTCTTCATGATGGGCGGCGCTTTCGGCTACCGCATTCCGCCGGCAGGCTGGCGTCCAGAAGGCTGGACCCCGCCTGTTGCCAAGAGCAGCATGATTACCCATCGCCACGTGCATCTGCGTGATGCTCACAAAACCCCGCAATTCTGGCTGATCTGGGCTGTGCTCTGCCTGAATGTCTCGGCGGGTATCGGAGTGATCGGCATGGCCTCGCCCATGCTTCAGGAAATTTTTGCCGGCTCGCTGATCGGTCTGCCGGACCTGACATTCTCGCAATTGGACACCGCGCAAAAGGCGCAGATCGCCGCCATCGCTGCCGGATTTACCGGGTTGTTGTCGCTCTTCAACATTGGCGGACGGTTTTTCTGGGCGTCGATGTCGGACAAGATCGGGCGTAAGAACACCTATTACTGCTTTTTCCTGCTCGGCATTTTGCTATATGCGCTGGCACCGACCTTGGCGGGCCTGGGCTCCAAGGCGCTGTTCGTTCTGGCCTTTGGCGTCATTTTGTCGATGTATGGCGGCGGTTTTGCCACCATTCCGGCCTATCTCGCCGATATCTTCGGAACGCAATTCGTGGGCGCCATTCATGGCCGATTGCTGACCGCCTGGGCAACGGCGGGCATCGTCGGTCCTGTCGTGGTCAATTATATCCGCGAGGCCCAGATTGCTGCCGGGATTTCTCCCGGTCCCGCACTTTATACCGGCACGATGTATATCCTGGCCGGCATGCTGGCGCTCGGCCTTGTCGCCAATGCCTTGATCCGTCCACTGCCGGAGAAATGGTTCATGTCGGATGACGAGGTTGCCGCCCTTCAGGCCAAGACCGCTGCCGCCAGTGCTGGCCCGACCGGCTCGTTCGGCATTGGCAAAGGCGGTTTCGACGCCAAGGCGGCACTCGCCTGGGCCGTTGTCGGCATTCCCTTGCTCTGGGGTGTTTGGGTCACTCTGCGCAGCACGCTTGTGCTGTTTGGCTAACCGATCTCGTCATGCCGCCCTGCTTAAAAGCAGGGCGGCATTTTTGATCCGAGCCATGCAGAAGAGAGCAAAAGCACAAAAACAAAAAAGCGGCCCGATGAGGCCGCTTTTGATATTATCGTTTTATAAGATCAGGCCGCAAGCTCTTCCAGCTCGCTGCCCTTGAACATCTTGGAAAGGTTCAGGAAGCAGATCATGCCGTTTTCATTGGCGATGATGCCTTCGGAAAACGTCTTGTCAAAAGAGGCCGAAACTTCTGGAACCGGCTGAACCTGGCTGGAGGGGATGGTCAGGATGTCAGACACCCGGTCCACCAGCATGCCAATGACCATATTGTGCACTTCAGCGACGACAATGGCGGAGCGCTCATTGGCAACCGTGCTCTTCATGCCGAGCTTGTAGGCAAGATCAATGATCGGAATGACCGAACCGCGCAGGTTCATCACGCCGATCACATCGGCCGGTGCATGCGGAATGGGCGTGGAAGGCGCCCAGCCGCGGATTTCCCGGATTGTGGTGGTCTTGACGCAAAACTCCTGATCATGCAGGCGAAACGCGATGATTTCGAGGTTTTCACCGCCGAAGCTGGTAGGGGTAATAGGTGTTGCCATGATATCCGTCCCGCCTGTCTTTCGCCCTCCGCTTCCTGTAAACAGGTTACCCGCCGGGGCTGTATTGCGATCATTAGTCCGATGTTCGTCCATGCGATGCGTAGCGATTGCCGCTAAGCCGCATATTTGTCATGGCTCATCCTAGCGGAAGAATGTTTCTCAAATCTAAATTGTTCGAGCAGGTTGCGCAGGTTTTCGGTTTGTTGGGCAAGGCCATGGCTCGCCGCCGAGCTTTCTTCCACCATGGCGGCATTCTGCTGGGTATTCTGGTCCATGGTGTTGACGGCCTTGTTGATTTCTCTAAGGCCGGTTGCCTGTTCCCTAGTAGCCTCGACAATGGCGCCGATATTACGGTTGACCTCCTGAACTTCCGCCAGGATCGTCGTCAGCGCCTTGCCGGTTTCGCCCACCAGCGATACGCCGGTTTCGACTTGGTTGCTTGACGTGGTGATCAGAAGTTTGATTTCCTTGGCGGCCTTGGCAGAGCGTTGCGCCAGTTCGCGTACTTCCTGGGCAACGACGGCAAAACCCTTGCCGGCCTCGCCCGCGCGGGCGGCTTCAACTCCGGCATTCAGCGCCAGAAGGTTGGTCTGGAAGGCGATATCGTCAATCACGCCGATGATGTTTGAAATCTCATTGGAGGAGTTTTCAATCTGGCCCATGGCGTCAATGGCGTTGCGAACCACCTGGCTTGAGGCTTCGGCCTGGGCCTTGGTGCGAGCAACGAGATTGGCGGCTTCGGCGGCCCGTTTTGCGCTGTCGGTGACCGTCTGGGTTACTTCCTCAAGGGCTGCGGCGGTTTCCTCGACAGAGGCAGCCTGCTGCTCAGTGCGGCGGGAAAGATCGTCAGAAGCGGATTTGATCTGGTTGGTTCCAGCGGCGATTGCATTGGCGTTCATGGCCACGGTTCGCATCGCGGTTGTCAGTTTTTCCATGGCATTGTTCAGGTCCAGCCGGATCTGGTCGAGGCCTGACACAAAAGGCCGCTCCAGCGTCACCGTCAGGTCGCCATCCGAAAGAGCCTGCAAAGCGTGCCCGATTTCCTGCACGCACCGCACCCGGTCAGTGACATCGGTGGCGAATTTCACCACCTTGATCACCTTGCCGTCGGCATCGAAGATCGGGTTATAGGAGGCTTGAATCCATGCCACTTTACCGCCCTTGCCGATGCGCTTGAACTCTTCTGCGATGAACTCGCCATTGCTGAGTTTTTCCCAGAACAGTTTGTAGTCTCGGCTCGCGGTGTAGGAGGGTTCGCAGAACATCGAATGATGCTTGCCCTGGATTTCCGCCAGGCTATATCCCAGCACTCTCAGGAAGTTTTCGTTGGCAGAAAGAATCTCTCCGGTCTTGGTAAATTCAATGACTGCCTGAGCGCGTGAAATCGCGGCCATCTTGCCGCGGTCTTCGAGGGTCTGCAACTGTGCGGTGGTGACATCGGCTGCGATCTTTACCACCTTGTAGGGCTTGCCTCGGCTGTTGCAGACGGGATTATAGGAGCCGTTGATCCAGACCTCCTGGCCTGCCTTGTTGATCCGCTTGAAGGTGGCCGTTTCGGATTGCCCGCCTGACAGCTTTTGCCAGAAGGCCTTATATTGCGCAGAGGACACATAGGAAGGATCACAAAACAGCGCGTGCTTGCGCCCTTTGAGTTCTTCAGGCCGATATCCCATCAACCGACAGAACACGTCGTTGGCGGTGATGATCGTGCCTTCGAGATCGAACTCAATGACGGCCTGAGATTTTGCAAGCGCCGACAGAATGTTTTCTGCATCTGAACCGAAACCCAGCATCGTTCTTCCTCTGTGTCCTGTAGCACGCGTATCCTGTTGGGGCATTCCCTGATGACGCCGTGGTGCTTTTAGTCGTGATGTTTGTATTTCTCGAACCATACCAAGGGTTTGAAGATGTGAATCGCATCCTCACCTTGGGAAATTGAACGTTGAATACGAATGTCACTTTCAATGACTGTTCGTAGAATTCTTCAGTGAGATCGATTTTTTAGATCCAAGAGCCTATGCATAAAGCCAACTGTGTTGGCTCGTGCGACGTCAAGTGCGGAGCGCATTCTCACATTCTTTGTTGTGTGATCAACGACCTTGCCTTAAGCCCTATATTCATACGGGTATTTTGTTAAGAAATAGCTATTCAAGCATCCTTTGAAATGTATCGATAGCTCCCGTCTTTCCAGGGACGTTAAGGACACCGGAGGTCGGGGCTTATCAAGCTGAATTCTACCGACAATCCGCTGTACAATTCCTTAAATCCTCGCCGGATTTAAAGAGAAAAGGATTCGGAGCATGAAAAAATATTGAGTTGGGATTTATGCGTGTGATAAAGCGCTGGCGATGCACGGTTTTGTTTTTCCATAATTCCTTGATCTCAGCTTGATTTAAGAAATTACGCAGGAAATTTAAGGTGTTATGCATCGCGCACTTATAAATTACGAGGCTGTAGAGCGAGTGGATCGCGCCTTGAAACCTGTCGGAGACGTTGTGAGTCTAACACACTCTAGTATTCTTTCTCATAGAACACACCGCCGCCGCTCGATCCACTGGCGCCAGCCTCGCCTTTCAGCTTGAAGCCACGACCGACATCCAGGTTGATCACGGCCTTGCTGCCGGTGCTGCCCTGCTGGAATTCGAGATAGGTTTTGTCGTTCAGATATTTTCCGGCGCTGAACTGGGTATTGCCCTTGGAATCGGTGCTGATGTCGAGATCGTCAACGCCAACGGCGCTGCGAAGACTGTTGAACAGCGATGTCGAATTGCCACCGCCCAACTGACCGACGGCATCCGCCAATTGAGCAATTTGCAGCGGCGACAGTTTCGCCATCGACTGGCCGAAAATAAGCTGGGCGAGGACCTCGTCCTGCGGCAGGGCGGGGGCGGATGAAAAGCTGATATCCGGGTCGGTCGCCACGCCGGATACCTTGGCTGTCAGCGTCGTGCTGCCTGATGTGCTGGTAGCCTCGAAGTCGACGACTGGGATAAGGCCACCGCTAAAGGTAATTTTGCCTGAGCTGAAATCCAGCCGCTTGGTGAGAATGACCATCCGGCCCCGACGCATGGTGAAGCCACCCGAGACTTGCGGTGCTGCGATACTGCCCTTGATGCTCACGGTGCCGTTCAGTTCTGCGTCGATTCCGCGTCCGCGCACGAAGATTTGCGAGGGTGCCGCGATTTGCAGATCGAGCAGAATCGGCGAGCTACTGCCATCCCCCGTTTTCTCTGGATTGAGAATTGCCGTTTGGCGGCGCACGTCGGCCGGAGCGTTCTTGTGCTTGATGTCGAGTTGGGCAATCGATCCCGGCAGCCGGGACGGAATGGTGATTGAGGTCTTGTCCAGTGTCAGCTTGCCGGACAGGGTCGGTCCATCCAGCAAGGGGCCTTTCAACCCCATGCTGCCGTTGACGGTCGCGGTGACCAAGGTACCATCGATGTAGATGGCGTTGTCGAGCTTGATTGTCAGGTCGCTGGGCAATCCCTGACCTTTCAGGTCGATCGTGCCGGTCGCCGACACTCTGCCTCCGGCGGAAATCCTGCCGGTTGCGGAGTTGATCCGGGCCTGATCGCCGGTCAAGGCAATGTCCACGGCCAATTGCTCAAGAGCGATATTGTGTTTCACATCAATCAGCCGGGCCTTGGCCGTGCTGATGGTACCGGATAACGCCGGGGAGGACAGGGTGCCGCCAATGCGGATATCGCCATTGGCATTGCCTTCTGCCGTCAATCCTTGCTTGGTCAACAGGCCCTGCAATGCGTTGAGCGGCAGATTGGCCTTGAACGCCATGTTGATGGGTTTGTCGCCTGCTAGCGTCAGCGAGCCGCCGCCTGTGACATTCAGACCACCGCCGCCGGTCACGCGGCTGTCCACGGACAGGCGATTGTCCGCAAAGGTGCCGGAGGCGGTAATCGCCAGAGGTGGCAGGCCAGCGGACTGCATCTGCGTGACGCTGGCATCATCGAGGCGCAGGTCATACGCGATCTTCGGCGCGGATGTGCTGCCGGTGGCGGTGATCTTGCCGGAGAGTGTGCCGGTCGCGCCCAGATTGGCCGAAAATGTATTGGCAAGCGAGGCGGGGAGCGCGTTGATCTGCGCTGTCATATCCAGAACCGCGCCTGCCTTGCCAGCAACCGAAACTGTACCGCTGCCAGCTTTGATAGTGAGCGTGTCGATTGTTGCCGTGCCATTTTCCACGGTGATGTCAGTGGGCCGGGCCAGCGTTATGGCGATGCCGCGTGGGCTGACGGCAAAATCCTGAAGGGCAATGCCGATGCTATTGCCATCCTGCTGCACCAGTGCTTTTCCGGTCAAAGGTGCATTGTCATATCGTCCTGAAAGGTCGATATCGGTGCGGGTTCCTCTCCGGTCGAACTGAAGCGCCAGCTGTTCCACAAGGGCAGAGCCAGTGGAGATCCGGTCCGCCTTCACCATGCCCTGCAAGGCCAGCGATTGGAGGTCGTTGGTGGTCACATCGACCGACGGCTGCGCGATTGTTGTCGTGCCCTGGCGAATGGCAGTGCCCTCGGCCTTGATCCGGGCGGCAATCTTGCCATTGGCCTCGTCCAGTCTGATGGAGCCTTTCAGATCGCCCGATGCGGTCTGTCCGCCAAGGGCGGCCAGCAGGCCGAGATCGGGAAAGTCAAAATCGACAGAACCGCTGGGAAGCAGCGCACGGGAAAAGTTCAAGGCGCCGTTCAAGCGGTTGTCACCCACCGTCAAGCTCAGATCCGGCAGTGCGATGACGCCGTCCTTGGAGGTGAGGTTGAGATTGGAGCGCACTGGCTTGCCATCCAGCGCGCCTTGCGCGGTCAGCGTTGCAGAGGGCGCGCCGCGTGTCAGGTCGGCTTTCGCCGCCATGGAAAAGCCGGTGAGGGCGCGACCAGCAAGCTTTGCGGCGTTGATGGTGAGGGTGCCATTGGTCCGCAAGGCATTGATCGGGCCATCGGCCTGGAGTTCGAATGCCGCCTTTCCCGATGCATTGGCTTGCAAGATGCTGAGATCGGTGATCATCCCCGAGAGTGTGGTGGCCAGCTGCTGCCTGACAAAAGACAGTTTGCCCGAAGCGTTCAGCAGCCGTGTTTCCAGCGTAAAACCGGGAATGACAATTCCATCACCTGCGGAATAGCGTGCCTCGCCGGAAAGCTTCACCATATTGGTTTGCTCGGTGCCACCAGGCGTTCCCAACAGCTTTTCCGTCACGGCTTGTGGCAGCGCTTCAGGCCGCGCAAACAGTGTATATTGTGCCTCCACGGCCTTGCTGGCGATGGTATAGGCAGCCGTCACGCTGCCGCCAAGCGCCGGGCTTTCGATGGTGAGCGGTTGGGCGGTAATCTGCTGAGGGCTGACCGCAATCGGGGCCTTAAGGGTCAGGGGCGCCTTTATGGCGCGCGCCAGCGTCGGGTCCGTCAACTGCGCTTGCTGTACGGTCAGTGTGGTATCGATGCTGCCGGAACGGGTGGTCAGGTTGAAAGCAGGCGCGCTTGCTTTAAGGGCGATATCGCCAAGCGTGCCCTGCGGCAGTGTCAGGCTCGCCAGCGCCGCGGTGGTTTCAAGCTTTGCCGCTTCGGCAGCCCCGGTCAGGCTGAATGTCAGGCCGGAGACTTGGGCGGCGAGGGTGCCATCGTCCAGCGGCCAACGGATCGCGGCAGGGCCATTCTTGCCGGTCAGTGTAGCGTGAAGGGAATTTTCGCCTTTCGGCGTATAGGTGCCGCTGGCGGCAAGCGACAGGCTGCCGGTCTCGACGCTGCCTTTTTCCACGCTCAAGGCACCGTCATCGGAAAGACGGGCGGCAATGTCGATCATGGTTTTGCCGGCAAACAGGTCGCGGAGATTGGCGGGCATCAGGCTATCGAAGGAACCGTCGCCATTGATGGTCACATGGCGACCGTCCGTGGCCAGTCTATGGGTTGCGGTGATGTCCAATCGCGGTGTGCCGTCGAGCGTTGCCGCCAGCGAGCCTTTCCAGTCGTTGATCGGACCGCCGCCCTTGACCGTGATGGCAAGCGCCGGATCATCCGGCAATTGCAGCAGGTTTGCGAGGATTCCGCCTTTCGGTTCCTGCAAGATGGCATCGACATCCAGCCGGTTCTGCTGCGGCGCGTAGGCGAGCCGGGCCGACAGGTTTGCTTGCGGCAGATCTGCACGGCTCACCGTCAACTGCGAGGTGATGGATTGCTGGTTCGCTTCACTGCCTCGTTCAGCCTCGACATTGCCGTCCAAAGCCAGTTTGGCCGCAGTGCCGAGCAGCGGTTGTTCCAGCCGGATCTCTGGCACGGACACCCGCTCGATACGGATATCCACCGGCAGGCTGAAGCCATTGCTGCTGGAGGCTTCTGTCGCCGTTTCCTCAGCCGGCAAGGGCTTGCGGGCCAATGTCAAGGAGGCGGCCTTTATCTGCGAGGCCTCGAAACGGCGTGACATCAGCGCCAGCGGCGACCAGTCGATGGAGAGATCCTGAATTCGGCCATAAGCACCGTTCGCGTCGGAAACGGTGATTGTGTCCACCCGCAAATGCCCGTCCAGCAGGCCGCTGATCCCGTCCACGGCGATGATCCGGTTTGGCTTCGACATCAGTGAGGCGACGAAATCGCCGATGAACCGGCTGCCGAATTGCGTTGTGCCGACCAGCGTCAGCGCCACGACCAGCATCGCGGCCAGCACCAGCAAACCATAGGCGAGAATGCGGCCAAGGCCTGAGAATAGGGTTTTGAGTGCGCTCACTGTCTGTTCCGACCTTCTTCTGTCCCGAACGGCTGCTTCTGCGTCAGAAACTTTGTCCAATACCGACATATATGCCGTATTTGTCGCCGTCGGGATAGGGATTGAGCGGTACGGCCACATCCAGGCGGATCGGGCCGAACGGCGTCGCATAGCGCAGGCCGATGCCCGCGCCTGCCTTGATATCGGAGAAATCAGGCACATGCCCGCTGGACACGGTGCCGACGTCGAAGAACGGCACCAGGCCAATCGTTTCGGTAATGCCGATGCGCGTTTCCAGTGATGCGGTCATATAGGAAAGCCCGCCGGTGGCGTCATCCGCGCTGTTTCTGGGCGAAATGCTTTGATAGCCATAGCCGCGCACCGAACCACCGCCACCAGCGAAGAACCGTCGCGTCGCTGGAATATCGGCAAGCCCGCCGGTGCCAAACAAGGTCCCTACCGCCAATTTGCCCGCCAGCACCACCCGGTCTTCCATGCCAAGTCCGTAATAGCCGGAAATCGACCCTTCGAAATTGGAAAACACAGTGCTGCCGAGGAATTCATAGCTTGGCGCGGCGCTGAGCGTGGCGCGGTAGCCGGTGGTCGGGTTCATTTTGTTGTCTCGGGTATCGCGCACATAATCGAGAGGTACGGAAAAGGTCAGGTAATCGTTTCGGCCAAAGGCATCGTCGATCCGGGCATATTCCAGCGCGGTGGCTGCCGAAACCGTGTCATAGTCAGTCAACTCATAGGAATAGCCGAGTTTGCCGGTGATGGTGTCGGCATCATAGGAATCGGTGCTAAGTGTTGCGGCCTTGATCGAGGCTTCCAGTGTGCCTGACGGCAACAGAAAACCTGGCTTGGTAAAGGTGATGCCAGCGGAATAATCGAAATCCGTTGCATCGGTTTTCTCGCCGATGCCGCTGACTGTGCCTTCGATCCTGAGGGATTCGGCTTGGCCGAACAGGTTGCGGTGGCCCCAATAGCCTTGCAATCCCGCACCGTCGATGGTGTCATAGGTTGCCCCGGCCCCGAAATAGCGGAATTTGCCTTCCGAAACGGTGATATTGAGCGGAATGGCGCCCTGTGAGTTGAGTTTATCGGCTTGGGTGACGGTCACGCTGGAGAAGACGTTAAGCTTGCGCAAGCGGTCGGATGCTTTGCGCAGATCTTCCGGCGAATAGGGCTGACCGGCATTGAGCCTTGAATATTTCTGCACGAAACCAGGATCCACGGCCTTGGTGCCGGAGACTGCAACCGGACCCAGGGGCGCGACTGGCCCGGCGGACACACCAATAGTCACATCCACCCGGTTACTTTGATGGTCCGCGACCACCTGCCGCTCGGAAATGCGGGCCAGAGGGCGGCTTTGCGCCTTCAGATCATCGGCCATCTTGTTAGCCGCCTTGATAATCGCAAGGGAACCAGCTGGCTTGCCTGCCACAAGATCATAGGCCGTTGGGTCAAGCTTTGCGGCATCGCCGGTCAGCGTCACCTTGCCGAGGGTAAAGAGCGGGCCGGGTTCGACCTCTATTTTAACCGGCACGGGTTTCGTGTGGGGGAATTCGGGATTGGGGGGCAGGCTATCCAGGGGCGTGCCATTGACCGTCATGGTAATGACGCCGCCATAATAGGAGTGTTCGTAAAGTGTTGCCAGTAGCCGCTCCCGGTCCTCGCGGGCCTTGATGACCACGCCAAGATCGCCGGAGACCGGCTTGTCCTTCTCCTGTATCAGCTGCGAGCTTTTTTCCAGCGCGTCTTTCAGATCGCCGGAAGCATCTTTCTCATCGCGATCGCCGGACGCTTCTTTCGACTGGAAATCGACAGAATACCGCACGGGATCAACGACATCCGTTTTGCCTTCATCGCGGCCCCAAAGGGTTATCCCGAAAATCTTGAAGGCATAGGCATCAACTGGAAACGACAAAGCCGCCGCACCCACGACGACACATGCCAGAGCGGTGCCTGACTTCCGAAACGCTTTACTGACATTCGGCAATGTCACCCTACTCGGTATAAACAGTGTCTGAAGTCCTCAATTTGGCCGGAGCAAAACCATCCCGCACCCCTTGCTCCGAAATCGCTATTCCCATCTGCGATTATAGCCGGAACAGTTCCTCGGTGAACTTTTCCGGTATTGTATGGCCACCGCCGGATCGGGCCGAAAACGGCTGGATCCGGCGGTGGCTGGATGTCAGTAGCCGCGTGGGCAGTTGTCGACGTAACGACGACCGTAGCGGTCACGATAGTAGCACTGGCCCGGCTGCTCGTTGACGCGTCCGATGATGGCGCCTGCTACGCCGCCCACGGCAGCACCAACCGCCGCACCGCGGACATTGCCAGTGGCGACGCCGCCGATGATGGCACCCGACGCGGCGCCAATGCCGGCGCCCTTTTCGGTTTCCGTGCAACCGGCGACGGCCAAGCCTGCCAGAATGAGTATAATTGCCTTTTTCATGTCCATCTCCGTATTGGATTTATCCGGATACCCAGGTCTCGCCGATCGTTCTTTATCCTGGCCAGATTTGGGTCTGCCGGCGCGTCCGCCCCTGCGCTGATATTTTGTTATTCAGCATTATTTGTCGTCTTTTGACGCATTTCCTGCCGATTGTTGTCCATTGCTGGAATCCCAACATTGCAAAAACATATAGCGAGAGCGGCGAATGTCCACCGGAAACGCTCTGTTTTTTAAGGTGTCTCTCAAAGAGATTGTCAGCATGGACGATTTTTTTCAGGGTAGGCGACTTGCAACAATGATCAATGAAGAAATCCGCTCGTATTCCGGTTGTGAATGCCGCTAAATTGCAATTGGGCTTATAGCCGAGGATGCCGGGTAGTAACCCATATTAAAGTTATTTTGTTTTAGTTTATTCTATAATAAATGTCTGCTGTGTTCAGGTTCACTCTTGCTCTGCGCGCCGTCAAGCTTGACACAGATCAAGTCTGTTTGGATCCGTATCGGCTACTGAACGAGCATGCGGCCTGTCGCGATAGGAGAGATCGATCGTCGGACCGCGATGGTGGCAGTGGTTATCGGACCCCGCATCAGCGCCGGTGCCTTTTGTCGCAGTTTAGAATCACTTTAAGGGGTTGACCGCTGCCCCGAACGATCTCAAAAGAGATCCAGGAAGATTGGAGCAGGCGCAATGGATTTTGAAGCGTTTTTCAAGAGCGAACTGGATGGCCTGCACGAAGAAGGCCGTTACCGGGTTTTTGCCGATCTTGAGCGCCAGCGCGGCAATTTTCCACGGGCTACCCGCTACACGGAAAACGGTCAGCATGACGTGACCGTCTGGTGTTCGAACGACTACCTGGGCATGGGCCAGAACGAACAGGTCGTCGAGGCGATGAAAAACGCCATCGATCACTGTGGCGCGGGTGCTGGAGGCACCCGCAATATTTCCGGCACCAATCACTATCATGTGCTGCTGGAGCAGGAACTGGCCGACTTGCATGGCAAGGAACAGGCGCTGATCTTCACGTCAGGTTATATTTCCAACTGGGCGACGCTCGGTACGCTGGGGCAGAAGATCCCCGGCCTGATTATTTTTTCCGATGCCCTGAACCATGCCTCGATGATCGAAGGCATTCGCTATGCGAAATGCGAACGGGTGATCTGGAAGCATAACGACGTCAAGGATCTGGAAGCCAAGCTGAAGGCCGCCGATCCCAAGGCGCCGAAGCTGATCGCCTTTGAGAGCGTCTATTCGATGGATGGCGATATCGCGCCGATCAGGGAAATCTGCGATCTGGCCGATCGCTACGGCGCCATGACCTATCTGGACGAAGTGCATGCGGTCGGCATGTATGGGCCGCGCGGCGGCGGTGTTGCCGAGCGTGAAGGCATCATGGACCGACTTACGATCATCGAAGGCACGCTTGGCAAGGCGTTTGGGGTGATGGGTGGCTATATTACCGCTTCAACCGCCTTGTGCGATTTCATCCGTTCATTTGCGTCAGGTTTTATTTTCACCACGGCTTTGCCACCTTCGCTGGCTGCTGGCGCAGTCGCCTCGATCCGGCATCTGAAATCCAGCCAGATCGAGCGCTTCGCTCATCAGGAACGTGTGCGCCGGTTGCGGTCGCTTCTGGATGCGCGCGGCATTCCTCATATGCCCAATCCCAGCCATATCGTGCCGGTCCTGGTTGGCGATGCCGCCAAATGCAAATGGATCTCCGATATCCTGCTCGACAATTTCAATATCTATGTGCAGCCGATCAATTACCCGACGGTGCCGAAGAAAACCGAGCGCCTGCGCATCACGCCCACGCCGTTGCATAGCGATGCCGATGTCGATCATCTGGTCGGAGCCCTACATCAGCTCTGGTCGAGATGTGCGCTGGCGCGGGCTGTCGCCTGATTTTTCCATTTCACTCTTGCGCAGGTTGTGCGGGTCATGGTCACATGGCCCGCATTTTGTTTTAGCGGAGGGATAGGATGTCGATTGTCGAGCGGGTCAACCGCGTGCTGGAAGAGGCTGTGTCAAGCGAGGCTCTGGTTGGGGCGGTGGTCATGGTGTTCAGGCACGGACAGCCCCTGCTGCGGCGGGCCATTGGCTATGCGGATCGGGAAGCGCGTATTCCGGTGCGGCTCGATACGATTTTTCGCTTCGCATCGGTCACAAAACCATTTGTCGCGGCCACGGCGCTCAGCCTGATCGACAAGGGATTGCTGGGCCTTGACGATCTGGTGGCCGATCATCTTCCCTGGTTCCGGCCAAAAACGCCCGCCGGCACGTTTGCCGCCATCACGGTGCGTCATCTGCTCACCCATACATCAGGTCTGACCTATGATCCGGCGCTGCAAAGGCTGCCGCGCGAGCGGGCGATCAATCTCGGTCTTCTCGATACGGATCTGACGGTTGAGGAGAATTTCAGCCGCCATAATGCCATTCCGCTGGCTTTTGCCCCTGGCGAGCGTTGGGGCTATTCGGTGAGCACTGATCTGCTCGGCGCTGTGGTGGCCAAAGTGCATGGCGAGAGGCGGGCGGGAGAGCAGGGCGAAGATGACGGGGCAGCAGCTCCGGTTCCAGGCACAACAAGCACGACGGCATTCGCCCGGTATTTCGGCTCTATCGAAGGCAGAAACCTGCTGGAGGCGGCGGTGGTCGAGCATGTCTGCGAACCCATGCGCCTGACGGATGCCCGGTTTCGTGTCACGGATATGGCGCGGCTGGCGGTTCCGTATCGGGACGGCGAACACAGGGCCGAGCGCATGGAAGACCAATGGCGGTCAACCGGTGTATCGGGCGAAGGACCGGCTTTTTCCCCCTCGCGAATTTTCAATCCGCGTGCCTTTCAGTCCGGGGGCGGGGGGATGGCAGGCACGGCGCTGGATGTGCTGACGCTGCTCGAAACCATTCGTACTGGTGGGGGTGGACTGATGTCACCCGAGCTTGCGCAAATGTGTCTCTCCAACCAGATCGGCGATCTCCCCATGGGGCTTCCCGGCAAGCGCTTCAGCTTTCTCGGTGCTGT
The DNA here is from genome assembly GCF_000016285.1 of Allorhizobium ampelinum S4. Classification (NCBI taxonomy): domain Bacteria; kingdom Pseudomonadati; phylum Pseudomonadota; class Alphaproteobacteria; order Hyphomicrobiales; family Rhizobiaceae; genus Gillisella; species Gillisella ampelina. The sequence continues at coordinate 3,435,251 of NC_011989.1, read as the reverse complement.
CATCACCGATTCCGCCGCAGCGGCCACCGCCCTGCCGCCGGGCGCGGTGCAATGGGGTGGTGTCTATGGCAATACGTGGTTCATCATTCCCGAGGCCGGTTTGACCGTGGTCAGCCTGAGCAATACGGCATTGGAAGGCTGTGACGGTGCGTATGTCGAGCGCTTGCGTGCTGCGGTATGCGCGACTGGATAATTCCTGAAGCCGGAATAGGCTCAAGAAAAATTATGCAGCAGATTTAAAGTGTTGCAGCATTCTGGATTATCGCGTGCGGCCTTGGTTCAGGATGACCTCTTGGGCTCGGCGTCGTGCCTGCGCATCGGCGGCAAAGACATCGGCAATCACGGTCGCCGGTGCCAAGCCCGATAGATGATCCATGACATCCTCGACCACATCGGCCATGGCGAGAAAACCGATTTTTTCCTCGACAAAAGCCTCAAAGGCACATTCTTCGGCGGCGTTCAGCACGGCGCCCTGCAAGCCGCCGCGCTCAAGCGCTGTACGGGCGAGACGGATGGCCGGAAAACGGTCCAGGTCCGGCGCTTCGAAATCCAGCCGCGCCAGCTTGGTAAAATCCAACCGGTCCACATCCAGCGCCGCGCGTTTCGGATAGCTCAGCGCATAACCGATGGCGGTGCGCATATCCGGTACGCCAAGCTGGGCCAGCACGGAGCCGTCGCTATAGCCCACCATGGAGTGGATGATCGATTGAGGATGGACGATAACCTCGATCTGGTCGGGTGTCAGATCGAACAGGTGCTTGGCCTCGATCATCTCCAGCGCCTTGTTGAACATCGAGGCGCTGCCAATCGACACCTTCAGTCCCATGGACCAATTCGGATGGGCGCGGGCGGTTTGAACACTGACATCAGCCATCTGTTGGCGGGTGAAGGTGCGAAACGGCCCGCCAGAAGCCGTCAGCACAATCCGCTCCAGCGTGTCACGGTGATTTTCGTCCAGGCATTGGAAAATTGCCGAATGCTCACTATCGACGGGGATAATCTTGCCGCCGCCCTTACGCACCGTCTCGATGAACAATTCGCCAGCCGAAACGAGGCATTCCTTATTGGCCAGCGCGATATCGGCGCCGCGTGCGGCGGCTGTCAAGGTTGGCTGCAAACCGGCGGTCCCGACAATGGCGGCCATCACCCAGTCCGCCTCAAGGCATGCTGCTTCCTGTAGCCCGCTGCTGCCGGCTGCAACATCGATGCCGCTGCCCGATAACAGGTCTTTCAAGGCAATATATTGATTTTCATCAGAGGTAACTGCCAGCCTTGCGCCTGTCACCAGTGCCTGCTCCGCCAGAAGAGCGACATTGCCGTGCCCTGTCAGGGCCATGATGTCGAAGCGATCGCGTCCGCCCATTTGTCTGATCACGTCAAGCGTGTTGGTTCCGATAGAGCCGGTCGACCCCAGAATGGTGAGGCGGCGGGGCTGGGACGTGGCGGTATTCATAGATATATCCGGCAATTGCACCTGTTCCCCATGCGTCTACAGGGGAATGGGCAAGGCGGCAAGCTTCAAGCCAATGGCGTTCCCTGATGGACCATGGAAGGCGCCTCTGAAGGCTTCAGATGATTTGCTATGGCACAGGCAGTCGACCAATCCTTACAAGGATATGGACCAGACATCTGGGAAATTTTTCGAGTGGAAACGACAAAAACCAGCAGTTTTACTAGGTAAGACTGCTCTTCATGCGCGGGTTAAACGCATGGTATGTCAGAATGTCGGCTTTGTCGCGACCGCTAACTTGCCTCGCTCATTCAGCGATACAACCACTATCGTGCTTGCTGCAATCAGCGCAGCCCCTATTCCTAGAACAATCATTGCTCACCTCTTCGACCTTCATGCCGCTTGGTGACACATTAACACAACTTAACCTTGCTCCAAGCTTGATTTCACGTTTACGCCTTCACAAATCGATTCAAATTTTAAGAATTTGGCAGTAAAGTTGAGCAGCGAATAAACATTAACCTCCAATCAACGAATTAACCATAAAGATTGTAGGACACGGAGGAATGGGCGCGTTGCGCGTCCCACTCGGCATGATGCCAGTCCCACCGTACCGGTTCCGATCCGGTATCTCCAGTACAGAGCGGTTCTCCAGGTTATGCGGCGTATAGCGCATCCATGCGGACGATTTAACAGGTGATGGCGGTCAGTTCCTGGTTCGACAGGGCCGACCCCGCGGGGATTGGCAATTGGTTCAGCACGCTGAGGCAGAACGGACAGGTGGATCGCAGGCTGGCAGCTTGCGGGACCGGCTGAATTTTGCCGGCCTGGACCAGGATGCTTGCAGTCTTTTGCGACGCCACCGGGTTGGGCTGGAGACTGACGTGGAAACGGGTCTGCACGCGTTTTTTCGCAAGTTGCAGACGGCACCCGATGCGGCCCGCCAGTTTACCGGCGAGCGGCAGATCGACCGCCTCCATGATCTCTATGTTTCCCATTGGGACGTGATGACCGACGCGCGTTTCGATGCGCTCTATGCCGAACGTGTCAAAGTGCTGGCTGATAGCCAAAGCCGGATGGGGCTTGATCCCCGTTGGCAGATTGCCGGCCATGCCGTTGTTCTGGAGGGCCTGGTCAGTTCCGTCTTCGCCGATCTTGCCAATCGCGGTTTCATGCCGTCCTCGCGCAAGCGGGCAGCCGAATTGCAGGCGCTGGTCAGCGCGCTCATTCGCCTGGTCATGGTGGATGTGGAGATTGCCGTTTCCCTGCGCTTCAACGAATTGCGCCTCAAGCATCATCGCGACATGGCCGACCTGCGGCGTAAGGAGCGCGCCAGCGTCACGGATCTGTTCCAAGGCGCATTCACGGCGCTGTCGCAGGGCGATCTGTCCAGCCGGCTGAACAGTGATGTCCCCGAGGAATATCAGGATCTCGTGTCGAGTTTCAATGGCGCGATGGAGAGCATTTGCGCTGCGGTTTCCGTGATGGACGCCAGCCGCCGCACGGCGGAGGACGTCAGCGCTGCCCTTGGCGAGCAAGGATCCGCGCTGGGTGTGCGGGCCGATGAGGCCGCAGCGGGCCTTGATGCGGCAAGTGCCAGCCTGCGGCAGGTGACCGAAACAGTCAGCCATAACGCGGCGCAGTCGAAACTCACCGAGCAGGCTGTCGAGATGACCGTCAAGGCGGTCGAAGCGAGCGGCGAGGTGGTTGGTAAGGCCATCGCCGCCATGGCGGATATCGAAACCTCCGCCGAGCAGATCGGCCATATTATCGGCTCCATCGATGAAATTGCCTTCCAGACCAACCTTCTGGCCTTGAACGCCGGCATCGAGGCGGCTCGCGCCGGTGATTCTGGTCGGGGCTTTGCCGTCGTTGCCCAGGAAGTACGGGCTTTGGCCCAGCGGTCCGCCGACAGTGCGCGTGAAATCAAGGCTCTGGTTGCGGCCACCAAGCATCAGGTCGAGGCCGGGGTGGAGATGGTCAATCGCACCCAGGATGCGATTTCCAGCATCGTGACGCAGGTGGTCGATATCAATCGGTCGGTCTCGGTGATGGCTGGCGAGACGGCCAAGCAGGCCGCAGCCCTGGATAGCGTCGCTTGCGTGCTCGAAGCCCAGGGCGAAACATCGCGTGCAAGCGCACAGTTGTCACGTCAGGCTGCGGATGACAGTGCCGATCTGCATACGGTGATCGTCGAGCTTGGCAAGACCGTGCGGCAATTCACCATTGAGCGCACGCACTATCGGGGCAGCCAGACCAATCCGTCGAACGGTTATCCGGTGTCATCAGCGCAAACGGCAGAGCTGCCGATGGCGGCTTTTTCCGAGGACTTCGGGGGGCACGATTTTTTAGTGCCGATTCGGGCAGGAGGCCTTTCGATGTGAGCGGTTTATTTACCTACCTCTTATACAACGGAGGAAGGTTCGGGATGAAAACGGCTTTTCGTGCCGGAGAAGCGCTTAGGTTTTGAACTCTCACACCCTTATGGGGCGGTCGATAGAAACGGTAGGGAAACAGTCTATGGCGAGCAAGAAAGGCGCATCGGCGCAGCTTAAGCTGGCATCGGTGCTCGACTTGAATGAAGCGTCTCAGCTCAAGGACAAGCTTCTGTCCATGCGGGGAGGAGCAATTGAAATCGACGCATCCGGTGTCGAGCGGATGGGAGCACTTTGCGCCCAGGTGCTCGTCTCGGGCGCGAAAACCTGGGAAGAAGACCAGAAAACCTTCTCGATAAAGAAGGCGTCAGACGCTTTCACCAAAACCATACAGCTCTTGGGCTTGAACAACGATCAACTGATCGCGGAGATCCGGCAATGAAGAAAAAAGTATTAACCGTGGATGACTCTAGAACCATCCGCAACATGCTTCTCGTGACCCTCAACAATGCGGGTTTCGAGACCATCCAGGCCGAAGACGGCGTCGAAGGTCTTGAAGTGCTTGAAGAGTGCAATCCCGACGTGATCGTCACCGATATCAACATGCCGCGCCTTGACGGGTTTGGTTTTATCGAGGGCGTACGCCGCAATGAAAAATACCGTGCCGTTCCGATCCTCGTTCTGACGACCGAAAGCGATGCTGAGAAGAAGAACCGTGCGCGCCAGGCTGGCGCTACCGGCTGGATCGTCAAGCCATTCGATCCGACGAAACTGATCGATGCGATTGAACGTGTAACCGCCTAACGGGGTCTGACTTCGATGGATATGAACGAAATCAAAGAGATCTTTTTCCAGGAATGCGAGGAACAGCTCGCGGAACTGGAATCCGGTCTTCTGAAAATGAACGATGGGGATCGTGACCCGGAGACGGTGAATGCTGTTTTCCGAGCTGTTCATTCCATCAAAGGAGGCGCAGGCGCGTTCGGTCTCGACGATCTCGTTGCCTTCGCTCACGTTTTTGAGACGACCCTTGATTGCGTTCGATCCAATAAGCTGGAACCGGGCATTGAAGTCATGAAGGTCATGCTCAAGTCGGCCGACGTGCTCGCCGACCTGACCAATGCTTCTCGTGACGGCGGCAGCGTCGATCCGTCTCGTTCAAGCGGCCTTGTCAAGGAATTGGAAGCGCTTGCCAAGGGTGAAGTACCTTCGTCGTCATCCGCCACAGCGGCAGCACCCGCTCCAAAGGCGGCTGCCAAGCCTGCACCTGCGCCAGCAGCGACGGATGACAGCGGTTTTGCACCCGTTCCATTCTCCTTTGACGATTTTGCCGACGAAGAGCCTCCCATTGTGTCTCCTCCGCTTGAAGTGAGCTTCAAGCCGCGCCGGGATCTCTACGCCAAGGGCAATGACGCCACGCTTTTGCTGCGTGATCTGTCGCGCATCGGCGAAGTCAGCCTGAACTGCAACGTAAGCGCCGTTCCGACGCTGGAATCCATGGATCCTGAGGAGGCCTACTTCTCCTGGAAGATCCTGGTGAAGAGCGAAAAAGGCGAAGAAGGCGTTCGGACTGTTTTCGAGTTTGCCGAATGGGATTGCGAACTGGAAATCAAGGAACAGGAAGCGACTGTTGCTGAAGGGAGCGATGAGCTGCCGATGGTACCGGTGCCGTTCGATCTGTCCGCGCTGGACGACGATAGCGGCGTTGAAGAGGCTGACGATAGCTCGGCCGACTTGATTGCCGAGGCCGTGGAAGCCGCCGATACGGCAACCAAAGTGGTCAGTGCCGTCAGGGAGAAGAGAGAATCTCCAGCCGCTGCTGCCGCCGCTGCCGCTGCGCAAAACCAGTCCGCAGCTTCTGCTGCCGGGCAAACGATCCGCGTCGATCTCGATCGCGTCGACCGCCTGATCAACCTGGTGGGCGAGCTTGTCATCAACCAGGCCATGCTGTCGCAGAGCGTCATCGAAAATGACACCAACGGCACGTCGTCGATCAATATGGGCCTCGAAGAGCTGCAACAGCTCACCCGTGAGATCCAGGATTCGGTCATGGCGATCCGTGCTCAGCCGGTCAAGCCGGTGTTCCAGCGCATGTCGCGTATCGTGCGCGAAGTTGCTGATATGGTTGGCAAATCGATCCGTCTGGTCACCGAAGGTGAAAACACTGAAGTGGACAAGACGGTCATCGACAAGCTGGCCGAACCGCTGACCCACATGATCCGAAATGCCGTTGACCATGGTATTGAAACCCCCGAAAAGCGTAGTGCCGCCGGCAAGAACCCGGAAGGCACGGTCAAGCTGACGGCAAAGCACCGGTCTGGCCGTATCGTGATCGAACTGGTCGACGATGGCGCCGGTATCAACCGCGAACGGGTCCGCCAGAAGGCAATCGACAACGATATCATCGCTGCCGACGCCAATCTGTCCGACGAGGAAATCGACAATCTGATTTTCATGCCGGGCTTTTCGACGGCGGACAAGATTTCCGACATTTCCGGCCGTGGCGTTGGCATGGACGTGGTCAAGCGGTCCATCCAGGCCTTGGGCGGGCGCATCTCCATCAGTTCGCGCCCCGGTCAGGGCTCGACCTTCACCATGAGCTTGCCGCTGACACTGGCGGTTCTGGATGGCATGGTCGTTACCGTTGCTGGCCAAACGCTTGTCGTTCCTTTGACGGCCATCGTTGAGACCTTGCAGCCGGAAGCCCAGAATATCCATTCCTTCGGGGCCAACCAGCGGCTGATTTCGATCCGCAACAGCTTCTGCCCATTGGTGGATGTCGGTCGGATCCTGAATTTCCGGTCAGTCCAGGCCAACCCGATCGATGGTGTTGCTCTGCTGGTGGAATCGGAAGGTGGCGGTCAGCGCGCCTTGATGGTCGATGCCATCCAGGGTCAGCGCCAGGTGGTCATCAAGAGCCTCGAGGCTAACTATACGCATGTGCCCGGCATCGCCGCGGCAACCATTCTGGGCGATGGCCGCGTGGCTCTGATCTTGGATGTGGATGCTGTCGTCGCTGCCTCGCGCGGTCAGTCTCTCAAGCAGGAAATGTCGTTAGCCGTCGCAGGATAGTTTTATGTCGAATGCGGTCAAAAATCTGGTTCAGGGAAATCGCGAGTTGATCGCGTTTCGCATCGGTGATCAGGAGTTTTGCGTCAACATCATGCAGGTGCGGGAAATCCGTGGATGGACCCCCGCAACGCCGTTGCCGCAGTCTCCTCATTACGTGATGGGCGTGATCAACCTGCGCGGCGCCGTCTTACCGATCGTCGATCTGGCGATTCGGCTCGGGCTGAAGCGGACAGAACCGACAGTCCGGCATGTGATTATCGTGGTCCAGACCAGGACCAAGGTCGTCGGCCTGCTGGTGGATGCCGTGTCCGACGTACTGAGCGTGACAGATGAGACAATACAACCGACACCTGAGGTCTCGTCTGATCTCGAGCGTCAATACGCAAGAGGCATCCTCGCCATTGACAAACGGATGATCTGTTTGATTGAGCTGGCGGGCCTTTTCTCTGAAACTGAAAGCGAAGCGGCATGACATCGACCTTTTCTGCGCATAGCCGGCAATCGGACGACGAGATCATGGCCAGTGGCGAATACCCGTTGACCCGTCGCGATCTCAACGAAATTGCTGCGATGATCTATGCCGATGCCGGGATTGCGTTGAACGATTCCAAGGCTTCCCTTGTCTATTCGAGACTGTCGAAGCATATTCGCAATCTTGGATTGCGTGGCTTTCGGGAGTATTGCGCGCTGGTGTCGTCCCAGGAGGGGGCCGGGGCGCGCCGTGAAATGTTGTCGCATCTGACAACGAATTTCACCCGCTTCTTTCGTGAGAACCATCACTTCGATCATTTGCGCACCGAGGTTCTGCCGGGGTTGATCAACCGCGCCAAGGCTGGCGGTCGCGTGCGGATCTGGTCTGCCGCCTGTTCCGATGGGCAGGAGCCCTATTCCATCGCCCTGACGGTCCTGTCCTTGATGCCGAATGCTGCCGATTACGATTTCAGGATATTGGCAACGGATATCGATCCGAAGATCCTGGCGCTGGCCCGGGCCGGAGCCTATGACGAAACGGCGCTGGAAACCGTGAGCCCGGCCATGCGCAAGCAATGGTTCCGCGATGTCGATGTCGGTGGACGCCGGAAATTCCAGGTCGATGACCGGGTCAAGAAGCTGATCACCTTCAACGAGCTGAACCTGATGGCGCAATGGCCGATCAAAGGACCGTTCGACGTGATCTTCTGCCGCAATGTGGTGATCTATTTCGATGAGCCCACCCAGGTGAAGATTTGGTCGCGGTTTGCCGGGCTTCTGCCGGAAGGTGGTCATCTTTATATCGGCCACTCCGAGCGGGTATCTGGCGATCCGAAGAACCTGTTCGATAATATCGGTATCACCACCTACAAATATACCGGCAAGACCGGAGGGCGCAAAGCATGATATCAGCCGCTCGCGTTCTTGTCGTCGATGACAGCCCAACCATGCGGGGACTGATCACCGCCGTTCTCAATTCCGATCCGGAAGTCAGCGTCATTGGCCAGGCCAAGGATGCCATGGAGGCACGTGCCGCCATCAAGCAGCTGAACCCGGATGTGGTGACGCTCGATATTGAAATGCCAAACATGAATGGTTTGGAGTTTCTCGAAAAGATCATGCGGCTGCGGCCGATGCCTGTCATCATGGTTTCGACCATGACCCATCGCGGCGCTGAAGCGACGCTGGCTGCCTTGGAAATTGGCGCATTCGACTGTGTCGGCAAGCCGATGCCGGGCGAGGCTCGTCCGTTCGGCGATCTTGCCGAGAAGGTCAAGGCGGCGGCCCGCTCCCAGCGCCGGCAGATCATGCAGGCGGCGCCTGTTGCCACGCCTGCGGCCGATTTTCGGGTGGGTCGCAAGATCGTGGCGATCGGTTCCTCGACAGGGGGTGTCGAAGCGCTGATTGCCGTGTTGCAGAAATTTCCACCTAATTGCCCGCCGACGGTGATTACCCAACATATGCCGCCGACATTTACCAAGAGTTTTGCGGAGCGGCTGAACCGGCTCTGCGCTCCGGTGGTAGAGGAAGCAACTGACGGTGCCAGATTGCAGATCGGCAAGATTTATCTGGCCCCTGGTGGAGAACGGCATCTGCAAGTGGTGAACGCATCCGCGCCCAGTTGCCGTTTGCTGGACACGCCCCCGGTCAATGGACACCGGCCATCGGTCGATGTTCTCTTTGATTCGGTGGCGGAATTGGCTGGACGCAATGCTGTTGGCGTCATACTGACAGGTATGGGACGCGATGGAGCGTCTGGATTGCTCAAAATGCGAAGTGCAGGCGCACGGACCATAGGGCAGAACGAAAAGACCTGTGTGGTCTATGGTATGCCTCGCGTTGCCCATGAACTGGGTGCCGTCGAGCATCAATTGCCGCTTGGCTCAATCGGCGAAGAAATTCTCAAACTCACGGCCGCACGGAAAGAAGGTTATGAATAATGTCAATAGCTGAAAAAATTAAGGTCCTGATAGTGGACGACCAGGTGACCAGCCGCTTGCTTTTAAGTGATGCGCTGACTCAGCTGGGTTTCAAGCAGATCACGGCTGCCGGTGACGGTGAGCAGGGGATGAAGATCATGGCGCAACAGCCCCATCATCTGGTGATCTCTGACTTCAACATGCCGAAGATGGACGGTCTCGGCCTTCTCCAGGCTGTTCGCGCCAATCCGGCGACCAAGAAGGCGGCCTTTATCATTCTGACTGCCCAAGGGGACAGGGCGCTGGTGCAGAAGGCGGCCCAATTGGGTGCCAATAACGTCCTCGCCAAGCCGTTTACCATCGAAAAGATGAAGGCGGCCATTGAAGCTGTTTTCGGAGCATTAAAATGAGTGACGAAGCTGCGGCTCGCAGGGTCCATATTATTCAAGGTGAATACAAGGTTGTCAGCGACCCGAATGTGGTGCTTTCAACCATCCTGGGTTCCTGCGTGGCTGCATGCATACGTGATCCCATTGCCGGTGTCGGCGGTATGAACCATTTCCTCCTGCCGGGCTCTGCCAATCCCGGCATGGGAGGCGGGGATGCCACGCGCTATGGCGTCCATCTGATGGAATTGCTGATCAACGGCCTCTTGAAGAAGGGCGCGCGGCGCGATCGTCTGGAAGCCAAGATTTTCGGAGGCGCCAAGACGATTGCGACGTTCTCGAATGTCGGCGAACAGAATGCTGCCTTTGCTGCGCAGTTTCTGAAAGATGAAGGCATCAAGGTGGTTGGTTCTTCCACGGGCGGTGAGCATGGCCGCAAGCTGGAATTCTGGCCGATCAGCGGTCGTGCCCGCCAGTATCCTCTGACAGGAGCGGAAACGCAAAAAACCGTGGCCATGGAACAGCGGCCGGTCAAAGTGCAAAAGCCGGTGGAAAGCTCGATCGAGTTTTTTTAACGGTTCCGGTCTTTCACAGGCAATCCATATTGATCAAAGTTGCGTAACGATTTTGAAGGACAATCTAAGGTATGTGATGCGGCTGACGGCACGATGTGTTCGAGCAAGGCTGTCATGAAATGAATGACCATCCGAACCCTGTTTGCGGTTTCGGATGAGCGGAACGGACAACCCCTCGCTCGTTTATACAAGCTCAGGGCGGGAACTGAATAAAAAGCATAAATGGAGCGTGCCGCGTGGCTTTTGTCTGTGGTGGGTTCCGGGAGAACAGAACTGCGAAGCCTGAGTCAGTATTGGAGGCCACGAGCGTGGAAGAATCACTACCTGAAATTCTGATGCGTGTTGTGACGGAACTTCACGACGTTGCCTATCTGATCGAGCGGGTCGAGCCGCAATTGTTGGAACTGGGTGGCTCAAAGGCGTTGGAATCGGCTGAAACGCTGAAAGTCTTGCAAGGTATCGATCTCGCCGTGCAGAAATCGCGCGGGTTGGCGGAATTTATCGATACCATTACGGCGGATGTGTCTGACGACTGGAAAGTGGACATGACGACGGCGCTCAGCCTCGTCAAGCTGGCCGAAATGCAGAAGGCACTGGGCGATGGTTTGCGCCATGGCCATTCGCAGCCTCTCAGCAAAGCTGCGGGCGATTTCGATTTTTTCTGATCTCTGCAAGCCCCGAGAGAGTATTTCCAGCAAAAGTGCGAGGCGGTTTGCCCCCGCAAATGCCAAGAAATGAAGAGAAAGAATTTTTGTAATTCCATAAATACATAGATACTAAAGTGTTCAGGTCGCTCCTTTCCGGGGCGATCTTCGTTTTGGGACGTCCGTTTCCGCACACCGGGCTTCCTTCGCAGGCTTCAGGAAACGCTCGCACAAGCTTCGCGTCCTAGGGTGACACTAGGCCAAAAGCCGTAACCTCATGTTTGACGGTGCGAGACAGAATGAATCTGTTCAATCAACTACTCCAGGTCTTCAAGAACCTTTCGTCCTTGGGACCGACTAAACTATGGACCCTTGCGGGTGTTGGCGTCGTTTCGGTGGCGCTGGTTATCGGTGCGGCGTTTTTTATCAATAAGCCTGCCTTTGAGACCCTTTACGTTGGCCTCGAAGCGACAGACGTCAATCAAATCAGTATTGCGCTGGCTGAAGCGGGCGTCGGTTTCCAGACTGGCGCCGATGGCAAGAGCATTCAGGTCCAGGCCGGAATGACCGGCAAGGCCCGTTTGTTGCTGGCCGAACGCGGCCTGCCCAATAGCACCAATGCGGGCTATGAACTGTTCGACAATGTCGGCTCCCTGGGTCTGACATCCTTCATGCAGGAAGTGACTCGGGTGCGCGCCCTTGAGGGCGAGATTGCCAGGACGATCCAGCAGATCAACGGTATTGCGGCAGCCCGCGTGCATATCGTCATGCCGGATGTCGGGAATTTCCGGCGCGGCGCGCAGAAGCCAACGGCCTCGGTGATGATCAGAGCCGGCTCCGATGCCGGTCGCAAATCTGCGGCTTCGATCCGCCATCTGGTGGCTTCGGCTGTGCCGGGTCTTGAAATCGATGATGTCACCATTCTGGATTCGACCGGCCAGTTGCTGGCATCGGGCGATGAGACGGGCGGGGCTGCAAACCGGAATCTCGGCGTTGCCCAGTCGGTTCAACAGGAAATCGAATCGAACATCGACAAGGCGCTCGCACCTTTCCTCGGTATGGACAATTTCCGCTCCAGCGTTACGGCGCAGTTGAATACCGACCAGCAGCAGATCCAGGAAACGGTCTACGATCCCGAATCCAAGGTCGAACGCTCGACCCGCACCACCAAGGAAGCGCAGAAGTCGCAGCAGCGGCAATCCGATACCGCAGCGACTGTGGAGCAGAATATTCCACAGGCCGCTCCGCAAGCGGGCGGTGCTGGTCCTGAATCGTCCGACCAGCAGGACAAGAAGGAAGAGCAGACCAACTACGAAATCAACAGCAAGACGATTGCCACCGTCAAGAACGGCTATACGCTGGACAAGCTTTCCGTGGCCGTTGTGGTCAACAAGCAGCGCATCGCCACCATGGTCGGCGAGCCGGTCGATCAGGCCAAGATCGATGCCTATCTGGCGGAAATGCAGAAGATCGTCAAATCGGCTGCCGGGCTCGATGACAAGCGTGGCGACGTGGTGACGCTGACGGCGATGGACTTCCTGGAGAATCAGCTGCTGAGCGAGGCACCAACCGGACCCGGTGTGATGGAAATCCTCAGCCGCAACATGGCGGGTATTATCAACTCGCTTGCCTTCCTCGCCGTTGCTTTCCTTGTTGTCTGGATGGGCATTCGTCCGATGGTACGCTCGATGGGCGGCGGTGGAACTGCGGCGCTTGAGGGTGGCAGCGACGCTGTTGCCGGACTGGAACTGCCCGACTTCTCGCCCGGTCTTGATGCCGGTGCCGGCGGCGGCCTGATGGATGGCTTTGGTTCCGATTTCGGCTTCGATAGCGCCGATGATGTCCTTGCCCTCGACAATGACCCGAATGGCGGCTTCAACCGTCGCGTCAAGGAAGGCCCGGAACGGCGCCTGGCGCGTATGGTGGAAATCTCGGAAGAGCGCGCTGCCAAGATCCTGCGCAAATGGGCGGTCGAGAACGCAGCCTGATCCTTCAATCACGGGCAATAACAGTGCTGCGCCAGCGAAAGTCGGCGCAGCATTTTTGTATGGTGCGGATAAGCCACACCTTCTGTGCTAATCCCCGTAGCGTTTAGAAGTTATTTACATACAATAACAACATGGTGATTCGGCATGTTTCGAATGACGCGCCTAACCACGGAATGGGCGGCTTCCGTGGCAAAGCATAGTGAGAGGTGGCCGTTTCGTCCCTTGAAAGGGGAGCCTTATGAGTGTCGAACTCCTTGAGCCTGGGGGCTATCAAGGGATCCGTAGCCAGAAGACGGCGAACAGGCCTGAAGGGCCCAGGTTGCGTGATGCGATGATCAGGCAGCTTTCCTCGGCAGCGTCCTCAGGAAAGCTTCGGGTGGCAATGCATATCCTGACGGATTATGCCGGAGCCTCGCACTATCTCCTAGCGCGATACGACCTTATTCAGGAACATGGGCTGGATTTCGTGGTGACGGCCGACTGGCCGTTCGATCTGGCGCGTGGGGTTGCCACGGAATTGTCGGCTGCCTGTTCACGGGCCACCGAGCTTGAAAAATGCCTGGGTCTGCTGCAAGCAAAATTCGTGCTCCTGCCTGACGACCTGGAACTGCCCTTAGGGGCCAGCCGTCAATATTGCTCCGTCATGTTCAATGTTGGGCGCACACGGCTGGCGCTGGTCATGCTTCTTCCGGACGGATTCGTAATCTCGCCGGACCGGTTGCGGGACGTGGGTTTGTTGGCAGCCTATTGCGTTAGCCTGTCGACGGGACGGTCGCAGAAAGCAGATCGTGATTTTGAGCTGACGGAACGCGAATTGGAATGCCTGTTTTGGATTGCTGAAGGCAAGACAAGCGATGAAATAGCCACGATTCTGGGTATTTCCCGCAATACAATCAATAATTACATCACCAGTGTGATGCGCAAGACAGCTACGAAAACTCGCTCTGAAGCGATTGCCTACGCGGTTCGCAACAATCTGGTCTAAGCGCCGACTGCCCTTCAAGGTGACGGTTGGCATTCTAATTCAGGATATCTCAAGTCTTTGATGTCTTGAGACATCCACAACCACTTCAAGATGGAGATGCGTTCGCATCTTCAAGCGTTGGTATGAAAGGCAGCCATGGCGTTTAATGCAGACATGTCGAGCGGCAGGACAGGATCGGCGGCAGATCTGAAAGCCCGGCTGGCTGCGAACCGGGGCGATATTTTTCCTCGGCTGATTGCCATGCAGAAGGCGATCAACGCCCGCAGCTTCGCGGTGTTTCGGGTGGCGGGTTCAGGCCTGCCGCGCAAACGCATGTTGCAATGCGAATGTGAGAGCTGGGCGGCTAGCGGCATGGTCGGCAGCTATAGCGACGCATTTGTGTCCTGCTACGGCGACCTTCTGCTGAGCCATATCGACGATTTGCTGCTGCCTTTGATGTGGAATGCCAAGGACAACGCCACATTCTGTATTAGCAGTGAGTTTGGGGCTTTCGTATCGCGCCTGCCTGCTGGCAATCTGCCGTTTTCGGGTGTTGCCTTTCCTGTCCGGCTGGGCGCTGTCGGCAATGGCTATGTCATCTTCGCATTAAACGGATCTGAGGATCTCGATAGCGATGTGATGATCGACATGCATAATCGCAGCTGCAAGCTGATGATGGATATTCTATCCCTGAGCGAGCGAAAAGTAGCGCCCTCCGAGGCGTTGAGCGACCGGGAAATCGCCTGCCTGCAATTGGCGGGCGACGGGCGGATCAGCGAAGAAATTGCCGAAAATCTCGGCCTCTCGGTCCATACCGTCAATGCTTACCTGGGCTCGGCGACGATCAAGCTTGATTCGGTCAACCGTATACAGGCAATCGCCAAGGCTATCAGGCTCGGCTATATCAACTGAGTTTCTAAATAGATTTCCCTGTCGGCTTCTTTGCCTGGCAGACATTCCCGAACCGGTTTGGCGGAAAGCGCTACCGAAGCGCGATCACTCGGGCTGTTTGGCTTCCAGGAGCCATTCGCGCCAGATGGCCACCAGGATCGCCATCAGCACCGGGCCGACGAACAGGCCGAGCATGCCCATGGTCTTGACGCCGCCGATCAGGCCGAAAAATGTTGGCAGGAAGGGGAGTTTGATTGGTCCGCCCACCAGTCTTGGCCGCAATGTCTTATCGACAATGAAAAGCTCCACGGTTCCCCAGGCAAGCAATCCGACCCCTGCAATGGTCGATCCGCTGGCAACCAGATAGATCGAGACCAGGGTGAAGGACAGCGGCGCGCCACCGGGAATAAGCGCCATGAAGCCGGTGATGATGCCCAGCGTCACAGGGGAAGGCACGCCGGCGATCCAATAGGCGAGGCCAAGCACGATGCCTTCGCCGACCGCAATGATCGTCATGCCGGTCACCGTGGAACTGATGGTCAGCGGAACCAGACGAGATACCCGTTCCCAGCGCCCGGGCAGGATGCGTTCGCCGACGATATCCACCTGTGCGACAATACGCTCCCCGTCGCGATAGACGAAAAACAAGGCGATCAGCATGAAGAGCAGGGTGAGAAAGCTATGGAAGGCCGAGGAGCCGACCACCAGCAGGCCACGATAAATCGTGCCGATATTGGCGCCGCTGATCAGTTGCACCAATTCGCCAAGCGCGCCGGGATGGCCGACATATTGATCCCAATGCTCGGAAAGCCAGGCTCCGGCCAGAGGAACCTGGATTAACCATTGCGGGACCGGCGCACCGACTTCATTGGCCCTCAAGGCCCAAACGCCCCAGCTTTTCACCTCATCGACGGCATAGATGCCCGCCAGCGAGATGGGGACGACAATGAAGGAGACCACAAGAATGATGGCAATCGTTGCACCAATCGTCCTATTGCCACGGGCGAGGCTAAGGATGCGCCGATAGATCGGCCAGCTTGCAAAGCCGATCACCATGGCGGCCAGCAGGGGTACAATGAAACCGTAGAAAAAATAGGCGCTAGCCATCAAGACGGCCAGCAGCAGCCAGCGCGCGGCCGAAGTTGGGGCAACCAGCGCATAGCGCTCTGCGGCAGCTCGCCGTACAGGAACGGCGGGCGGTGTCACGACGCTATCGTTTTTCGCAGTTCTCACGGTCACCAGTACACTCCGAAATCCAAAAGCCTCTCTGAAGCATGATAACTTCAGCATGAGCCGACGCAGGTCCGCGCCCGGTCGACCGATAGTAGTTCCTAATTCCAAAAAGCTTGTGAAAATATGGCGGCCGCACTGCAAAATTTCGTTTATTTCGCTTTTGGCTTAAAAATGGTGATTCCGACGCGATTCGAACGCGTGACCCTCAGATTAGGAATCTGATGCTCTATCCTGCTGAGCTACGGAACCACTGCCTATCTCCTTACAAAAACCCGTTCGTGAAGCCAAGCCTTTTCCTTGCGATATCTCAATCCGCCAGCCGCTGTTCGGCAAGCCTGACCCAGTAGGAAATGCCGTAGGCGATGGCTTCGTCGTTGAAATCATAGGCCGGGTTGTGAAGGCCCGCCGTATTGCCATTGCCGATCATGATATAGGCGCCGGGTCTGGCCTTCAGCATGAAGGCGAAGTCTTCGCCTGCCATGGAGGGGGCGACGTCGGTGTTCACATTGCCTTCGCCGACGATATCGATGGCGGCGCGGGCGGCATTGTCGGTTTCCTCAGGATGATTGGCCGTGACCGGGCAGGGGCGTTCATAGATCACATCTGCTTCTGCCCCATGGGCGCTGGCGACGCCAGCGACGATTTCGCGGATCCGGCGCTCTGCCATGTCCTGTGTTTCGTCGTCATGGGTGCGCACAGTACCGGTCAGTTCGGCCTGCTCGGGAATGATGTTGTGGGTCGTTCCTGCCTGAAAGCGAGTGACGGAGACGACGACCGAGCGCACCGGATTGGCGCTGCGCGCCGCGATCAATTGCAGATTGGTGACGATCTGGGCGCCGATGGCAATCGGATCGATGGCGCGGTGCGGTTCGGCAGCATGGCCGCCACGGCCCTTGATGGTGATGAAGAATTTGTCCGGAGCCGCCATGATCCCGCCCTTGCGGATCGCGAAGGTGCCAACCGGCATGCCGGGCATGTTGTGCATGCCATAGACTTCGGCGATGTCGAAGCGCTCCATCAGGCCGTCTTCCACCATGGCCAGCGCGCCTGCTCCGCCTTCTTCGGCGGGCTGGAAAATTACGGCGACGGAGCCGTTGAAATTGCGGTTCTCGGCCAGATATTTCGCGGCACCCAGCAGCATGGCGGTATGGCCATCATGACCACAGGCATGCATGCGGCCATCGGTTTTCGATGCCCAGGCTTTGCCGGTGATTTCCTGAAGGGGCAGGGCATCCATGTCGGCGCGAAGGCCGATCACCCGGCTGCCATCGCCGCGTCCCTTGATCAGGCCAACGACGCCGGTGCGTCCTAAACCCGTGACCACCTCGTCGACGCCGAATTCCTTCAGTTTTTCTGTGACAAAGGCAGCCGTCTCATGGACGTCATACAGAATTTCCGGATTCTGGTGCAGATGATGGCGCCATTGCCGGACATCGGCTTCCAGTTCTGCGGCGCGGTTCAAGATTGGCATCGGTTTTCCTGATCACATGCGTTTGAACCGGGCAGGTCCGGCTCATTTATCACTCGGTTGCAATTGACGTTGCTGATGGGCTTTGCCATTGGTTCGACATATAGGACATATGGTTGCCCGATGCGAGAGACATTCAGGGTGGTCTGTCCAGTTTCCGGAAGGAGAAGTCATTGTCCGTGCTGCCTCGCCAGATCCGGCGCGCCTTAGTTGCCGTTGCCTTGTTTGCCGCCATGCTGCCGTCTGCGGTCGCAGCCAACCCCGTGCTGGTGGTGGATGTCAACTCCCTGACGGTGCTGGAGCATCAGGATAGTTTCAAGAAATGGTATCCGGCCTCGCTGACCAAGCTGATGACGGCCTATACGACGTTCAGGGCGCTGAGAGCCGGTGAAGTGCGCCTGGACAGCGTGGTGACACTGAGTGCCTTTGCAGCGTCGCAAGCACCGAGCAAAATGTTCTTCAAGCCCGGCTCGAAAATGACGCTGGACGATGCCCTGAAGATGATGCTGGTGAAATCTGCCAATGACATCGCCGTGGCCGTGGCAGAAAATGTCGGCGGCAGCCAGGCGGCGTTTGTTGCCCGGATGAATGCCGAGGCCGCCCGGCTCGGCATGACATCCAGCCATTTCGTCAATCCGAATGGATTGCCAGCTCCCGGCCAATATTCCACGGCCCGCGATCTTGCGGTGCTGGCCGTGACCATTCGTCGCGAATTTCCTGAATATGCGGGCTATTTCAAGATCGAAGCGATTGATACCGGCAAAAAGGTCTATCCCAATGTCAACATGCTGGTCGGCCGTTTCGATGGGGTCGATGGCATGAAGACCGGTTATATCTGTGCCTCCGGTTTTAACCAGATCACCTCTGCGACCCGCAATGGCCGTACGCTGATCACCGTGGTGATGGGTGCTGACAGCCTGGCAGCACGCGCCGATATTTCCGCCAATCTGCTCCAGAAATATTTCGATCGACCCAATGCTCAGGGATCGCGCCTTTCGGCGCTAGGGCCTGACAGCGTTGACGGTTTGAACGCGGTGAATGACGTGTCCGCCGAAATGTGCTCCACGGAGGCACGCAAGCGGCGCAGCGAAACCCGGGACGAGACCGGCCGGATGAAGCTGCAATCGCCCTATATCCATGAAATGTCCGCGCCGCCGGTGCCAGTCTTTGCTGGCCTCATCCCCGGCAGTGAGCCGCCGGATCCGCCACCGGCTGCTTCGGGTGCCAAACAGCAGCAGATGGGCGAAGTTCCGCGCCCCACGCCGCGCCCGCAAATGTAATGCGGGGCGCCATTGATAATGGCAGTCCGTTTTTTCTTTTCGAATAACTCAAGCCTTTAATAGATTTGTAAAATTCGAAATTCTTCCAAGGCGAGGATGCGTGAGCATCTCCCAGCCTTGGTATAAGAAGAGGTCATGACCATGGTTGCCCTTGCTGATCGCATTCCTGTTTCCATCCTGACCGGCTTTCTCGGTGCTGGAAAATCCACGCTGCTGAACCGGCTGCTGAAGGATCCCGCCATGCGCGACGCCGCGGTGATCATCAATGAATTCGGTGAAGTGGGGATAGATCACCTTCTGGTCGAAGCCTCCAGCGATTCCATCGTCCAGCTTTCGGATGGCTGCCTGTGCTGCACCGTGCGTGGTGAATTGATCGATACGCTGGCCGAACTTGTCGATGCCTTGCAGACCGGGCGGATCAAGTCTCTGTCGCGGGTGGTGATCGAAACCACCGGATTGGCGGATCCCGCCCCGGTGATGCAGTCGGTGATGGGACATCCTGTTTTGTCTCAATCGTTTCAGCTGGAAGGGCTGGTCACCGTGATTGATGCCGTCAATGGCGAGAGAACGCTGGACAGTTACAGTGAAGCTGTCCGGCAGGTGGCGGTGGCCGACCGGCTGGTGATGACCAAGGCGAGCCTTGCTGATGAAGGTGCCGTCGCAAGGTTGAAGAGCCGGATTGCCGGGCTGAACCCACGGGCGGTTGTTGTCGATGCGGAAACATCGGCTGCCGGTGAAGCGGTGATCCTGAACAATGGCCTTTATGATCCGGCGACAAAAATGCCGGACGTGGCGCGGTGGTTGCAGGAAGAGCAACACGCGGAGGATCATCGTCACCACGACCACGACCACGACCACGACCACGACCACGACCACGACCACGACCACGACCACGACCACGACCATTATCATGCCCACCATCACCATGACGATGTCACACGTCACGGCGCCACGATCCGCTCCTTCTCCATCCTTCACGACGATCCGGTCGATCCGGCGGCTCTCCATATGTTCATCGACCTGCTACGGTCGGCTCATGGTGAAAAAATGCTGCGGATGAAGGCGGTGGTCGGGCTGAAAGACGATCCCGAGCGGCCGGTCGTCATTCATGGTGTGCAATCGATCTTTCATCCGCCGCATCGGCTGGCAGCCTGGCCTGATCCCTCCGACCGCCGGAGCCGGCTGGTGATGATTACAGATGGGCTGGACGAAGCCTATGTGCGGGACCTGTTTGATGCTTTCACAGGTAAAGTGGCGATAGACCGGCCGGATCGGAAGGCTCTGGAAGACAATCCCCTCGCGGTGCCGGGCATGACCTTCTGATCGGCGGTTATCTCGGACGCTGCATCATCGGGTGGGCATCTGATCAGGCTTGCCGATCACAAAGCGGTGACCGGTCGCGGATCTCTCGCTGGACAGCAGGATATATCCGTCTTCCCGGCAGAAATGCGGGATATCGATAATCGCCAGGGGATCGGTGGTTTCAACAATGAGCCGGCTACCGACCGCCATTCCCGACAGACGTTTTCGCGATTTTAGCACGGGAAGCGGGCATTTCAGCCCTTTGAGGTCCAGGATGTCTTCGGGCTCCGGGGTCACCGGGCGGCCCAGAATTTCCAGAAGGGTTTTGCCGCTGGCTCAGAGGCCGCATCCATGGCCACCATGCTGGCTTGCGGCGGCGGTGGCGCCACCGGGTTCGGCACGGGAACCGGGCCGGTGGCCGGGAGGGCGACGGTTGCCGTCTGCGTTGGGTCGATGTTGGCCGGAGCACCAGAACTCACAGCACCAGAACTCATAGTGCTTGCCGTCTGCGGATCGCTTGGCGCGCCATAGCGACCGGTCTTGGCGGAATTGTCCAGCGATGCGAACAGCGGGGCGGCTGTCGCTGCGGTTTTCCGTGGGCTGATGACCGGATTGGCGGGATCGGCGACCTCGGACAATTTCAACAGCTTGCCAGCCTTCAGCGCTGAGCCTGTCGGAGCATAGGCGAGGTCGCGGCCTTTCTTCAGGTCGGCAACCAGAGCCTTGCGTTCGGCTTCGCTTGGATCGTACCAGACCTTGTCCTCATACTTCTTCATGGCCTTGGCATAGTCGCGGCTATAGGCCGAATTATAGGAGGCAAGCGCCGCAGACAGTTGCGGTGGTGTGCTCATCGGTGGGCAGGCACCCGCCGGGTTCAGGCTTTTGCCTGCTTCGACTTGCTGGTTGAAGACATATTTCTTGTCGCAAACCCCAACTTGTGGCGGTTGTTTGGTGACTTCGAACTGGTCGTAGCCAGCCTTCAGCATCTGCCAGAAGGGCATGTGGGTGCTGTAGCGATGCCGGGCCATGTTTTCGGCGGTCATGCGGAACGGAAAGGCTTGCAATTGCACGGTCTGCTGGCCACCGCGAAAGGCATCGCGGGCAAAGGCATAGATTTCCAGGATCTGGGCATCCGTCATCGAATAGCAGCCGGAGGACGAGCAGGCCCCATGGATCATCAGATTGGTGCCGTTGCGATTGTTGACGGCATCATACTTGTTGGGAAAGCCGGTGTTGATCGCCAGGTAATATTTTGAATAGGGATTGAGATTGGCGGGCGTCAGGGCGTAGAAACCCTCCGGCGCCTGCCGGTCGCCTTCCTTCTCTTTCGGTCCCAGTTTCCCGGACCACGCACAAATCTGGTAGTCGGCAATTTTCTCGAAACGCCCGTCAGTCTTGGCTTTCCAGATTTCCAGAACGCCTTCTTCCTTGAAAATCCGGATGGCGATCGGCGAGTTTCGCTCCATGCCCTTCGCCTTCAGCGAGGCGAGGATTTCAGGTGGCAGCGGTTGCTCTACCTTGTTGGACACATTGGCCGGCATCTTCTTTTCGCTGACGCTATCCAAGGTATCGTTGCACCCTGCCAGAAGCAGGGCGGTGGCGATCAGCAGGGCGGCGTTTGAAATGCGCATTGTCGAGCTCAACTGGGTCTCATTGGGGCGAAGGCATTCTTTCAGGACAAGGATGCGTGAGTATGTCCTTATCATGGGACGACGAAGCATTGATCATCCAGGCGGGACCATATCAAGTCGGAGCCTGTCGATCCAGTCTCGATCCTTGCCCGAATATGGTTTCTAAAGTGTGAACGTGCACTGATTGCCCATTCCAAGCTTTGCCTTAATTGCCAAGGCTTTTGTCGTTCACAACACTTATACCGACAGTCTTTGGTTATGACTGTCGGTATAAGGCCCGATTGAAACATTTATGGGGCAAATCACCGGCTGCATCGCAAGGCGATGCAAAAGGAGTTGTACTCTGGGCGTTTTACAGATTACGGCCGATATCGAGGAATTTCTGGCGCCGCGCCGTGCGCAGTTCCGCCCCGCTTTGGCCAGACATATCCTTCAGTGCCGCTGCAATGGTTTCCCCGGTACGGTCGATAACCGTTTCGGGATTGCGATGGGCGCCGCCAACCGGTTCGGGAATGATATCGTCGATAATGCCGAAACCTTTCAGGTCTTCCGCAGTGATCTTCATATTGGTGGCGGCTTCCTTGGCGCGCGTGCTGTCACGCCATAGAATCGAGGCCGCACCCTCAGGCGAAATCACCGAATAGATGGCGTGTTGCAGCATATAGACGCGGTTGCCGGTGGCAATGGCAATGGCGCCGCCGGAGCCGCCTTCGCCGATGACGACGGATATCAACGGGGCTTTCAGGTTAAGGCACATTTCCGTCGAGCGGGCGATGGCTTCGGCCTGGCCGCGCTCTTCCGCACCGACACCAGGATAGGCGCCAGCGGTATCGACCAGCGAAATCACCGGCAGGCCAAAACGGTCGGCCATTTCCATGACGCGGATCGCCTTGCGATATCCTTCAGGCCGGGGGCTGCCGAAATTGTGCTTCAGGCGCGATTTGGTGTCGCTGCCTTTTTCCTGGCCGATAATGGCCACCGGTATACCCCGGAAACGGGCCAGGCCAGCCTGGATGGCTGCATCCTCGGCAAATTTGCGGTCGCCAGCCAGCGGCGTGAAATCGGTAAACAGGCGCGATGCGTAATCGACGAAATGCGGACGTTGCGGATGGCGGGCGACCTGGGTTTTTTGCCAGGCATTCAGCTTGGAATAAATCTCTTCCATGGCTTCGCGCACGCGGACTTCCAGACGACCGATCTCTTCCGAGGTGTCGATGCTTTCATCCTCGCTCTTTAGCTTCTTCAACTCGTGAATCTTGCCTTCGAGGTCGGAAATAGGCTTTTCGAAATCGAGATAGTTGATCATCAGGTCCGTTCCGATCCGTTACTCTATCCTGCTTTACGATGTTGGCTGAGCGGCGGCCATCGTAATCTCTGACTATATGCCTGATCTCACCACCCATCCTTGATGGTGTGAAACCGTAAATGTCTTCGCAATGCTTGGCCGCATGTCTGTCTTGCAGACAATTTGCGTGCCAACCAAAGGGGCTTAGCACATCGCCTAGCCGGGCTTCTAATCGTGGTTTTTCCTATGTTTTGCAAGAGGGTGATGTGTCTCAACCAGAATCTGGAGCCTTTCTTCGAGCACATGCGTGTAGATTTGCGTCGTCGAAATGTCGCTATGTCCCAGTAATTCCTGCACAACACGCAGATCCGCGCCGTTTTCGAGCAAATGGCTGGCAAAAGCATGCCTGAGCACATGCGGCGACACCGCATCGCCGCTGAGGCCGGCGCGAATGGCCAAATCTTTCAATTCCCGCGCGAAAACCTGCCTGGGCAGATAGCCTTCACGGCTGGCGGCTGGAAACAGGAAGCCAATGCCCGATGATTTTCCCAGTTTCGACTCTGTTTGTTTCGACGCTGTTTTTTTCGAAGGTGGTTTTTCTGCCTGTTCGATTTCCTTGGCCTGCGCGTAAACCTGCATGGCGGCGATGGCAGAGCGCGACAGCGGTACCAGCCGTTCCTTGTTGCCCTTGCCGCGGATCACCAGGAACCGGCCCTCCTGCGCAAGCACATTGGCCGGAAGCGAGACCAGTTCGCTGACACGCATGCCCGTCGCATAAAGAAGCTCCAGCAGCGCCAGGCGCCGCAGCCTTTGCAGGCGGTCTGGGCCGTCCAACGCCGCCTCGGCCTGGGCCAGGGACAGGAGCTTGTCGACATCGGCAATCGACAGGGTCTTGGGCAGAGGCCGGCCCTTTTTCGGGGTATCGAGGATCGAGGTCGGATCGTCGCCGCGCAGTCCCTCGGCATAGAGAAACTTGTAGAATTGCCGAAGCGCCGACAGCCGGCGGGCCTGGGAGGAGGCTTCGAAACCGCGATGGCCAAGATCGGCCAGATAGGCGGAGAGGTCGTCGCTGGTGGCGGCCATGACGCTGACTTTGCGCGTGGCCAGAAAGCCATGCAAATCTTCCAGATCCCGTTCATAGGAAGAGAGCGTATTGCCCGCCGCACCGCGCTCGGCGCTCATCATCTCAAGGAAAGCTTCGATACGGGCGTGGCCGAGATCAACCATGGGTGCTGTCGTTTCTATTGTTTGGTGTCTGTGCCATCACGGTCATGGCTGCTGCGGCTTGATTTGCGCGGCGGGAATGGTTGCGGTGATCTCCCGCTGGCCTGGTTCCACGAAGATGACCAGAGCCCACATCGCCGCATAGATCATGGCCGCCACAGTGGCAATGACGAACAGGAAGCGGAACAAGGTGGGCATGATGACGGCCTCCTGCCTTAAAAGGCATGGTGTACAGTGCCGTGCTTCCCAGAAGAAGCAGTCGAGTTTGCTGTAACACTTTGGGTTCTCTGGGTGTCGTTTATCTCTTCGGGAAAGAACAGTTTTGCTTTTCCCTCAGTGCAACACACATCAGCAATATCGGCTGGAGCCGTTCCTGTTTCAAGATGGAACGTGCCAGGTTTTGCCTGATAACACCCTAAACCCCTGGCAGTTAAGGGAGGCCACGGGCCATGCAGATGATTGTTTCTTGCTGGCATATGCGGCAAGTGCTTGACGTGGCCCCGGCATTTGTCAATAGGGTGGTAAACCTGTTGCGAAAAGGCTGATGACCCACTCGATGCCCCATGCTGTTCTACCTCTTGCTGAGCGTGCCCGCTCGGTGCTCGGGCGTCGAAACCTGATTTTCGTCGGCCTGATGGGGGCTGGAAAATCCGCGATCGGGCGTCTCGTGGCCCAGCAATTGAATCTGCCGTTCATCGATACCGATACCGAGATCGAGCGGGTCTCGCGCATGACGATCAGCGAATTGTTCGCAGCCTATGGCGAGACGGAATTCCGGGCGCTGGAAACCCGGGTGATCCGGAGGCTGCTCAGGTCCGGGCCGAAAGTGGTCTCGACCGGCGGCGGCGCCTTCATCAATGACCGGACCCGCAGGCAGATCGAGCGTGGTGGTATTTCCATCTGGCTGAAAGCCGATCTGGATGTGCTGTGGGAGCGGGTCAACAAGCGCGATCATCGCCCGCTGTTGAAAACCGAACACCCGAAACAGACGCTGGAAAAGCTGATGCTGGAGCGCTACCCGATCTACCAGCGTGCCGATATTACCGTATTGTCGCGCGATGGGCGCAAGGAAGCCATCTCCGCTGAGATCATGGACGCGGTGATCGCCTATGTCAGCAAAGGCAGGAGCAAGCGATGAGCACAGATCAGGCATCCGAACGCCCCGAATCCTCAGAGCGCCTCGTCCATGTGCCGCTTGGTGAGCGCGCCTATGATATCCTGATCGGCGACGGCCTGATCGGACGGGCGGGCGGCGAGATTTCCACCCGTATCAAGGGCCGCAAGGCAGCCATCATCACCGATGAGAATGTCGGGGCGCTTTACCACGGCGCGCTGATGGACAGCCTGGAGGCGGACGGCTTTGAAGCCGTGTCGCTGACCCTGCCCGCCGGTGAAAAGACCAAGAGCTTTGAGCACCTGACCAAGGTTTGCGACGTGCTGCTGGAAGCCCGCATCGAGCGCAATGATGTGGTGATCGCGCTTGGCGGCGGCGTTATCGGCGATCTCACCGGCTTTGCGGCGGGTATCGTTCGGCGCGGGGTGCGGTTCGTGCAGATCCCGACCTCGCTTCTGTCGCAGGTCGATAGTTCCGTCGGTGGCAAGACCGGTATCAATGCAAGGCAGGGCAAGAATCTGGTTGGCATTTTCAACCAGCCGGATCTGGTTCTGGCCGACACCGCAGTGCTGAATACGTTGAGCGAAAGAGAGTTTCGCGCCGGCTATGCCGAAGTGGCGAAATATGGCCTGATCGACAAGCCGGAGTTTTTTGATTGGCTGGAGCGCAATTGGCGCGAGGTGTTTGCCGGTGGAGCGGCCCGCACGCAGGCAATTGCGCTGTCCTGCCAGGCCAAGGCCGATGTGGTCGTGGCTGATGAGCGTGAACATGGCCGCCGAGCCCTGCTCAATCTCGGTCACACCTTCGGCCACGCGCTGGAAGCGGCCACGGGCTATGATAGCCGCCGCCTTGTGCATGGGGAAGGTGTTGCCATCGGTATGGTGCTGGCCCATGATTTTTCGGCCCGGCTCAATCTGGCCAGCCCTGATGATGCAAAGCGGGTCGAGCACCATTTGAAAGAGGTTGGGCTGCCCACCCGGATCGCTGAGATTCCCGGCGATATGCCGCCCGCAGAAGAGTTGATGAAGGCCATTGCCCAGGACAAGAAGGTCAAGGGCGGTCAATTGACCTTCATTCTCACCCGCGGTATCGGACAGTCTTTCGTCGCCGACGATGTGCCGTCCTCGGAAGTGCTGAGTTTTCTACAAGACAATCTGCCCGGCTGATCTCACCAGCGTGTGGCCTCGCCGGGCGCTGATGGTTCGATGGCGAGCGCATGCAGGCCGGCATCCAGTTCTGGCTTTAACAGGTCGGTGACAGCCCGGTGCCGGGCCAGGCGGCTGAGGCCGGTAAAACTGCCTGAGATGATGCGCACCCGCATATGGGTTTCTCCAGTGCCGGTCATATCAGGTTGATGTCCTGCATGGTGGTGGCTTTCATCGATCACCAGCAGGCGCTCGGGCTGGAAGGCCTGTGTCAATTTCTGCTCTATCGTCTGGCGAAGTGACATCTGGTGGCTCTGCATGCGGTGGCGTCCAATTCTGCTGACCAATTCGGGCGTTTAGAGAAAAGCCTCCAAATGGCCAAGAACAATATGATTTGTCAATTCTTGTTGTGAGATGGGGAAAGCCTCATAATTTGCCAATGAAACTCGACTCAAAATATTTCGACAAGATCAGAACGCGCCGCAAGAAGGATGCGGAACCGGAGCCGCCTGTCACCACGTGCCAGTGGGACGGCTGCGAGCGACCGGGCGTGCACCGGGCACCGGTGGGTCGCAATGCCGAAGGCAAGTTTTTCCTGTTCTGCTTCGAGCATGTGAAGGAATACAACAAGGGATACAATTACTTCTCCGGTCTGTCCGACAGCGAAATTGCCCGCTACCAGAAGGAGGCGATCACCGGCCATCGCCCGACCTGGACGGTTGGTGTCAACAAGGCGGCCAAGGGATCACCCATTCACTCCACCCAGCGCTCCGGCTCGGCCACGGCGCAGGCGCGGATGAGGGACCCTTTCGGCTTTGTCTCGCAAGGGCGCGGCAATGCGTCGCGGTTCGAGCCGCAGGCGCGAAAGTTGAAGACGCTGGAAGCAAAAGCCTTCGATGCCCTGGGCTTGACGGGCGCTGCCACCGCCCAAGATATCAAGAGGCGCTATAAAGAGCTTGTCAAAAAACATCATCCAGATGCAAATGGCGGAGACAGAGGTTCTGAAGAGCGTTTTCGGGCTGTTATTCAGGCCTATCAATTGTTAAAGCAGGCAGGTTTCTGTTAATCGAAGACTATATCCGATTGCGTATGCGACCTGATTGTATGCGACCTTGATTGTATGCGCTGGGAGATGCCGCCCGGCTTGGAGAGACGATGAGCAAAATTGACCTTGATATCGCCAACCTGCCCGACACGACAGTTTCCGTCCGGGAGGTGTTCGGCATCGACAGCGACATTCGCGTGCCTGCCTATTCGAAGGGCGATTCTTATGTGCCGGATCTCGATCCCGACTATTTGTTCGATCGGGAAACCACGCTGGCCATCCTTGCCGGTTTTGCTCACAACCGCCGCGTCATGGTGTCCGGTTTTCACGGCACGGGCAAATCCACCCATATCGAGCAGGTCGCTGCCCGGCTGAATTGGCCCTGCGTGCGCGTCAACCTCGATAGCCATGTCAGCCGTATCGACCTGGTCGGCAAGGACGCCATCGTCCTGAAGGACGGCAAGCAGATCACCGAATTCAAGGATGGCATTCTGCCCTGGGCCTATCAGCACAATGTGGCGCTGGTGTTCGACGAATACGATGCCGGACGCCCGGACGTGATGTTCGTTATCCAGCGGGTGCTGGAATCCTCTGGCCGCCTGACCCTGCTCGACCAGAGCCGCGTCATTCGTCCACACCCCGCTTTCCGGCTGTTTGCGACGGCCAATACGGTTGGGCTTGGCGACACGACCGGCCTTTACCATGGCACCCAGCAGATCAACCAGGCACAGATGGACCGCTGGTCGATCGTCACCACCTTGAACTACCTGCCGCATCAAAAGGAAGTCGATATCGTTCTGGCCAAGGTCAAGGGCTTTGCCGCCACCCCGAACGGTCCCGATAATGTGGCCAAGATGGTGCGTCTGGCCGATCTCACCCGGTCTGCCTTCATCAATGGCGATCTTTCGACCGTGATGAGCCCGCGTACTGTGATCACCTGGGCGGAAAATGCCGAGATCTTCGGTGACATCGGCTTTGCCTTCCGCGTCACCTTCCTCAACAAATGCGACGAACTGGAGCGGACCCTGGTGGCCGAGCAATACCAGCGCGCGTTTGGCATTGAACTCAAGGAAAGTGCTGCCAATATCGTTCTTGGCGCCTGAAAAGAGACTTAAGGAACATGGCAGGTCGCGGCGATAATTCCCAGGCGAAACCCGGCACGGCGGTCGATACCGAACCGTTGCGCCGGGCGATTACCGGCTGCGTGCGCTCGATTGCCGGCGATGCCAATGTCGAAGTGGCTTTTGCCAATGATCGTCCGGGCATTGCCGGTGAGCGGATTCGCCTGCCGGAAATTTCCAAGCGTCCCACCGCCCATGAACTGGCGGTGACGCGGGGTCTTGGCGATTCCATGGCGCTGCGGCTCGCCTGCCATGACCAGAAAGTCCATGCCTCGATGGCACCGGAGGGGCAGGATGCCCGCTCGGTATTCGATGCGGTCGAACAGGCCCGGGTGGAATCGATCGGTGCCTTGCGGATGACCGGCGTTGCCGCCAATCTGAAATCGATGACCTCGGAAAAATATGCTAAGGCCAATTTTTCCGGCATCGAACGGCGCGAGGATGCGCCGCTGTCGGAAGCGGTGGCGATGATGGTGCGTGAGGCGCTGACCGGTCAGAAGCCACCGGAAAGTGCCGGTAAAGTGCTGGATCTGTGGCGCTCCTTCATCGAGGAAAAGGCCAGCAGTGATTTTTCCAATCTGGCCAATGTGATTGAGGACCAGCAGGCCTTTGCTCGCGTTGTGCGGCATATGCTGTCTTCGATGGAAATGGCCGAGGATTTCGGCGAGGACCCGGAACAGGCCGAGCAGGAAGAAACCTCGGAAGAAGACCAGCAGCGCAGCGGCGAGGAAGAGCAGGAAAATTCCGAGCAGGAAGCCGGCTCTGAAAGCGCGCCCGCCGATGAAAGCGAATCTGCCGAAGAGCAGATGGACGACGGCGAGATGGACGGTGCCGAAATTTCCGACGACGATATGTCAGAGGAAGGCGACGAAGACAGCGAGACTCCCGGTGAAATGCGCCGTCCGGCTAGCCCGTTCGACGATTTCAATGAAAAAGTCGATTACAAGATGTTTACCGAGGCCTTCGATGAGGAGACTTCGGCGGAAGAGCTGTGCGATGAAGCCGAACTTGACCGGTTGCGCGCCTTTCTCGACAAGCAGCTTGCCCATCTCCAGGGTGCGGTCGGCCGGTTGGCCAACCGCTTGCAGCGCCGGTTGATGGCGCAACAGAACCGGTCCTGGGATTTCGATCTGGAAGAGGGCTATCTCGATCCGGCCCGGTTGACCCGGCTGATTATCGATCCGATGCAGCCGCTGTCGTTCAAGCGGGAAAAGGACACCCAGTTCCGCGATACGGTGGTGACGCTGGTTATCGACAATTCCGGCTCGATGCGTGGGCGTCCGATTACGGTTGCCGCCACCTGCGCCGATATCCTGGCCCGCACATTGGAGCGCTGCGGCGTCAAGGTGGAAATCCTTGGCTTTACCACCAAGGCCTGGAAGGGCGGCCAGAGCCGCGAGCAATGGTTGGCCAGCGGCAAGCCGCCGACGCCGGGCCGCCTCAACGACTTGCGCCATATCGTCTATAAATCGGCGGATGCGCCGTGGCGGCGGGCACGGCGCAATCTCGGCCTGATGATGCGCGAAGGCCTGCTCAAGGAAAATATCGACGGCGAAGCGCTGATCTGGGCGCATAATAGGCTGTTGGCGCGGCGCGAACAGCGCAAGATCATGATGATGATTTCCGATGGTGCGCCGGTGGACGATTCGACCTTGTCGGTTAATCCCGGCAATTATCTGGAACGGCATTTGCGCGCTGTGATCGAGCAGATCGAGACCCGGTCTCCGGTCGAATTACTGGCGATCGGCATCGGCCATGACGTCACCCGCTACTATCGCCGTGCCGTCACCATTGTCGATGCGGATGAATTGGCAGGTGCGATGACCGAGCAATTGGCTGGCCTCTTCGAAGACAAGCCCACTAAGGGTGCCCGTGGCGGTTCGTTCCGCCGCGCCAGCTGAGTGCGTGTGATCTGTTGCTAATCACCTCCCGCAAAGCCTTGGCTGCCTTCTGCTGCGGCTCCGCGCTGCTTTTGGCAGCATCTCAGGCCGTGGGTGAGTCTGCGGCGGTGAGTAGCCGAAAAATTGAATATTTCAATCCGGCCTCGGACCAGACCGTGTTCGGCAAGCTGGAATTTCTCGGTGGGCTGGACCTGACATCGTCAGACAGTCTGTTCGGTGCCTGGTCTTCGATCCGGTTTCGACCGGATGGCAAGCGTTTCATTGGCGTGCTGGACACTGGTCACTGGATTTCCGGCGAAATCAAACGAGATGAAAAGGGTCGCCTTTCCGGCATCGATGGTGTGTCGCTGGCTCCGATGCTGGACCGCGAAGGCCGCAGCAATGCGCCGAAGCGGGCGATGGATGCCGAGAGCCTGGCGATCCGTGGCGACAAGATCTATGTCGGCTTTGAGCAACGCCATCGGATCGATCAATATCCACTCGACGGATTTGAAACGGCCAAGCCGGAAAAAAGCCTGCCTTTGCCTTTTCCCAAGACGGTCCTGAAGAGCAATCGCAGCCTGGAAATGCTGACAGCATCGCCTGCGCAAGGGCCGCTTGCCGGTGGCCTGGTAACGA
Organism: Allorhizobium ampelinum S4; assembly: GCF_000016285.1. Taxonomy (NCBI): domain Bacteria; kingdom Pseudomonadati; phylum Pseudomonadota; class Alphaproteobacteria; order Hyphomicrobiales; family Rhizobiaceae; genus Gillisella; species Gillisella ampelina. Next base: position 3,404,149 of record NC_011989.1, on the reverse strand, counting down.
TCACCGAGGAGAGCCTGGACGCCAAGGGTAATCTCTATGCTGGCGTGGTCGATGGTCCGCATCCAGGCGGCTTCAAGCTGGTGCGCCGTGACGATTTTGACGTCACTGACGGCGCATGGCTGCCGGATGGCGATCTGCTGCTCTTGGAGCGGCGGTTCCGGTTTCCCAGTGGGCTGGGGATGCGCGTCGTGCGCGTCAAGGGCGACAGCATCAAGCCGGGCGCGTTGGTGGATGGTGAGATCCTGCTCGAGGCCGATCAAACCTTCCAGATCGACAATATGGAAGGCCTGGATGTGGTGGATATGGGCAATGGCGACCTTCGCCTGATCCTGGTCTCTGACGACAACCACTTCATGTTGCAACGGACGTTGATGCTGGAATTCCGGCTGCTACCGTAAGGCAGCAGGTGTCAAGCCCGCGCAACTTGGTAGGGCTTCAGCCTGTTCATCAATGCCCCATAGGGCAAAAGCATGATCAGGCCGACCAGCATTTTCACGGTAAAATCACCGATGGCCCAGGAGATCCAGCGCGGGATTTCAGGGGAAAACGCGCCAAGCAACGGCGCTGAGCTGATAGCAAAATCATCATTCGGGCCGATGAAGCCAAAGACCGGCGCAAAGGACAGCGAGAAGAAAATCACCGTATCGAGTACCGAGCCGAACAGTGAACCGGCCAGCGGTGCTTTCCACCAGTCCTGCTGGCGCAGCCGGTTGAAGACGCTGATATCAAGCAATTGCCCGACCAGATAGGCAGTGCCCGAGGCAATGGCGATGCGTGGCTGCCCGGTGACGAAGGATAGCGCCACGCCCACCAGAAAGCCCACAAACACCACTTTGCGGGCCGTGGACGGGCCGAACTGGCGATTGGTGAGATCCGTGACCAGAAAGGCGACCGGATAGGTGAAGGCACCATAGGTCAAGAGGTCGCCGAGCTGCACGCCCGCCAATTGCCCCGACAGCGGAAACTGCACGAGGATGTTGGAGGCGACCACAACCAGGGTCATGAGTAGGCTGTAGACGAAGATGTGCCGTGTGATCCGCATTTTTTTATCCTGGGAGATGCCACCAGCTATAGCTCAGCCCACATGCGGACTGGCCATAACAAGAAAGGGTCGATATTTGCCGCTATGCCAAAGACTTTGGCAAGAACGGCCCAAGCGAAAAGGCTCGAACGTTTTACCGTTCAAGCCCATTCGTTATGTCAATGCTGTGGCTGCCTGATATCAGGCGGCGACTGCGGTCTTCTTGACGATCTGGCGGCGCAGCAGACGAGCGCGCATGCTCAGTTCGGTTTCATTTGCCTTCAAAAGGAAGGCATCCAGGCCACCGCGATGCTCGACGGAACGAAGAGCAGCAGCAGAGACGCGCAGACGGTAGCGCTGGCCGAGGGCATCGGAAATCAGCGTAACATCGCACAGGTTCGGAAGGAACTTGCGGCGGGTCTTGTTGTTGGCATGGCTTACATTATTACCCGACTGGACGCCCTTGCCGGTCAATTCGCAACTGCGGGACATGATGCACCTATTCTTATTGGCAGTCAGAGAGCTTTCCGGGCAATAACCCAGGGCGCAATCCAACGCGGTCTGATTGGAAAGTTGCGGTTCTATAGTCAGCTGAAGCCGCCCCGTCAAGACAAACCTTGGCAAAAGGGCGGATTTATCGACGCTTCGGCTATGGTCTTGCCATAGTGAACGTCATAAATGAAGGGGTAACAGACATTGGAGCCATGGTGTCGCAATGCGTTTTAAGCTTGTTCGTAAACTGACTTTTCTGCTGGTCGCGCTTGGCGCTCCGCTGGCCTCTGGGAGCGGTTCTGCCTTTGCAGGAGAGACCTATCGCAATGAATACCGCGTCACCCTGCTTGGTCTGCCCGTCGCCCGTGCGACCTTCGTTACCGAGGTCACACGTCCCGGCTACACCATTACCGGCACGATCTCGTCGGCGGGCATTGCCAATGTCTTCACTAGTCTCGATGCAAAGACCAAGGTGACGGGGCAGGTGGCTGATGACAAGCATTTGCAGGCCAGCAATTACAATCTGGTCTATACGCGGGGCAAAAGGACGCGGGTCTATGACGTGCGTTATGCGGGCGGCAATGTCGTCTCCACGACAATCACCCCTCAACCGAACCGTAACAAGGATCGCTGGATACCGGTGAGTGCCGGGGATCTACGCTCAGTGCTCGATCCGGTCGGTGGGCTGACCTTGCCAGATGATGGCAAGATCTGCTCCCGGACCCTGCCGATTTTCGATGGTGAAAGCCGGTTGGACCTGGTGATGTCGCCAAAGGGCAAGAACAAGTTTACCGCGGGCAATGTTTCCGGCGAGGCGATCGTCTGCTCCGTTCGCTATGTGCCGAAATCCGGCTTTAACAAGGGCCGCAGCGATATCGAATATCTGCGCAGCGCCAACGATATGGAAATCTGGTTTGCCAAGACCGGAACCATGACCTTATATGCCCCTGTTTATGCGCGGGTGCCAACGCGGGTGGGAACGCTGTCGATCACAGCGACCCGGTTTGGAGCCTGATCAGCGGTAAAATTATGAGGGGCGGATGAAGGTTCGGGCAACGCTGATCGGGTTTTCAGCCATCTTGATGTGGTCTTTTCTGGCGCTGTTTACGACAGCGTCCGGCACCATGCCGCCCTTCCAGCTCTCGGCCATCTGCTTTGCCATCGGCAGTCTTCCCGGCATTGCCACCTTCGTTGTCCGACCGGAGCGGCTTAAATTGCTGAAACAACCGGTCAAGGTCTGGGTGATCGGGATTGCTGGCCTGTTCGGCTATCATTTCCTGTACTTCACGGCGCTGAGAAATGCCCCTGCCGTGGAAGCCGGGTTGATTGCCTATCTCTGGCCGCTGTTGATCGTGTTTGGATCAGCGCTGCTGCCGGGGGAGCGGCTGCGCTGGTATCATATGGCGGGCGCGATTGCCGGGCTATGCGGCACCGTGCTGATCATCGGCAAAAACGGCCTGTCCTTTGATCCGGCCTATGCGATGGGCTATGGCGCGGCCCTGCTCTGCGCCTTGACCTGGTCCAGCTACTCGCTGGTCACGCGCCGGTTCGATGCGGTCTCCACCGATGTGGTGACCGGCTTCTGCCTCGCCACGGCACTGTTGTCGCTGCTCTGCCACCTCTGGCTCGAAACGTCCGTTTGGCCGGATAGCGCCAGCCAGTGGCTTGCTGTGGCGGGTCTTGGGCTGTTGCCGGTCGGAGCAGCCTTCTATGCCTGGGATTACGGGGTCAAGAATGGCGATATCCAGATCCTGGGGGCAGCGTCCTATGCCGCCCCGTTGCTATCGACGCTGGTGCTGCTGGTTTTTGGTTTTGGTGAGGCAAACCTGCGCATTCTTGGTGCCTGTGTGCTGATCACGGGTGGCGCGGTCCTGGCTGCAAGCGGCATGTTCCGCCGCAAGACAGCCATCGAAGATGCGGCTTGACGGTTACCTGCCGGGCATCATCTTCATCAACACGCCATCCTTCAGCACGGTATGATGGAAAATCGCCGCAACGGCATGCAGAGTGGCCGCGCCGATGATGATCCAGGCGAGGAGAGAATGCATGTCACCCAGCAGATGGCGATAGTCAGGCGATATACCGATGAGATCGGGAATGGAAAACAGCCCGAAGAAGTCCACGGGTTTGCCTTGCGACCAGCGCCATAGAAAGCCGAGGGAAATCTGCGCGGCAAGCCCGAAATAGAGCAGATAATGCACAGCCTTCGCCATCAACCCCAAAACGCCTTTTTCTTCCTCTGGCAGCGTTTTAAGACTGGCGATCCGCCAGACAAGCCGCAGTATAAACACTGCGAACAGTGTGATTCCGGCACCATAATGCAGTGCCTTGAGGCCATTGCGCAGCGCACCGCCTTTTTCCGTAAATTCCCAGATTTCCGCCGAGAAAAACAGGGTGAGCACCAGCAGCGCCGTTGCCCAATGCAGCCAGATCATGCCGCTATTGTAGCGCGTGCCGCGCGATTCGATCACATTAAGAGGTATATTCATCGTCATGTTGCCACTCCAAAAAAATCGGATTTTGCAGCGCAACAAAGCGGTTCATGCTGACATGGGCCTGAAGCACATGGGGGCCTGAAGCATAACAGTATGCCAGGTTATCAAAGAGGCTGACCTGGTTCCCAGTCCGGCGGGGCCATTTCGAAAGCGTCGAAAGTAAAGCCCGGTGCGACCGTGCAGCCAACCAGTGTGTACTCCCCAAGGCTTTCCGCGGCCTGCCAGCTAAGCGCTGGAATGATGGCCTGGGGTCGCTCGCCGCGCACAAGGTCTCTACCAAGAACCAAGGTTTCCACGGATTGTCCGTCATTCGAACGGTAAAGCGCCAGCGGCGCGCCAGCATAATAATGCCAGACCTCGGCGGCGTCCTTGACCCGATGCCAATGCGATCGCTGGCCTGCTTTCAGCAGATAGTAGATGGCCGTGGAATGGCCACGCGCTCCACCTGCGCCGTCGCGGAAGGTTTCGCTGTACCAGCCACCTTCAGGGTGGGGCTGCATGGCCAGCGCTGCAATGATCTCATCGGCATCGGCCATCAGAAATTGTCCTTGCGCTTGCGGATTTCGGCAAACACCTCTTCATTGCTCTTGCTTTCCATCACCAGGTTGCGGCGGATTTTTGGATCGGCCACCCGCAGGAAGGGATTGGTTTCCTTTTCCAGAGACATGGTGGTGGGAATGGTGAACTGCCCTTGCGCCCGCATCGCCTCGATGTCGCGGGCACGGGCTTGCAGCCGCTCATTGTCAGGGTCGATGGTCAGGGCGAAACGGGCATTGGCAAGCGTGTATTCATGGCCGAAATAGATGGCGGTTTCATCCGGCAGCACGGCCAGCTTTTGCAGGGAATGCCACATGTCGGCAGCGGGGCGTTCGAACAGCCGTCCGCAGCCGAGCGCAAACAGCGTATCGGCGGCAAACAGCAGTTTGGCGTCTGGAAAATGATAGCAGACATGGCCTGCCGTGTGGCCCGGCGTTTCGATCACCTGGACCCGGTGCGGTCCGAATAAAAACTCTTCCCCATCATAGGCGGACCGATCCAGTCCGGGTATGGCGACAGCCTCGTTGACCGGCCCGATGATCTCACAGCCATATCGTTGCTTCAGCGCCAGATTGGCTTCGACATGATCATTATGGTGATGGGTGGTGAAGATATGGCTGATCTGCCAGCCGCGTTTTTCGGCAGCGGCCACGATCGGGCCTTCCTCCGGTGCATCGATGGACGCGGTCAAGCCGGTTTCTGGGCAATGGACCAGCACACCGTAATTGTCGGTGCGACACGGGAAGATTTCGATATCCGGGCTTTTCATCGGGGTGACCCTTTGGCTTTGCAGTGGCGATTGCAGGGCGATTTGAGGAAAATCTAGTGCCTGGGGCCTTGATGTCCAACCACTGGCTGCTAACAATCATGCCATGCATGTGGATATAGTCGATCTTCGTCAGTTTTATCACACCATGCTCGGTCATGCCGCCGAGCAATCCATTACTATGGCGCTGTCGTCGCTCTGGGCGCGGCTGCCGGAGGAGCGGCTGGTGGGGCTGGGTTATTCGGTGCCGTACCTGGATCGGTTTCGGGCCGATACCGAGCGCACATTCGCCTTCATGCCTGCCGGACAAGGCGCGGTGAACTGGCCGCCGGGTGAGCTTTCGGCCACGTCGCTGGTGTTCGATGAGGAATTGCCGCTGCCCGACAGTTCCATCGACCGGGTTTTGATGGTCCATTCCCTGGAATTTGCCGAGAATCCGCGCGAGACGCTCAAGGAAATCTGGCGGGTTCTGGCACCGGGTGGGCGGTTGGTCATGGTTGTGCCCAATCGTCGCGGGGTCTGGGCGCGGATGGAGCATACGCCTTTTGGCTCCGGTCGCCCCTATTCTCGGGGCCAGTTGACGGCGCTGCTGCGCGAGACCAATTTTACCCCCGGAGCCAGCACCGAGGCATTGTTTTTCCCTCCATCGAAGCTCAGAACCATGTTGAAAATGCATAGTGCCTTCGAGCGCTTCGGTCGCATGCTGTCACCGGCTTTTGCCGGCGTTATTGTTGTCGAGGCGCAAAAGCGGCTCTATCAGGGCCTGCCCGTTGCCATGCGCGCGTCGCGCCGGGTATTTGCTCCGGTTTTGAGCCCGCAGGGCGTGCCAACCACACGCCAGACCCTCTTGCCGCCCTCGACAAAATAGAGGTTCCGGGCTACTTGCGTAAATTGTTTGAACCGGATCAGGTTCAAGGTCAGAATCAGGAAATCGCGTCAATGAGCAGCACCATGAACCAGCCCGTTCCACGCCCGGGGATCCTCGATATTGCCGCCTATGTTCCCGGCAAGGAACATGCCCCTGGCGTTGCGAAAGTGTTCAAGCTGTCATCAAATGAAACGCCGCTGGGACCAAGCCCGAAGGCCATCGAGGCATTTAAGGCGGGTGCTGCCAATCTGGAGCTTTATCCCGATGGCCAGGCTGTGAAGCTGCGGGAGGCGATTGCCAGTGCGCACGGGCTGAACCCGGCCAATATTCTCTGCGGCAATGGTTCGGACGAGCTGCTCGGCCTGCTCTGCCATGTCTATCTGGGCACGGGCGACGAGGCTGTTATCACCGAGCATGGTTTCCTGGTCTACCGTATTCAGATCATGGCGGCAGGCGCGACGCCGGTCACGGTCAAGGAGCAGGATTGCCGCGTCGATGTCGATGCCATTCTTGCGGCGGTGACCGACAAGACACGGATGGTGTTCATCGCCAATCCTGGCAATCCGACGGGGACCTATGTGCCGGGTGCCGATATTCGCCGTCTGGTTGCTGGCCTGCCGAAACATGTGCTGCTGGTGCTGGATGCGGCCTATGCCGAATATGTTCGCCGTAACGATTACGAAGCCGGGCTGGAAATCGTTTCTGAAAACCGCAATGTGGTGATGACCCGCACCTTCTCTAAAATCCACGGGCTGGCAGCGCTGCGGATCGGCTGGATGTATGGTCCAGCTGCCATTCTCGATGCCCTGAACCGGGTGCGCGGACCGTTCAACATGAATGCCCCGGCGATTTCTGCGGGTGCCGCTGCCATTCTTGACCGCGATTTTGCCGATAAGGCCGTGGATTTCAATCTCGAGTGGCTGGACCGGTTGACGGAAACCTTCGAGGGGATCGGCTTGAAGGTCACGCCGTCGGTCACCAATTTCCTGCTCATCCATTTTCCCGATGTTGATGGCAAGCGGGCGCCGGAGGCCGATGAATTCCTGACCAGCCGTGGCTACATCCTGCGGGCAGTCAAGGGCTATGGGTTTGCCAATGCGCTGCGCATGTCGATCGGCACGCCCGAGGCCAATCTTGGCGTGATGGATGCCCTGACCGAATTTATGGGCAAGCCGTGATGGCCAGCATTCAGTTTGACCGGATCGCACTGATCGGCATCGGCCTGATCGGCTCTTCCATTGCCCGTGACGTGCGTGCGCTTGGCCTGGCGCGTGAGATCGTCGTCTCAACCCGCTCGGTGGATACCTTGCGGCGGGCTGAGGAATTGCAGCTTGGGGATCGCTATACGACGTCGGCTGCCGAGGCGGTTGCAGGGGCCGATCTGGTGATCGTTTCGGTACCGGTCGGGGCGTCCGAAGCGGTGGCCATCCAGATTGCGTCGCATCTTGCGCCGGGAGCTATCGTCACAGACGTGGGGTCCACCAAAGCTTCGGTCATTGCGCAAATGGCGCCGCATATGCCGGATCATGTGCATTTCATTCCGGGCCATCCGCTGGCTGGCACGGAGAAATCTGGCCCCGATGCCGGTTTTGTCGGGTTGTTCAATGGACGCTGGTGCATTTTCACACCGCTGGAGAATACGGATCAGCAGGCGATTGACCGGCTCAAGCGTTTTTGGGAAGCACTGGGCTCGCGCGTCGATGAAATGGACCCGCTGCACCATGACAAGGTATTGGCGATCGTTTCGCATCTTCCGCATATCATCGCCTATAATATCGTCGGCACCGCGGATGATCTCGAAGCTGTGACGGAATCGGAAGTCATCAAATATTCCGCCTCCGGTTTTCGCGATTTTACCCGTCTGGCGGCGTCCGATCCCACCATGTGGCGCGATGTCTGCTTGCACAACAAGGACGCCATTCTGGAAATGCTGGCGCGGTTTTCAGAAGACCTCGCCTATCTGCAACGGGCGATCCGTTGGGGGGAGGGCGATAAACTGTTCGAACTGTTCACCCGCACCCGCACCATACGCCGCTCGATCATCGACGCTGGCCAGGATGTGGACGTGCCGGATTTCGGCCGTCATGGGCTGGATGGCAAGACGAACGGATAACAGTCTCGCGGCCGGTTCAGATGGGCGGGATATTACCAAGCGGGATGAAGCCCAGCACCACGACGCCATTGGTGATCTGAAGGGTCACCTGGCCCTGGTTCTGGCCGAGGAAGACCGCTTTCAACCCCTTGGCAGCCATCCGGGCGATGTCCTTGGTTTCGGGATAGGCGGCAATCACCAGGTCGCGCCAGGCATCGACCTTGCCGATTTCCAGCTTGAGCGTGCCATTGGCAAGGCCGGCGTTATCTATGGAAATCGGTCCACTGGCGGTGATCGTCCTGCCTTGGCCCATATCGATTTGCAGATTGCGGATGTCGCCGCTTAGACCCCGCAATTCTATGGGTTCAGGATGTTCGATATCGAGGGCGCGGGCCTGGCCGAGTAATTTCACATCCAACTGTGCGGCCATGGGCGGCAGATCGGGGTTACGGTCGTCCTGGCCAAAATCCATTCCGGTCAGGCGGGCGGTTCCCACAAGATCCTCGCCATCGCGTTGCAGCCGCGTCCGGCTCTCAGTGGCGTCGATCCTCAGAACCCGACCGGAGAGTGCATCGGTCAGGTTGGCCTGCAATTTCTGGATCACGCTTGCTGACGAATCGACGCCGTTCATGCCGAGCGACAGAGTGGAGCGAAAACTGTCCCACTGAAAAGCACCGGCAAGCCCGGTGGAGGTTTGCAGAATGGCTGGCCCGTCGATTTCCCATTTGATTCTGCCGGGCCGAAAAATTTCGGCCGATGACCGGAAGGCGCCTGAGGATCCGGTAATACCATTGCGGCTGTCGTTGACCGACACTTTGGTACAATTCAACCCGATATGCAGTGGAAAGCCACTCATCCGCATTCCCGGGCAATCGAGGGCAGAGGCCAGCGGATTATCGCCATCAAAGGCATGTTCGAGTTTCGTCGTGGCGTAATTGGCAGCGGCGAACCAGCCTGCGGTGTAGAGGATACCGAGCAGGACAAGGACAATGCCCACCAAGAGAACTGGCGATCTCTTCCGTGGTCTCTTCGTCCGGCTGGACATGGCCATGCGCTTCTCCAATTGTCTTCCATTTTGCCCAGCGGTCACTGAAGCGACTTTTGAGTCATCAGAGCCCAGCACCGGTTATCAGTGCAAAGACTGCTGTAAAAATTCATTTCTGCTGGATAATTTCAACCCGAACCTATCAGAATTCGAGAATGAGACAGCAGGAGCGAGCATTATGACGTGCGATATGGACGAATTTTGGGTGTTTGGCTACGGATCTTTGATGTGGAATCCCGGCTTTGTCCATGAAGAACGGCAGGGTGCCAGGGCCCACGGGTTTCGTCGCTCCCTTTGTGTTCGATCTTTCGTGCATCGTGGCACCGAACAGACGCCCGGTCTGGTTCTGGGGCTGGATCGCGGCGGTTCCTGCCACGGTGTGGCGTTTCGCGTCAGTCCATCGGCATGGACGCAAACGCTGGACTATTTGCGAGCGCGGGAACTGGTGACGATGGTCTATCAGGAAAGAACGTTGCGCTTGCAATTGTCTGATGGACGGCGGGTGCTTGGCGTTGGTTATGTGGTGGACCGAAACCACCGTCAATATGCGGGAGCGATTACCGTTGAGGAGGCGGTACAGGTTACCGCGCAGGCCAGCGGCCAGTCGGGTGATAACCGGGCCTATGTCGAGAATACCGTGGAACACCTGCGCAGCATAGGCATCCGTGATCATTGGCTGGAACACGTGGTCAAGGGACTGAACAAACCGACGTTATGACGGGTTCTTGGCCTGTTCCTGCGCTCTCATGGTTTCAAGACGGTGTTTGGCGGTCGGCGGCATGGGGAGATCCGGATTGGTCTGGGCGGCCTCCAGCAGCAGTGCATCGCTGGCCGTCTCCAGCTGGCGGGTCAATGTTTCAAAAAATGCATCGGGCTTCATTCCCGGTTGGATGGGGGGAAGGATACGAATCTTGTAATGCCCGGGATAGCGCATCAGGCTGCGCCGCGGCCAGAACAGGCCGGCATGCATGGCAACCGGCACGACCGGCACTTTGAGGTCGCGGTAAAGCCGGGCGATGCCGAATTTATATTCAGGGTCGGCGCCGGGCGGGCGTCTTGTCCCCTCGGGATAGATGACCAATTGACGGCCGTTGCGCACTTCCACGGCGGCACGTTGCATGACCTTGACCATTTCTTTACCCCGTCCACCGCGATTGACCGGGATCATGTTCTGCTTGGCGGCATACCAGCCGAAGAACGGAATCCACATCAATTCCCGCTTGAGGATATAGACCGGATCGTCCAGCCAGGGCAGAAGCGCATAGGTATCCCAGAAGGATTGGTGCTTTGGCGCGAGGATGTAGCCGGAGTGCGGGATATTCTCCAGGCCTTCAATTTCGAATGTCGTGCCGACCACGGTTTTCATCAGCCAATGACTGAATCGCGCCCATGTCTTGGGGACGGAATAGGCTATTTTGCGCGGCAAGATGAAATAGATCGGCGCGGCCAAGACCATCCAGAGGATCAGGCAGGCATAGAACAGCACGTTGAAAACATGGGACCGCAAAGCAAGCATGAAGATATTCCGCCGACAGATGGCCCTGCCTATACGAATTTTCCAATAAGAGGAAGATGGTTCGACATCGCAGGTCCGACTAGCTTTGGGAGGATTGCTGCGATGCATTGCCAGGCGTGCGAAGCCCCTGCCAATTGTCCCAGCCGCCGAGATCGCGGGTATAGGCAATGAGGATCTTGGCGTATTCCGACATCAGCGTACGCAGCGCATTGGGATCGGCATACCAGGCCCTGGTGCGCAAATCGGCGGTGACGACTGGATAGGGAATAAACTGGGTTTCATGATCTGTACGGCGCAGTTCCATCAAGCTGCGGCGCATATGGTAATTGCTGGTGACGACCAGAACCGAGGAGAAGCCCTTGTCGTGGATCCACTGGGCGGTTTCATTGGCATTGCCGATGGTGTCAATGGCGCGGTAGCCCATGTCCACACAGCAGGCAAACAGATCGGGCGAGGCTTGCGTCATTTTGCGGATCGTCGCGGGCGAAGTCGATGGATGGACCCCTGAGATCAACAGTCGCCGTCCCGATCCCTTGCGCAACAGGTCGACAGCCTGGTCGATGCGCTGATAGCCACCCGTCAGCACGACAATGGCATCAGCCTTGGGCTCAGCAGGCGGCATCATCGCTGTGACGTCATCGGCAAAATGCAGAAAGCCAGCGACAAGACAGGCCATCAACAGGAGAATGGCGTAGCCTCCATAGCGAAGCAGGCGGCGCAGCGGTGCCTGCCGATGGAATAGTTTGGCGGTCCGGCTGCCTCGATCCTTATCAGGGTCTGCTTGGCGCATTATCATTGCTCGTGGGTAATGGGACTGCATCGAGGATGCTGGTGCATCCTCGCATCGAGGACGTATAAAAAGATCATTCGGGTGGCAACCCGCCACTGCGGCTAGGGTCCGACCTGATCTGGTCGATTTCATAGATGGCACGCATCACAGTCAACCTGGCCGTGACCGTTGTCAGCAGAGCAATAACGATCATCGTGGCGAAAATACCGAGATAGCCGGTAAAGCCGATTTCGAACCGACCAAACATGGCGGTGGCCTGATCGGCTTGCGGTGTGGCGAGCGTATTGTCCTGCCAGATACTGGCCAGTGCGAACAGGCCAGCTGCGGCAAGCCCGCCAGCTGCGGAGCCCTTCAGGCTGATCTTCAGAAAATGCTTCTGGAATTCCCGCGCCACGAACAGGCTTTCGGCACCGACGAAATGCAGGACCTCGATAATATGTCGATTGCCGGACAAGGCGCCGCGCGTTGCAAAAATCACCGTCAGCACCATGGCGGTAAACACCAGGATCAGCAGGCCAAAGCCAATCAGCACCGTGGTGCGGGCCATCGATACCAGGCGATCCACCCAGGTGCGGTGATCATCCAGCGAGGCCTGGGGGATCTGCGAGGTCAAAAGATCCCGCATGGCGGCGAAGTCAGGCGGGTTGTTCTCGTCAATGGTGATAATGACCAGCCGAGGCACCGGCAGGTCGTTGATATCCAGTCCGGTGCCGAGCCAGGGCTCCAGCAGGCGGGCCGTTGCGGCCTCATCGACAATCTGTCCCGTCTTGGTGCCGACGAAGGTCAGCGCCAGGTCCTTGGCTTTTGTCAAGGCCTCATCCATGTTGACAGTGTCGTCCGGCTTGATCTGGATCGTCACCTCACGGGAGATCTGGCTTTGCCAGCTCGCTGCCGTTCCGCGTATCATCGACACCGCGCCAAGTGTCAGACAGGCGAGGAACGCCATAATAGCGATCACCACCATCAGCGCATTGCCCTGGATGTTGGAGGGTGGCAGGATGGGGCCGGTGGGGCGCACCTGCATTTCCACCCGCCTTTGTGCCTTGGCCCGCTCCGGCGCTGGGCTCTTGGCCGGTGGCGGGGTCTTGGCCAGTGGTGGGCTCAGGGGTATTTTTTTCGGCGGCTGCGGCGCGGATTTGCGGTCATTCATAAATATCGAGCCGCCCTTCAGTGAGGATCATCCGCCGGGCATCAACCTGGTCCATCAGGGTCAGGTCATGGGTGGCGATCACCACGGCGGTGCCCAGCCGGTTCAGCTCCAGAAACAGGCTGAGCAGGCGGCGCGCCATTGGCGGATCGACATTGCCGGTCGGCTCGTCGGCCAGTAGCACTTCGGGCCGGTCGATCAGGGCTCTGGCAATCGCAACGCGCTGCTTTTCCCCGCCTGAGAGGATTGGCGGCAACACGTTGATACGCTCGCCCAGCCCCACCCATTTCAACAGTTCCAGCACATCCTGCTTATAGCTCGCCTCGTCCTTGCCGCGAACCCGCAGCGGCAATGCGACATTTTCATAGGTCGTCAAATGGTCGAGCAATTGGAAATCCTGGAAGACGATGCCGACCCGGCGGCGCAGCAAAGGCAATTCATCGCGTGGAATCTGGGTAATATCACGACCGAAACTGCGAATCAGGCCACGTGTCGGTTTCAGCGACATGAACAGCAGTCGCAAAAGCGTGGTCTTGCCAGCCCCCGACGGCCCGGTCAGGAACTGGAAGGAGCGCTTTGGGATGTCAAAGGTCAGGTCGCGGAGGATTTCAGGCCCCATCCCGTATCGCAGGCCGACATTTTCGAAGTGGATCAATGGATAAACCCGGGCTTGAGCCTGTTGACGACTGCTCAGTTCTTAACGGTTCCGGTTACCATTTGGTAAACGCCGCGATGTTACGGCGCCAATCCGGTGATTTTTTACAAATCATTAACCATTCGAATTTACGACTTGAAAGGATAGGTTTCAATGCCCCTTCGTATTCTATCGCATCTGGCTGGTGCGAAGCTTTCGATCAAGGGTGCTTCATCTGTTTCAATCAAGCCGGGATCGGGGTCACATTTTCCGATATCCGGACTTGCTCTGGCGAGGGTTCCATGAACGCATTCCGTTTTCGGCCTAAATATGTCGAACCCGATATCGATCTCCTGCCGCCCGAGCGGCCCTATCGGCCCATGCCGCGTCCCGGCTTCCGACTGGCGGAAGATGTGAGCGATGCGAAATTCGTCACGGTCGGTGATCCCGTCGGCGCGCTTCGCAGCCGAATCCAGGCGGAAATGAAGACCCCATACCGGCCACAGGCGCCAGCACCGCAGGGCGTGCTGCATTCTATCGTCAATCATGTTGTCCGGCATGTCGTCCGGTTGGAAAATCGCCTTGGGCAGCTATCGGAACGGTCTTTCACCTCGTTGATTGCAGCCCTTGCCGTGCTGATGTTTTTCAGCGCCGGTGGCTTTTGCCTGATTGGCGGCACGGAGGCGGTCCCGGCCAGAAACCCGCTCGACATAACCCATGTCAGCCTGACCCCGCAAACTGCTGGCGGCATGCCGGTCCTGCTGGTCAACGCGATTGTTGAGAATCATGCCGCGACGACGCAGGCTCTGCCGGATATAAGGGCGGATCTCTATTCGGAGGGTCGTCTTGTTGCCTCCACGCTGATTACCCCGCCCGCACCGGAAATCGGTGTCGGCCATAGCCGTGGCATTGCGGCCCGGCTGCGCCATCCCGGTGGAAAAAAACCGGAACTCAAGCTTTCCTTTGCACCTAAGGATGCCTCGCAATCCTGATTGTGCTATCGGCAGGGTGAAAGAAAACCCTGTCGCCTGAAGATCGGCAGCGAAATCCTGGAGACTCCATGCCTGTCGTTCGCGGAAAAAATATCGAACCTTTGTTCACAGCCGAACAGATCGCCGCCCGCAATATCGAGATCGCCAAGGCGATTGTCGATGGTCCTTCCGAGGATCTTCTGGTGATTTCGATCTTGAAAGGCTCGTTTATTTTCGCCGCTGATCTGATCCGGGCGCTGCATCATGTCGGCATTGCGCCGGAGGTGGAATTTATCACCTTGTCCAGCTACGGCACCGGCACTGTGTCGCAGGGGGTCAAGATCCTCAAGGATATCGACAGCGATGTCCGTGGCCGCAATGTTTTGCTGATCGACGACATCCTGGAATCGGGACGAACCCTGCTGTTTGCCCGCACGTTGATGTATGAGCGGGGTGCTGCCAATGTTAGCATTGCCGTGCTGCTCGACAAGAAGGTCAAGCGCAAGGAAGTGTGCGAGGCCGATTATGTCGGTTTCGAATGCCCGGATTATTTTGTCGTCGGCTATGGCATGGATGTCGCTCACGCTTTCCGCGAATTGCCTTTTGTCGGTGTTGTTACCGGCGATGCAGCGTCATAATCTGCGATAAAAGATATTGATTACAAATATTTATGGCGTGAATGCCTTATTGCGGCTGGCGTCCTGAAGTGGGACGTCATCGCGCTCAACAGGTAGAAACTATTAACCATCCTCTCGTCTTGGCTGCCGGTTGTTTACCTCTCGCAAAGGAAAAACTGGTGATTTGCTTCAGTAATGACAGCGCCACCCATCCTCTATGATTCGGGGAGGGCGCTGTAGCGGCGGGGATGCGTGAGCATCCTCATGCCCTGGTACAACATGCCGCATGATGACAACCGTTGATCGCGTTTGGTCGAATGGTGATGTGGCAGGCTTCAAGATGGGAATGCGATATGGCCAAGATACTGATTACCGAAGACGAGGATGCCCTGCGGTCCTTCGTTGCCCGGGCGTTGCGGCTCGACGGACATGAAACCCATGAGGCGGCAGACGGCGCCGAGGGTCTCGAAATGCTGGCTACCAGCAATTTCGATCTGCTGCTGTCGGATATCCGCATGCCGGTCATGGATGGGATCGAACTGGCGCACCGCGCCCATTCGGATTTTCCGGGCCTGAAAATCCTGCTGATGACCGGCTATGCCGAACAGCGCGAACGGGCCGACGATCTGCTTGAAAAAATCATCGATGTCGTGCCAAAGCCCTTTGCGCTTCCCGATATCCGCAAGGCCGTTGCACAGGCTTTGACAGCCTGACGGTATTCGGTTGGTCTCGCGACGTTCGCCTGGAACGGATTGCAGGTCCATCCGGTCATTTGTTTTGATGGACTTGAAGGGCGCGAGCGCCCCTCCTCGCCCTTCCATTACATGTCCAGCAACCGTTCCAGATAGCGACGCTCTACTTCGGGGCTTGCATTATTGCCCAGCTTGTTGCGGATCGCGTCAAGGATTTCGCGGGCGCGCTGCACGTCGATTTCGTCGGGGACTTTGACGCGCTCGCCAAAATCCGGTCCGGTGGTTGACCGTGGCCGCCCCAGCGGGTCGCGACCGCCCTGATTGCCTTCCGCCATGCCTTGCCCCTGGCCCTGACCTTGCCCCTGGCCTTGCTGCATGGCCTGCATCATCTGGTTCATCATATCACGCGCCCCTTGGCGCAGGGCTTCCAGCGCCCGACCTTGACCCTGCACCGCCCGGTCTCCTTGGCTTTTGCCGAGTGCTTCGCCCGCGCCCTGCATTTCCCGGCCTGCCTGGCCGAAATTCTCCCCCGGTTTGATGCCGAGCTTGCCAAGTCCGTCCTGGACGCCCTTCAGCTGCTTGCCAAGCGCATCCTGCTGCTGGCGCAATTGTTTGAGCGCTTCACGCAATTGCTCGGCGGTCATCTGATCCGGTGAGGAGGGATTTTTTCCGGCGCTGTCTTTATTCTGGTTCTGGTCCGGGTTTTGGCCCTGTTGCTGGTTTTGATCGCCATCGGGCGTTGGTTCAGCCTGAGGATTGTCCTGGCTCATGCCGTCACCGTCTTCCGGCTGAAGGTCATCGCCCATCTGTGACCGGCTCTGTAATTCCTGATCCAGTTTGAAAGTCTGGTCCATCAGCTTCTGCTGGTCCTGCATGATCTGGCCGAGCTTGTCGATCTGCTTGCGCGCTTCGCTGGTCTGCTGTTGCTGCTGCGGATTGGAGCGCTGTGGACGTCCGGCCTGGAGATTGTTCATCATCCGTTGCATCTCCTGCAACATCTGGCGGGCGGCATCCTTGTTGCCGGAACGGGCCAGGTTCTCGATCTGGTTCATCATGTTTTCCAGATCGCGCTGGGTCAGCATTTTCTGAGCGCTTTGCTGGTTCTGCTGGCCGTTTTGCGGCTGCTGGCGCTCTGCAAGAGCCTTCATATAGTCCTGCATTGCCTGACGGACCTCGTCCATCAGCTTCTTGATTTCGGCATCGGGCGCATTTCGCTCCAGCGCTTCCGCCAGCTTCTGCTGGGCCTCGCTCAGCTTGCGTTCCGCCAGTGACACATCGCCATCGTCGATGCCAAGCGCGATTTCCCAGAGATAATCTGCCGTGTCCTTCAAGGCTTCGGTCGTGCTGGCCATCTGCATACGGGCATGGGCCGAGGAAATCAGCAGGTAATGGGAAAGCTGCGGAATGGTTTCATCGGCGCGCAGCGTCAGCGCTTCGTTGAGTGCCAAGGCACGGGGCATCTGCCGCGTGTCCAGCGCAAAGACCTGACGCTGTTCGGCCACGGCGGCGGCCAGCGGTTCGGAAAAATTGCGGCCCGGCAGGATCATCTCATGGGCTGGGCTGCGGCCCTCCTGGCCCAATCCGTCCTTGGCAATCAAGGTGATGCGCACCTTCTTTCCAGCCAGCGGATGTTCGGTCAGGTTGCGGCTCGATATGCTTTTGATGTCGCGGGCATTGCGGCTTGGCAGGTCCAGCTTGAACTCGGGCAGGGGATAGAGAGGGCTGGCCTGCGGATCTGCATCCACAGGGACGATCTCGGCGCGCGCTTCCAGCAGACCGTAATCGTCGCGGGCGGTAAAGCCGATTTCCAGCGCTCCGTTGACCGCACGTTTCGGAATGCCGTCAAAGGCGATGGTTGGGCCATGGTCGGGAATGACCTTCAGCGGCCATTGCCTGTTACCAAGATCCAGCGTGCCGCTTTCACCCAATGTCAGGGTCAGCGTACGGGCGCTGCCGTCCGTCTGGGCGGGCGTTGGCGTCGCTGACGAGACGCTAGGCGAGGGGGTGGCCAAGGGGCCGGGCGTGTTTTCCTGGTCGGCCTTGACCGCTTGGAAAGCGACTGCCGCTGCCCCGGATGCCGGTTTGAAGTCTACCTGTTCGTCTCCGGTGCTGCCGGTCAACCGTACAGTGACCACCGATTGGGTGGGAACGGCGATATCCTGGGTGCCATCGCCATTGCGTCCCGTGAGGAAAACAGGGGGGCGGCCCGTATAGCCCGGCGGGGTAATCCAGGCATCGATGCGCAGGGTAGGGGCGGCGTCGTCCCTGTCTTGCAGCAGAAAGGCATCGGTGAGACGGCCAGCGCCATTCGAGCCGGAATAGGCAAAGGCTACCGCCAAAAGCAGAGCGGGCAAGGCGCGCAGGCCGAAGCGGTCAAAGCGGGCGATATCAGGCTTTGGCCGTCCGGCATCGAGCGTGGCGATCCGGGTCGCCATGCGCCGTTGGTGCTCATGCCAGAGGGCGCGGGCAAAAGGCGTGTCGAAGGCCGGTTCCTCACCCTGCACGCCGATGGGTTGATGCGGCAGATGATTGCGCTCTTCCAGCAGCCGGTCTGCTTCGCCAATGTGAGGCCAGCGCAGACGGGCCAGAGGCAAAAGCGAGGCGAGAAAGCCGAAAACCAACAGGAAAACCAGCGGCCAGCGCAGATAGCTGGGTGCCTCGCGAAAAAAGCCGAGCCAGGCCAGCGACAGGAAAATGGCGGCAATCGAGGCTGGAAGCAGCAGCAGGGGTAGCAACCGCTCACAAAACAGCACGAGCCTTGCCGCCCAGCGGTTCACGGCCAGCCTGCGGGCCAGCTTTTGATCGCCGTTTAGAGCAACTTGGCTCTTTTTCGTGCCGGAAGCGGTCATGGGCAGTCTCCGGTTTCCTGTCATCTCAACGCTTATACTGCGCATCGCAACTCATACGGTTCACGACAGCGTTGACATGTTAGGATAGCATTGTTTGTGGCGAAGACGAGGGGCAGGCCCGGTACAGGGGTGGTTTTTTCAGCCATCCGGCTAAATTGTGAACGCTATCTCCTGAAAAGACAGCCTGCTCAGGATGCCAGCCAATCGGGCAGGCTGTCCAACCGGATCATATCCTCATAGCTCGGCCTTGGCCGGATCACGTGGAATTGGTCGCCCTTGACGAGCACTTCGGGCACCAGTCGTCTCGTATTATACGTGCTCGATTGAACAGCGCCGTAGGCCCCTGCCGAGCCGATGGCGATCAGGTCGCCGGGCCTTGGCATGCTCATTTCGCGGTCGAGCGCCAGATAATCGCCGGTCTCGCAGACCGGCCCGACCACATCGGCGCGGATGCGCGGGGCGCTGGCCGCAGACAGCAGCACCGGACGAAGCTCGTGATGGGCGTCATAGAGCGTCGGGCGGATCAGGTCGTTCATGGCGGCATCGACGATGACGAAGGTCTTGTTGCCACCGTCCTTCACATAGATCACTTCGGTGACGAGAATACCGGCATTGCCAACGATCAGCCGGCCCGGCTCGGCGACGATCCGGCAGTCCAGCGAGGCCAATTGCTGCTTGACGATGGCTGCATAGGCTGCCGGGTCGGGCGGCGGATTGTTGTCGTCTTTGTAGGGAATCCCAAGCCCACCGCCGACATCGACGTGATCGATAGTGTGGCCTTCGGCCCGCAGCGTGGTCACCAGGTCGCGCAGCAGCTTGAAGGCCTCGGCAAATGGCTGGAGATCGGTGATCTGGCTGCCGATATGCATGTCGATACCGGTGACCTTGATACCTTCAAGGCTGGCGGCGCGGGCATAGACGGCGCGGGCGCGCTCATAGGAAATGCCGAATTTGTTTTCTTTCCGACCGGTGGAAATCTTCGCATGGGTGCCAGCATCAACATCCGGGTTGATGCGGAAGGAGACATGCGCCGTTTTACCGGCTTTCAGCGCTCTTTGATTGAGGACGTCCAGTTCCGGTTCGGATTCGACATTGAAACAGTAAATCCCGACCTCCAACCCGAGATCCATTTCCGACGGGGTCTTGCCGACGCCTGAAAACAGGATGCGACTGGGGGGAATGCCAGCTGCCAGCGCCCGGCGCAATTCGCCTTCGGAGACCACATCGACGCCAGCACCCAATTGCCCAAGGGTTTTCAGCACCGCCTGGTTGGAATTGGCTTTGACCGCGTAGCAGACCATGGAATCGACGCCGTCGAAGGCCTCGGAAAACACCCGGTAATGGCGCTCCAGCGTTGCGGTGGAGTAGCAGTAGAAGGGGGTGCCGACCGCCTTGGCGATGTCTGGAACGGACACATCCTCGGCATGGAGAATGCCATCGCGATACTGGAAATGGTTCACGGTGCGCCTATCACAGAAGCGGATCGAGGAAGAATTTCTTCTCTGGCGCCTTGGTCTGGGTTGGCGCGTCCGCCTTGTTCTGCTGGGCAACCGGCGTGCTAGGCTTGTCCAGATCGCCCTTGCGGCCGCAGCCGGTTACCAGAATGCTGGCGGCACCGAGCAAGGTGGCAGAAATCATCAGTCTTCGATAGGAAACAGCCATAATATCCTGTCCAACGTGGTGGTGGGCCTATGTCTAGCCAAAAACCGGGCTCTATGCATCCCGATTTTTGTGATGGATCGATCGGGTTTGACGATCAGTTGCGGCCACGCCACCATTTGATCTGCTTGCGCACCTCGTCCGGTGCCGTGCCGCCATAGCTTTTGCGGCTGGCAACCGAGGCTTCCACCGTCAGGACCGAATAGATATCGGCGGTGATGGCGGTATGAATGGCTTGCAAGTCCTCAAGCGGCAGATCGGCAAGATCGCAGCCTTTTTCCTCCGCCAGGGCGACAACCCGGCCCGTGACATGATGGGCGTCGCGGAAGGGAAGCCCTGCCTCGCGCACCAGCCAGTCAGCCAGATCGGTGGCCGTGGAAAAGCCGGAACCGGCTGCGGCCTTCATCCGGTCGGCCCGCACAGTCATGTCGCGGATCATCCCGGTCATGGCGGCCAGCGCCAGTTCCAGGCTCTCGGCAGCGTCGAAGACCTGTTCCTTGTCTTCCTGCATGTCCTTGGAATAGGCGAGCGGCAGGCCCTTCATAATGGTCAAAAGTGCAATCAGCGAACCATTGATCCGGCCCGTCTTGGCGCGCACCAGTTCGGCGGCGTCCGGGTTCTTTTTCTGCGGCATGATCGAGGAGCCGGTCGAAAACGCATCCGAGAGCCGGATAAAGCCGAATTGCGGTGTTGACCAGATGACGATTTCTTCTGCCAAACGCGACAGATGCACCGCCGAAATGGCGGCAATCGACAGGAATTCCAGCGCGAAATCGCGGTCTGACACGGTATCGATGGAATTGCGAGTCGGCTCGCGAAAACCGAGCGCCTTTGCGGTCATATGGCGGTCGATAGCATAGCCGGTGCCGGCAAGAGCGGCAGCACCGATTGGGCTTTCATCCAGATGTTCGATAGCGTGGCGTACCCGCTGGCGATCCCGGCCAAACATTTCCACATAGGCCATGCAGTGATGGCCGAAGGTGACTGGCTGCGCGGTCTGCAAATGGGTAAAGCCGGGCATGACCGTCTCGGCATGTTCCTCGGCACGGTCGAGAAAGGCGGCGATCAGGTCTGTCAGCAGGCTTTCGGCTTTTTGCAGCTCTTCCTTGACCCAGAGGCGAAAATCCAGCGCCACCTGGTCATTGCGCGAACGGGCGGTGTGCAGGCGACCGGCGGCGGGACCAATCAGGTCGGCCAGCCGCGCCTCGATATTCATGTGAATGTCTTCAAGCTTGCGGGAGAAGGTGAATTGTCCCGCTTCGATCTCTGACAAAATCGTGTTCAGCCCGGTGACGATCTTGTCTTTGTCTTCGCCGGAAATAATGCCTTGATGGGCCAACATGGTGGCATGGGCAATCGAACCGCGGATATCCTGGGCATAGAGCTTCTTGTCGAAACCGATTGAGGCGTTTATCTCCTCCATGATGGCCGCCGGGCCAGAGGCAAAACGGCCGCCCCACATCTGGTTGGAGGATGTCGTGTCTTTGGTGTCCTCGGCCATGCTCAATAGATCCTGGAGACGTCGATGACGAAAAAAAGACCGCTGGGACTTCCTTCCGCCAAGCTGATTGCGTTTGCGGCGATTGCCGGTGTGTTGGCCGGCGCGGTTGCGGTATACGTGAAGGAGACGGGGTCTGGCAATGGCTCTGAAATCGCTGTCGCCCAAGGGTGTGAGACGGCAGCACAGGCGGTCAAGACGCTTGACCCGTTGATCAAGGGCCAGGTTGCGGCTGTGGTGGCGGCCAATCCGCCGCGCCAGATTACCGGTCTCACCTTCAAGGATGCCAGCGGCGCCGACAAGAGCCTCCAGGATTTCAAGGGCAAGCCGCTGCTGGTCAACCTCTGGGCGACCTGGTGCCTGCCCTGCCGGGAGGAAATGCCCGCCCTTAACCGCCTGCAACAGGCCAAGGGCGGTGATAAATTTGAGGTCGTGGCGATCAATATCGACAGTGGCAGCGACGAAAGGCCGAAAGCCTTTCTCAGCGACAACGGCATCGATCATCTCGGCTTTTACCGCGACAGCTCCATGGGCGTCTTCAATGCACTGAAAAAGCAGGGTCTGGCTTTCGGCCTGCCGGTGACGCTGGCGATCGATGGCAAGGGTTGCCTGCTCGGCTCCATGAATGGCCCCGCCGTATGGGACAGTGAGGACGCCAAAAACCTGATCGACGGGCTGAAGACGCTTTGATCTCGGCTTTTATCGATCTGGCTTGATAGCATCGTGCAGAAAAGCGGAATTGGCACGATGCTTTATACCAAGTCTCCAAAATGCTCATGCATGCTTGACTTGAAAAATAGAAAATATATCAACTTTATCAGAGGCTTGATGTTTTTTCATAGGGAATGCGAAGAGCCATTCTCAATGGCTCTTCGCATGACCCAGCCAGAACCTTTACCGCGTCGGAATCGGGATTTCGCCGCGGTAATCGTAGAAGCCGCGGCCTGACTTGCGTCCAAGCCATCCCGCTTCCACATATTTGACCAGCAGCGGGCAGGGGCGATATTTGCTGTCGGCCAAGCCGTCATGCAGAACCTGCATGATTGACAGGCAAGTATCGAGACCGATGAAATCGGCGAGCTGCAACGGTCCCATCGGATGATTGGCGCCGAGCTTCATGGCGGTATCGATGGCCTCGACCGAACCGACCCCTTCATAGAGCGTGTAGATCGCCTCGTTGATCATCGGCAGCAGGATGCGGTTGACGATGAAGGCGGGAAAATCCTCGGCGACGGTTATGGTCTTGTCCAGCGACCGCACGAAGTCCTTGGCGGTCTCAAAGGTCTTTTCACCGGTGGCAATGCCGCGCACCAGTTCCACCAGCTTCATCACCGGGACCGGGTTCATGAAATGGATGCCCATGAAACGTTCCGGGCGGTCCGTGGATGCCGCAAGCCGGGTGATGGACAGCGAGGACGTATTGGTGGCCAGCAGCGCTTCGGGCTTTAGCACCGGGCAGATCTGGCCGAAAATCTTGCGCTTGACGCTTTCATCCTCGGTGGCCGCCTCAATCACCAGGTCCACCTGGGCCAGATCCTGCACATCGGTGACGCCGGAAATGCGAGCGAGAGCTGCCTTGCGCTCGCTATCCTCCATCTTGCCATTGGCAACCTGGCGGGCCATGTTGCCGTTGATGGTGGCAAGCCCGGCTTCAATCCGTTCCTTGCTCAGGTCATAAAGCGTGACATCGTAACCGGAAAGCGACGAGACATAGGCAATGCCGCAGCCCATCTGTCCCGCGCCGACAATTCCAACATTCTTGATCATCACGTCTCCCATCCCTGCCTTCGGGCTGCAAAAGCGCCCGTTTCCCATCTCGCTGCCGGGCCTTAAGCCTTGCAAACCATGACGCGCGCAGAGTGTGCCTATGGCTCCTCCGGCGTGTCCTGGCCGACAGTGATAAAGCCATGTATCGCCGTTTTCCAGCCCTGATCGCAGCCCGTTGCTTTATTCCTGTCGCTGCTTGGCTTCAGCCCCGGGATTGTCCCGCTCCTGTTGGCGGAGCAGCCAGCGCTATCCCCAGCGCTTTAGGGTTATTTTAAGCCGCAACGATTAAAGTCGCCGAAAGGGTGGCGGGGCTTTTTCAGGTGACGCCATAAGGATGACTATAGCGCTCTGACGCATTCACTTCGTTCATGCTGTCATACGCTCACATTTTTTTATGCATCGATTGTTCAAGCCCGGCTGAGGCAGCCGTTTGGATCGATGCACCAGGGGGAGAAATCGCATGCGCATTGCGCGTAAGTTGCCATTGTTTGTCTGTTTGATCACGATTCTGTCGATCGGAGCAGCCAGTTGGGCCACTTTGATTCAAAGCTCCACCCTGGTTAAAAAAGAGGTGATGCAGAAGCTGGAGGCGACTGCTGACGGTCGCCGCAACGAGGCCAGGCTTTATTTCGAAAATCTGGTCACCAATCTGCGGGCATTTTCCAGCGTCGCCACGACGGGTGAGGCTCTTTACAAGTTCAAGGCGGACTGGCGCTATCTGGGCGAAAAGCCGCGCGAAGCGCTGGTGGATCGCTACATTACTCAGAATCCCAATCCGGCCGGGCAGCGATTGCAGTTGGAGTCGGCCCGTATCGATACCTATGACAGCAACCATGCCAAATTCCATCCGCTGCTGCGCATGGCCTTGCAGCAATACGGCTATGCGGATGTGTTCCTGATCGATCAGAAGGGCAATATCGTCTATTCGGTGCAGAAAAACGATGAATATGCCGGCAATATCGCCGATCCCACGCTGAAAGACGGTCCTTTGGCACAGGCCTATGCCCAGGTCGCAAAGAGCGACGACCGGCAATTCTATGCGCTGTCCGATTTCACCCTGTATGGTCCGTCGCGTCAGTCGGTGGCCTTCCTGTCGACGCCGCTGTTCATGGGCGACATCAAGATGGGCGTGCTGGTTGTTGCCATTCCCTCGGAACGGCTGACCGCGATGTTTTCCAACCGCACAGGGCTTGGCGATACGGGTGAGACCATTCTTCTCGATTCCAATAGCGTGATGGTCAATGATTCCGCGCTAACAGGTGAAAAGGATTCTCTCGTCACCAAGGTTGCCGCACCGATGCTGGCCGATGTTTTGAAGGGTGCCAAGGCGAGCGGTCAGATCGATGGCTATCGCAATATGGTGAGCTATGCGGCGGCCATTCCCCTGTCCTTTGCCGGGCACAACTGGGCTGTCGTTGCGCTGATGAGCGAGAAAGAGGCACTGGCCAATGTCGCGCAGCTGCGCAATATCGTGCTGCTGATTGCCGCCGGTCTACTGGTTCTGGCGATCACCGGCGCGGTTCTGTTTTCCCGCTCGCTGACCGGGCCGATCAATCAACTGGTCGATAGCATGAAACGGCTGGCCGATGGTGATACCGGCGTGACGCTTGTCGGTGAGAACCGGGCCGATGAAATCGGCGATATGGTACGGTCCGTGGCGATCTTCCGCGATGCGGCCATCGAGAAAACACGGCTGCAATCCGCCGCCGAACAGGATCGGCAGACATCGGAGGCCGAGCGTCTGGCCCGTGAAGCTGCCCGCAACGAGGAAACGGCCCGGCTTCAGCAGGCCGTCGATATTCTCGGCGCCGGTCTGCAACGGCTTGCTGCTGGCGACCTGACGACCACTATCGAGACGCCGTTCATGGAAGGCCTTGACCGGCTGCGCACCGACTTCAACGATTCGATCCGGCGGTTGGCATCGACAGTACGCCAGCTGTCCGGCAGCACAGGTTCGATCAATGGCACCGCGACCGGAATGGTGGCGGCAACACATGACCTGTCGCGGCGCTCCGAACAGCAGGCAGCGGCCATTGAGCAGACATCCGCCGTGATCAACCAGATCATGGAGGCCATCCGCACCTCCACGGAGCGGGCCGAAAATGCGAGACGCATGGTGGCGGATGCCAAGACCTCGACCGAACGCTCAGGAGCAATTGTCGGGTCTGCAATCGACGCCATGGGACGGATCGAAGAAGCGTCGCTGGCGATTTCGCAGATCATCAATGTGATCGATGAGATTGCCTTCCAGACCAATCTTCTGGCCTTGAACGCTGGCGTGGAAGCGGCCCGTGCGGGCGAAGCAGGCAAGGGCTTTGCCGTTGTTGCCCAGGAAGTGCGTGAATTGGCGCAGCGTTCCGCTGGTGCAGCCAAGGAAATCAAGGAACTGATCAGCAAGTCTGGCGAGGCGGTGAAAAGCGGTGTCGGGCTGGTGCGCAATACCGGCGACGCGCTGGGCGATATTGCCGGTCAGGTCGTGCATATCAACGAGGAAATCTCGTTCATCGCCACGGCTGTCGGCGAACAATCGGAAAGCGTGCGGGAAATTTCCACGGCGATCCGCCAGATGGAGGAAACGACCCAGCAGAATTCGCAGATGGCAGACCGCACCAATTCCGATATGTCGCGTCTGACCAGCGATGCCGCGGCGCTGTCCAATCTGGTGTCGCAGTTCAGGGTGATGGATGGTGAGATCGTTCCCAACCCGTCAGCCTCTTCCTATCGTCCTGCGGCTTCGCAGCGGCCGCCTGCGCCCAATGCCCGTCAGTCCGTCAGGCCAGCCGATCCGGCCAGCAGTCGTCCTGCCGCTTCGCCTGCCCGCGCCTTGATGGGCAAGCTGGCGGCTGGGTTGAAGACTAGCGGTGGCACACCCGCCCCAAGCGGTGGCAACAATTGGGAAGAGTTCTGAGCACTCTCCACTGTCGAAATAATCCCTGAAAAGCAAAAAGGCCGCATGTCTGCGGCCTTTTCCTTGTCTAAATTTCGTTGATCAAGGCGCGATCAAAGCGCCTTTTCAAATTCCGGCAGGGCGTCGAACAGGTCTGCGACCAGGCCATAATCGGCGACCTGGAAGATTGGGGCTTCCTCGTCCTTGTTGATGGCGACGATTACCTTGCTGTCCTTCATACCGGCCAGATGCTGGATGGCACCGGAAATGCCGCAGGCGATGTAGAGCTGCGGTGCGACGACCTTGCCGGTCTGGCCAACCTGCCAGTCGTTCGGCGCATAGCCTGCATCGACGGCGGCGCGCGAGGCGCCGACAGCGGCCCCCAGCTTGTCGGCCAGCGGCAGAATGACTTCCTTGAACTTCTCCGAGGAGCCGAGCGCGCGACCGCCCGAGATGATGATCTTGGCGGATGTCAGTTCCGGGCGCTCCGACGACGACAGCGCATCTGAGACAAAGCTGGACAGGCCAGGATTGGCAACCGCTGCCACGGCCTCGACCGCAGCCGAGCCATCGGCAGCAGCGGCGGCGAAAGAGGCGGTGCGCACGGTGATGACCTTCTTGGCATCGCTCGACTGAACCGTCTGGATGGCATTGCCGGCATAGATCGGGCGCTTGAAGGTGTCGGCAGAGATCACTTCGACGATTTCCGAAATCTGAGCGACATCAAGCAGGGCCGCGACGCGCGGCGCGACATTCTTGCCGACCGACGTGGCGGCGGTGATGATCGTATCGTAGGCGGGTGCCAGCGACACGATCAAGGCTGCCAGCGGTTCTGCCAGCTGGTTGCCAAGCTCGGCGCTGTCGGCCAGCAGCACTTTCGAGACGCCGGACAATTTGGCGGCGGCGTCTGCGGCGGGTTTAGCGTTTGCACCTGCGACGAGAACATGGATATCGCCGCCAATTTTGGCTGCTGCCGTCAGGGTCTTGGCGGTCTGTTCGGAAATGGTTGCGTTGTCGTGATCTGCCAGAAGAAGAATGGCCATTTTACTATATCTCCCAATCCGAAATCAAAGCACGCCGGCTTCGTTCTTAAGCTTTTCGACCAGTTCGGCCACCGACTTGACCTTGATGCCCGCCTTGCGGCCACCCGGCTCCTCGGTTTTCAGCACCTTGAGGCGCGGTGTGGTATCGACACCGAAATCGGCAGGCGTCTTCTTGTCGAGCGGCTTCTTCTTGGCCTTCATGATATTGGGCAGCGAGGCATAGCGCGGCTCGTTCAGGCGCAGGTCGGTGGTGACCACGGCTGGCAGTTTGACGGCAATGGTCTGCAAGCCGCCATCGACTTCGCGGGTGACATTGGCCGAACCGTCGCCGATCTCCAGCTTGGAAGCAAAGGTGGCCTGCGCCCAGCCCAAGAGGGCCGCGAGCATCTGGCCGGTCTGGTTGCTGTCATCATCAATTGCCTGCTTGCCGACGATGATCAGGCCCGGGGCCTCGGCCTCGACGATGCCCTTGAGGATCTTGGCGACGGCCAGCGGCTCGACGGCATCCTCGGTTTCCACCAGAATGGCCCGGTCTGCACCCATGGCAAGGGCAGTGCGCAGGGTTTCTTCAGCCTTGGCTGGGCCGATGGAAACCACGACCACTTCCTCTGCCTTGCCCGCTTCTTTCAGGCGCAGCGCTTCCTCAACGGAAATTTCGTCGAACGGGTTCATCGACATCTTCACATTGGCAAGCTCGACGCCGGAGCCATCCGGCTTGACGCGGATCTTGACGTTATAATCGACGACGCGCTTGACGGGCACGAGAATCTTCATGGGGTCCTTCCTTGCTTCACCTTCTAGTGGGCCTTGCGCATGATGACATGCGGTGCCGCAATTGCTTTATTCCTGCATAATTCCATAGATCAGCGACGATTTAGGGAATGATGCAGCCGCGTTTCCACTCTCTTTTAGATGCGACAGCCCAGTTTATCTGCCAGTCGAAACATCAATGTTCCGTTTTCAGGCAAACGCCAGACTGCGGCATTTTGCACGTTGGAGATTGTCAATTGGCGACATGGATACGCATTTTTTCCTCCATGACAACGGTGCCATTCATTCTTGCGATGCTCCTCCCGCAGACTGATGCTCCGAGGCAAGAATTACCTAACTTTTACGTTCACGTCAAATATTGCCTTTCATCCAACCAAAATCGGTTTGCTGCGCGATGCTGTCGCTACCGGTTTTTTCCAGGCACCCACAAAACATCGGCCTTGCCAATCTCATTGGCATAGCGGGCGGCGACGAACAGGAAATCGGAGAGCCGGTTCACATATTTCAGCGCTGGTGCCGAGACGGCTTCGCCGGGGATCTGCATCAGATCGACGATGATCCGTTCGCCGCGTCTTGCTATGGTGCGGGCCAGATGCAGATTGGCGGAGGCTGGTGAGCCTGCGGGCAAGACAAAGGATTTCAGCGGTTCGAGATGGGCGTTCAGCGCATCGATTTCCTGTTCGATCCTGTCCACCTGGCTCTGGACGACGCGCAAGGGTTCCCATTCCAGTTTTTCGCCGGTATCGGGCGTGGCCAGATCAGCACCAAGATCGAAAAGGTCGTTCTGGATGCGAAACAGCATGGCGTCCAGCACCTCATCGCCTGCCGTGTACAGTCGGGCAACACCGATGGCGCTGTTGGCCTCATCGATCGTGCCATAGGCATCGACACGCAGATCGTGCTTGAAGCGGCGCGGGCCGCAGACCAGCGCCGTGGTGCCGTCATCGCCGGTTCGGGTGTAGATTTTATTGAGTTTTACCATGGAACCATTCGTCTTGAGAAAGCGGGTGGTACCCGCATTATGAGAGTTTGCCTGACAGCCTGCTCAAGAATTGCTGCTGGCCAGCGGCAATTTTTGGACAGACTGTTAGGAAAAGTGGAGCCTGACAGACCTAACGGCCGCCGCCGGTGATCCACAATGTCAGCATGATCAGCACCACGGCAATGGCCTGAAGCAGCACACGCATCTGCATTAGCTTGTTGGAACGGTTGGCATCGCCGCCCTTCATCATGTTGAACAGCCCGCGCACCAGAACCAGCGCGACAAGCCCCATGACGATAATGGCCAGAATGGTGGTGAATGAGGACATGATGCGCCGCTGACCTTATTATGAATACCTATCCGATCAATCCAGCGCCCGCATCAGCCGATAGAAGAGATCGGACGGCATCAGCCGTTTGAGTGCGACGCCCTGTTTCGCCGGTTTTGTGACCAGATAATGTGGCCGTGGACGCTTCGCGGTCAAGGCGTGCTGCAACACTTTATACACGGCATCCGGTCCAAGCTTGTGGCGTTTTTTCGGTCCGGTGCCGTCAAGGCGGGCCAATTGACGCCGGTAATCTGCGGCATGGACCGAATTTTCCACGTCGATATTGCGTTTGATGGCCTCAAGGCAATTGGCGGTAAAACGGCTTTCTATCGGACCCGGCTCGATTAGGCTGACCATGACGCCGCTGCCGTCCAGCTCCATGCGCAGGGTCAGCGACAGGCCCTCCAGCGCAAATTTGGACGCCGTATAGGCGCCGCGCCAGCGATAGGGAATGAGGCCGAGAATAGACGAGCATTGCACGATACGGCCCGACCCTTGCGCGCGCATCACCGGCACGATCCGCCGTGTCAGGTCGTGCCAGCCGAAGACATTGGTCTCGAACTGTTCACGAAGCGCCTCCGTTGGCAGATCTTCGACCGCACCTGCCTGTCCATAGGCGCCATTGTTGAACAGGGCGTCCAGCCGCCCGCCGGTGCGCGACAACACGGTCTCAGCGAGGGCCGCGATGCTTGCCGTGTCGCGGTAATCCATCAGCAGCGCTTCAAGACCGTCATCCTCAAGGGCTTTTAAGTCTTCGGCCTTGCGCACGGTGGCAAATACCCGCCAGCCATCCTGCTTCAGGGCGCGGGCGCAGTAGGCTCCGATGCCGGAGGAGCAGCCGGTGACGATAATGCTTTTCTGTGCGGCCATATGAGATTTTCCTCTTACAAATACGATAGGGTCTCCCATATTCGACAGATATAGGCAATTGTGGCAGGCCGCTTGAGAAGCAGTCATGAAATAAATGAACGGGAGACGGAATGCGGTCCTATCTGGGCAGGCTTTACAAGGTGGCCTTTGATGCGGTCTGGCATTTCACCGAGGATGATGGTTGGGCGATGGCGAGCCATGTGGCGCTGTCGATCTTGCTGGCGGTGTTTCCCTTCCTGATCTTCGGCACGGCGCTTGCCGGTCTTCTCGGTGCCAATACCTTTGCACCAACAGCCATCCATTTTATTTTCGATACCTGGCCGGAAGAAATCGCCAAGCCGATTTCCGAGCAGGTGGTGCAGGTGCTGACCATTCCGCGCGGCGGGCTACTGACCATTTCGGTGCTGGCGGCAGCCTATTTCGCGTCAAACGGGGTGGAAGCGCTACGCACGGCGCTGAATCGTGCCTATCGGGTCACGGAAACCCGGCCCTGGTATATTACCCGGCTCATCAGCCTTGGTTTCGTCATCATGGGGGTTGCCGCCTTCGCTGTCATTAGCGTGCTGCTGATCGCTGTGCCAATTGCGCTGCGCTTTGCCGAGCGGCAATTTCCGCTTTTGAAGGATTTCCTGGCGCTGGTATCGAATTGGAGCGTGCTTGGCACTCTAATCCTGCTGGCAGTCGGTCTGACGATTTCGCATCTGTGGCTCCCGGCGGACCGGCGGCGTCTGATTGATGTTCTGCCCGGCATCTGCCTGACGCTGTTGCTCTGGCTGCTGGGTGCGCTGGCCTTTGCCGCCTATCTCGCCACCTTTGCCAATTATGCCGCCACCTATGCCGGTCTGGCCTCGGTTATGGTGGTGATCATATTTCTCTACATGCTGGGCGTGCTGTTCCTGATCGGCGCGGAATTCAACGCGGCATTGATGAAGTTTTCCAGGCCGCGTACGCGATCACGGCGAATGTCAGACCGCAATCCCCACCAGCCTACGGATGTCGAGGGGTGAGAGGCCATCTGCGCGCAAGTGCCGGAGACCTGCCGATTGCAGGCTCTTTGACAGTTTGCGCCCGTCCTCGCCGATTATCAGCCGATGGTGCGTATAGGTCGGTATGGGCAGGCCAAGCAGGCTTTGCAACAGGCGGTGGACGGCGGTGGCGTGATAGAGATCCTCGCCGCGCACCACATGGGTCACACCCTGGAGGGCGTCATCCACGACAACAGACAGGTGGTAGCTGGAGGGCGCATCCCAACGCCAGAGAATGACATCGCCCCAGATGGTCGGATCGGCGGTGATCTGCTGCACCGTGTCGCCGGTTCTTTCCTCCCAATGCAGGTCGGCGCCAATCATGGACAGTGCTTTGCCGGTATCCAGGCGCAGGCTGTGGCGCTCACCCCGGTCGATCCGTTGCTGCGCCAAATGCCGGTCCATCTGCCGTTCGCCTGCCGGATAATGCCAGGCACCATCCGGGTCGCGGGGCCAGACCTTGCCTTGCGCCTCTGCGGCCTGCGCCTGCTGCTTGATCTCGGCGCGGCTGAGAAAGGCCGGATAGACCAGATCCATCGCCTGAAGCTTTGCCAAGGCAGAACGATAGGCGTCGATATGCTCTGACTGGCGGCGCACCTGATGTTCCCATGTCACGCCAAGCCAGGCGAGATCCTCATAGATCGCCGCCTCGAATGCGGGCGTGCAGCGGTCGATATCGATATCCTCGATCCGCAACAGCAGCCGGCCACCGGTCGCCTCAGCCATATCGGCATTGATCAGTGCCGAAAGGGCATGGCCGAGATGAAGATAGCCATTTGGACTGGGCGCAAAACGCAAGACTGGTTTTTGCGAAACAGGTAAAGGATGGTGGTGATCGGACATGGTTTGTTTTGGCATGATTTATAGCGGGAGGAAAAGACATGGCCGAGATGATGCGAATTCGCAACCAAGCGGATCTTGCCACCGGCCTTGAGGCCTTGCTGGATATCGATCCCCGGCTGCATGCCATTGCCCGCGAGGCCGGACCCTTGCCGCTTCGGTTGACGGAACCGGGTTTCGAAGGGCTGGCCTTCATCATCGTCTCGCAAATGGTGTCACGCGCCAGTGCTGATGCGATTTGGCGGCGGCTGTGTGAGGCGATGGGAACAGCCGAACCCGCCGCCTATTTGGCGCTGGGTGACGCAGCGCTTTCGCTCGGTCTTTCGCGCGCCAAGCATGCCTGCCTGAGCGGTTTGGCCTCTGCTGTCCAGGCTGGTGACATCGATCTCTTCGCCATCCTCGATCAGCCGGTGGAGACCGGTATTGCCGAGCTGACCCGGCTGCGTGGCATTGGGCTGTGGACATCGGAAGTTTATCTGATGTTTTGTGGCGGTCACGCAGATGTGTTTCCGGCAGGTGACGTGGCACTGCGGGCGGCTGTGGGAGATGGCCTTTGCCTTGCCACGCGCCCGGACATCCGCGAAACCACCCGAATTGCACTGACCTGGCGGCCATACCGCGCCATTGCGGCACGGTTGTTCTGGGCCTTTTATGCGGCGCGTTTACGACGCGAAGCAGCGCCGGTGCCGGTCTGATGGAGAATCAGTTCACTGCTTATTTATTGGGCTTCACAATCCTGTAACAGCAAGCCTAATATAGAGGGAGCAGATGCCGAATCGATCAGGAGAACGCCTTGACGATTGCAGTTTCGCCCCAGTCCTTACCAGCGCTTGTGCTCAACGCTGATTATAGGCCACTGAGTTATTATCCCTTGTCGTTGTGGTCCTGGCAGGACGCGATCAAGGCGGTTTTCCTTGACCGTGTGAATATCATCGCCGAATACGATCATTCGGTCTGTTCACCCAGCTTTTCTATGCGGCTTCCCAGCGTGGTCAGCCTGAAAACCTATGTGCAGCCGACCCGCAATCCTGCCTTCACACGCTTTAACGTGTTTCTGCGCGACAAGTTTCAGTGCCAGTATTGCGGCTCGCCTGACGACCTGACCTTCGATCACGTCATTCCCCGCGCCCATGGTGGGGAAACCACCTGGCAGAATGTCGTGGCGGCGTGTTCGCCCTGCAATCTGCGCAAGGGGTCTAAACTGCCGAAACAGGCCAATATGTTCCCGGCCCAGAAGCCCTATCAGCCAAGCGTGCAGGACCTGCATAATAATGGCCGGTCGTTTCCACCCAACTATCTGCATGAAAGCTGGGTGGATTATCTCTATTGGGATTCCGAATTGCAGCCTTAAGCCGTCATGCGCCGAGCGCCCCAGAAAGCGATGGCGGCGAGAACGAGGCTGGTCAGGACATTCCAGCCGGCCAGCGACAGGCCGAAAATCCGCAAGGCCGCTTCTGTGCAGGACGGTCCTTTGAAGCTGTTGAGCTGCGAGAGGATGTCGCCGCTGCCGTTGAAGCCTGCGCCGCTGGTGGCGGAGCAGGCGCTCGGCCCTTCCCAGAAATGCCATTCGACGCCTGCGTGGTAAACGCCGAGGCCAGCGCTGACGATCATGATCAGGCCGAGAAGCAGGATCAGGCTTTTCGTGACTTTGGCGGGTAGGTTGATGGTGGCGGCGATGACCGTCACCACTCCGATTGCTGCGCCGATGTAATAAGGCTTACGCTGCAACAGGCAAAGCTCGCAGGGAATATAGCCGCCGAGATATTCAAAGGCCAAAGCCGAGCCGACAACCCCGGCCATGCCAAGGGTCAACAGGAGGGCAGGGGCAAGACCGGGCCGGTTGGAAGAAAGCGTGGTCATGATGGTTCTCCAATCCTCATCTTTCAATGGACAAGGAGGCGATAGGCGACGAACAGGGCGATCAGCACGATAGCGCCGATAGCGGCGATCAGGCCGAGGCGTTTTTCAATGAAATGGCGGATCGGCTCACCGTAGCGACGCAGCAGCCAGGCCAGAAGGAAAAACCGGCCTCCACGCGCGACGATGGCGGTCATGATGAACAACCAGATATTCACATGGGCGACGCCCGACAGGATGGTCACGACCTTGATGGGGGGCAGATGGGCCAGGCCGGAGGTGATCAACAGCAGCACCACCGTTTCATAGTCCACCGACAGGCGCAGCTGGTCGAAGGCATCGGCCTTGCCGTAAAACTCAAGGATTGGCCGGGCAATGCTTTCATAGGCGTAATAACCGAGAAACCAACCAGCTATGCCGCCCAAAACCGAGGTGATGGTGGCAATGGTCGCATAGCGCCAGACCTTTTCCGGCTTGGCCAGCGCCATGGGCAGGAACAGCACATCGGCAGGGACAAGAAAGATCGAGCTTTCCACAAAGGAGATTGCCCCAAGCCAGGCTTCCGCAGATTTGCGGGCGGCAAGCGACATGGTCCAGTCGTAAAGGCGTCGCAGCATGATCGCTCCTTGGTCCTAAAGCGTGTTGCGGCTTATCAGCCTCAAGCAACGCGCTTTAAGTTTTTGTTTTTACGCATGTCGTTACCGCAAAACCGCTGCACACTTTTGCGCGACATGCTCTAATGCAGAGGGTCTTTGCCATTGCGGCGCAGCATTCAAGATGACGAAAGACTGAATATCTGCCGTTCCGTCAAGTCTTTATGCGCAAAGCCCATGGGCTGTAAATGCGGCGAAAACAGTGATATTGCCCGGATGCCTAACTTTTGCGTGAAACCGGAAATTTGTAAAAAACCCGGTTGACCGACCCCCCTTCCTCCGTGTAGTTCGTCCTTCTACTCTCTAAGTGCCCCTTTGGCGGAATTGGTAGACGCGCCTGACTCAAAATCAGGTTCCGAGAGGAGTGCTGGTTCGATTCCGGCAAGGGGCACCATCAACATCTTTGATGTATTGAAATCATTGAGAGTTTAAGGTGTTTTTGTCACATCTTTTGTCTGCCCCGGAATGCCTGGGACAATCTCGGTGTTTTTTTGTTCTGGGATGAGCTTGTCAACGGCGTTCTTGGCAGTCCTCTTCCGATTGGCATTTTTAGTGTCGGTGACCGTTTGGGTCTTTGTCACCTAAGCATAGATCGCCATTCACCTGATCGAGCGGCAGCTTTCAAGGGCCACGCGTGCGGGCCAGACGACAGAATTGAGGGCGCCTAACCATGCTATTCCGCCACTCCGAAACCGGCCGCAGAGGTCGCGGTCTGCGCGGCGACAGCAAGCTGAGACATCACGCTTCCCGCAACATGTGATGTTTCCTCACCGAGAGCCTCAGCCAGACGGACGCGGGCATCCTCCCAGGTGGCCATAGATTTGGCCATCAACTGGAGGCCTTTGTCGGTAAGCGCCAGGCGTTTGCCGGCCCGGCCCCGCCCTCCGTGACTATGCACGAGATTGTTCCGTTCCAGGCTCTTTACGCTCCGGCTGAGAGTGGTGGCGTCGACCCCGGCGCGTGCCGCCAGTTCAGCGAGCGTTGGCTCGTGGCTACCGCCAATCCCCACCAGAAGACTGAACTGCTCTGCGGTGATCCCTAGGGGTCGAAAGCAGGCATTGTAATAGCGTGTCAAGGCCCTCGCGGCGACCCTGGCCTGGAAGGCCGGGCACTCGGTTTCGACGCGGCGATAGAAATCTGAA
The DNA here is from genome assembly GCF_000016285.1 of Allorhizobium ampelinum S4. Taxonomy (NCBI): domain Bacteria; kingdom Pseudomonadati; phylum Pseudomonadota; class Alphaproteobacteria; order Hyphomicrobiales; family Rhizobiaceae; genus Gillisella; species Gillisella ampelina. Next base: position 3,368,295 of record NC_011989.1, on the reverse strand, counting down.
GTGTCTGTCATTTGCAGGTCTCGACAATCTCCGACTCACTGAATACTGTATATACAGTATTCTCGGGAGCTGCACTATGACTGCCTATGTTCACGTCAATCTGCGTATCAAAGATCCAGCCAAGCAAGCCGCATTAGCGCCGCGCTTTCAAGCCGCGTTAAAGGCAGCCGGGGGCCGTATCCTGCACTTTGGGCCGGTAGCCGAGATTCTGGAAGGGGACGTGACCCCATTGCCTATGGCTGGCATCTTCGAATTCGCCACCCTTGCCGATGCGCAGGCGTTTTATAAGTCGTCAGAATATGTGCCAATCAAGGTCGAGCGTGATGAGGCCCAGGAAGCACGTATGTTTATTGTCGACGCGAATTAGCGAGATCCGCACCTACGATCGTCCGGCCACTTGTCTGTGAATTAAGCACCGGCCCTTTTCCGTCGCAATTTTTGGAGAACGCCGGACAAGTCAAAAGCAGATTTTGCAGGGCAGCCCCTAGAAGCGGGCTTTCTAGGTTCGGCCCCGTCTCAAACATTTAAGATAGCCTAAGCAGGGTGGCGGATATCGGGAGCCGCCAACGCTGATGGAACGACTGAACTGGAAACTTTTAAACGCTGATTGACAACATATTGTCGAGAAAATCCCACGCACGCCACTTACTCGCGCTTTGATCGGCCATGGAGCATCTTTGAAAATCATTGGTGCGCGGCTGTGATCAATGTGCTGGTGGGCGATGTTCGGCGCCGAGAACTATCAGCTCTCCGTTTTCAGCGCACTGATGAGGGCGCGCAGTGCCGGTGGCGTCTGACGGCGGCTCGGGTGATAGAGGTAGCAGCCCTGAAATTGCGGACACCACTCGTCGAGAACCTGGATCAATCGGCCGGAGGCAATGTCCTCGGCAACATCATGCTCCAACAGGTAGCCAAGGCCTGCCCCGGCCCTGACGGCGGCGGCAGCGAGATCGCCGTCATTGCCGACAAAGGAACCGGAGGTTCTGACCTTGATCTCACGTCCATCGCGTTCAAACTCCCAGGGAAGAAGTCCGCCAGCGCTTGCGAGCCGATATCCAATGCAGTTGTGGACTTCAAGATCACCAGGCGTTTTCGGCTTCGGATGGTGCTCGAAATAACAGGGCGTCGCGACTACGATGGTTCGAAGGTCCGGGCCGACCCGCACGGCGATCATATCCTTCGCGACGTTCTCGCCGAACCTTATTCCGGCGTCGTAGCCTTCGGCGACGATATCTGTCAGCCGGTCATCGATATTCACTTCGACCTGGATTTCGGGATGTGACAGGAGGAACGCTGGAAGCTTCGCCATGAGAACGGTTTTTGCAGGGTAAGAGAAGGTCGTGATCCGCACTGAGCCTGAAGGGCTGTCACGCCATTCGGCCAGCGCCGAAAGCCCATCCTCGATCGATGCGAATGCTGGCCGGATGGATTGCAGCAGCCTGTCGCCGGCTTCCGTCGGAGCGACGCTGCGTGTGGTCCTTGCCAGCAGCCTGACACCAAGTCTTTCCTCTAATCCGCGCATGGCATGGCTCAGCGCCGAGGGCGATATTCCCAGGGATGCTGCGGCCCTTGTGAAGCTCCGCTCGCGTGCGACGGCGGCAAAAGCCAAGAGATCGTTCAGTTCGCCTCGTTCCATTGCTGCAACGTGCTCACAAGTTCATGCCGCGCGCAACGGCTAATCGAGAGGCATGCGACCGGCTAGGGTGTCAGCAGAAACTTTTCGAAACACACTCAAGGAATTCAACATGGACCTGTCAAGCTACCGCACACTGGGCCGATCCGGCCTCATCGTCAGCCCGTTGGCGCTTGGAACAATGACGTTTGGTGCCGAGCGCTGGGGCGCAGGGATGAAAGGATCGCGCCAACTCTTCGACACCTATGTCGCGGCGGGTGGCAATTTCTTTGATACTGCTGACGTCTATTCAGGCGGCCGCAGCGAGGAGATGCTGGGCGCATTTGTTGCCGAAACCGGCCTTCGCGACAGACTCGTTATCGCCACCAAGTCAGGCTTTGCGCGCAGCCAGGGAACACCTCTGCATGGTGGCAATGGAGCCAAGAACATCCGGCTCGGGATCGAAGGCTCGCTGAAGCGGCTGAAGACGGACTACATCGACATGTACTGGATGCACGTTTGGGATCGGACCACGCCTGCCGAAGAGGTGCTCCAGACCCTGACCGATGCAGTCCGCAGTGGGAAAATCCTCCACTATGGATTCTCCAATACGCCATCATGGTATGTTGCAAAGATCGCGACGCTGGCGGCGGTCCACGGACTTCCAATGCCAATCGGGCTGCAATATGCCTATTCCCTCGTAGATCGGGGCGTCGAACTCGACATCCTTCCGGCAGCCGCAGAGTTTGGGATGGGGCTTGTTCCATGGAGCCCTTTGGCAGCTGGATTGCTCACGGGCAAATACGGTCGCGACATGCTCGCACAAGCCGGGGTAAGGGGTGGCCTTCCGGACAAGGCTTCGTCTGACGACGAAAGCGATAGCAACGGCCGACTGAACGGCGACAACCCTTTCGGGGGCATGTTGTTCACCGAGCATAATTTTGACGTCGTCGATGTGGTGCGGCAGGTTGCCACGGAACTTGAACAGCCGATGGCGGCAGTGGCGCTGGCATGGACGATACAGCGTCCCGGCGTCGATACCATTCTCGTCGGTGCCAGCCGAGCCGAGCAGCTCGCGCAGAATGTGGCATCGCTGCAGGTGGCGCTGACAGCCGATCAACTCAATCGACTGGATCAAATCAGCGCACCGCCATCGTTCAACCCCTACTTTATCTTCACATTGCCAACGCAGGTGATGTTTGGAGGGCAGACGGTCCAGGCTTGGGGGTAAATCAGATTGATCCGCTTTCCCCTGTTTGATCGCAAACAAGGGTAACGGGATCAACGACGGCAAGAGACGTAAACCCTGTAGATAATCATGATGGCCAGTGTTGTCGCAACGCGACCATGATTGCGACCGAACTCTAGCAGAAATCACTTCTGCTTTGCGCCCCCATGCCGGTCGTTCACATCACCCGCATTGGATCCTGAAAGCTGTCGGTCTGCTGTTCAGCAGTCACGTCCGGAACGCGGCCGAAAGGTGATTTCGACAATGATAGAACGCGCCAATAGCCTCGCAAGCATTCGCGGGACGAGCGTTCCCAGCGAACTCGTTTCTTATCGCCGCGCCGATCTCCAAGAGCCTCGGCATTTCGCCCCATTGCAGGACCAGCAGAGACCGACTTCACGTTTTGAAATGAACGGTCACCGAAAATGAGTTCCCATTCGGCGCCAGTGCGGGCATGTGTTTGTAAAAGCCCGTATGAGCCACTGCTCGACGACACACGAATCAAAGAGCTGACAGATGGAAAATCCGGTTGCACTGAATCGTCTTTCCGAAAACACGGTCTTCCGTAAAGGCGATGTTTTCGTCCTTTTCGGCGAATTGTTCGGCCGCGGATACGCTACCGGATTGCTCGATGAAGCCAAGCGGGCAGGAATGGAGGTTGTCGGGATCACCGTCGGGCGGCGCGACGAGAACAACGCGCTGCGGCCGCTTGACGCCGAGGAGCTGTCTTCGGCGGAGGGCCAGCTGGGCGGCAGGATCATCAACATACCTCTTATGGCGGGTTTCGATCTCGATGCGCCCGAAGACGGCCCAACTCCCACCGATCTCCTGGCAACGATGACGCTTGAGAGCTGGGAACACGACACGCTCGACTGGGGCTATCTCGGGCAATGCCGCGACATCGCCACTGCGCGTTTTACAGAGGCGCTTTCGAAAGTCATGACCGTTCTCGACGGGATGATCGCCGCTGGCCGCAATGTCTTCTTTGCCCACACAATGGCCGGGGGCATCCCGAAGGCGAAGGTATTGTTGGTCGTCGCCAATCGAATCTACAAGGGGACCGGACGTCGCCACATGTCGTCGCAGACCTTGCTCGACAGTGACATGGGAAAACTCATCCTGCAGAATTTTGACGACGTCTCCGCAAACACCTTTCGCCATCTCATTGATTTCAGCGCGGCGATCCGCGAGCGCGTGGAAGCTTCGGGTGGTCAAGTACGATATACGGCCTATGGTTACCACGGATCGTCGGTCCTCATTGACGGAAGCTATCGTTGGCAGACCTACACCAACTACACCCAGGGTTATGCGAAGATGCGGCTCGAAGGCATTGCAGAGCAAGCCTGGGCGGCAGGGATCAAGGCAACTGTCTATAACTGCCCCGAAATCCGGACCAATTCCTCCGATGTGTTCACGGGTATCGAACTGCCCCTGATACCGCTGCTGCTTGCGTTGAAGAAAGAAAACGGCGGCAAATGGGCAGACGAACAGTGGCAAGCCTGCCAGCAACTTCTGGCAGACGGCATAACCATGAAGCATGTCTTCCAAAAGATCACCGATATGCAGGCCAGCGAGGTCATGCGCCCGTTCTATGACTTTTCGGCATGGCCCATGGCAAACAGCCAGGCACAGGCTGATTTGACCATCAGCACGTCCAACGGGATCACCCAGATGCATCGCAATAACAAGGTGATGATTAGCGACCTCCTGAGCGGTCTCGTTGTGAAGGCAACCGGGCAGCTCATTTTTGGCGAATCGTCAGACCCCTCCGGTCCTGCCCTGTGGCTCAACCACGATATCGTGGCTCGGCGACTGAACGCTTCCCACCCGCATTCGAAGTCTCCAGCGCCGGGAATGGAATCTTCGTCCCTTGAGATGGCGTGACGGCTTTCCAGCTTAGCTTGGAAGCTGAGTGTTTGGCCATGAAGCGACGAATCTTGCGACAGGAATGCCCCCATTCTGGTCATTCACTATGCGGTAAGCGGATTCTGAAATCCGACGTTCGTGAACACCCGACGTTATGGGCCCGGTCATATGACACGGCGAAGATGGCTATGATCTACGCATAGGTGACAAAAAACGCCATCGTCGACGCGCTGAAGTACCACATGTCGAGCGCATCGGCATGTTAACCTGCGAATTCAAGTTTGACGCCATTGGCACGTTGTACACGTTGTAGAATATCGCGACGCCCGCTCCACTGCGATCGGGTAGCGCGTGGACCACTCCAGGGCGGCGCTCGTGTAAAGGGTCCACTCGCCAGGACGATGATAGCGCCCTGCACTGTTCGGTTTCGGCGGGTGCAACACTTGGTGAACTCTATCCGTCAGACCAGAGCGGTAGAATGTACCGGAAATCTTCTTGAATACGTCACGGGCTTCAGCCCGCGCAGCAGGTCTTTCTCGCGGGGATCATTTCCACGTTTGTGAAAGCCGCATGACGTCTGCTTCAGGCCAATGACGGAAGTCGACGAACCGAGATGCTCTGGCCGCTTTCGTCTTTTACGCTCGAAAAACAGTCAGACTGGAGACGATCTCATTTCAAAAAGTCGTCATATATAAAGGTTATGGCAGCGTAGATGTTTGAGGAATGGCGGCGATGCATAGCGATCAAATAAACATCAACGCGGCGCACGTGAGAGATTTGATCGCTGACCAGTTTCCGCAGTTTCGAGGCGAAGAAATCATTGAACTGGAAACAGCAGGCACAGCCAATGCGATCTTTCGAATTGGTGCCAAGCACGCTGCTCGCTTTCCTCTGCGGATGATGGACCCCGCCGAATGCACCCGTTTACTGGAAGCAGAAGCCAGAGCCAGCGCGGAATTCAACGAATGTTGCCTCTTTCCCAGTCCTAAGCCAGTCGGAATCGGGCGGCAAAGTTCTGACTATCCGCTGCCGTGGTATGTACAAACTTGGATCGAGGGACAAATTGCTACGCCGACTGGACTATGCAACTCGCCTGTTTTTGCGCTCGATCTTGTAAGACTGATCATTACACTTCGCACATCGAATTTGAACGGACGGACATTTGAGGGGCGGGGTAGAGGCGGAAATTTGACCGATCATGATGGGTGGATGGAGGTGTGCTTCTCTAAGAGTGAACACCTTCTTGATGTTGATCACCTACGCAGCATGTGGAGAAGCCTTCGCGAATTGCCATTTCCAAATCGCGAAGTGATGAGCCACAAGGACATCATTCCTACAAATCTTTTAGTCAATGGCGAACACTTGGTTGGAGTGCTTGACACTGGCGGTTTTGCTCCCGCCGATCCATCGCTTGATCTCGTCGCCGGTTGGCATCTGCTAGATCGGGATACTCGAGCGGTCTTCCGCGAAGGTCTGCAAGTTGATGACCTTGAATGGCACCGAGGCGCGGCATGGGCATTCCAGCAAGCGATGGGCTTAGTTTGGTATTATAAAGACACAAACCCTATCATGGCCGACTTGGGCCGAAGCACAATTTCTCGGCTCATTGAGGATTACCCATCGCAGGTCTAGTGCATCGTTTTCAGAGACTGCTCATGATCATTCAATCTTCAAACCCACCGGTTCGCTTCTTCCCTTCATTCCATTTAAATTCGACACTTCACGCGCTAAACACGCAAGCGCGAAAAGGCGACGGGGAATTAGCGGTCACTATATTCAGCGGTGAATGCGCCGCCAGAGCAGGTAGTGCCGCCGGCTACGAATGCATAAGCAATACTCAGCAGTGGCCCGGTCACAAAGGTCACAAAGGTCACAACAAACGGGCAAGCAACATCATTGCATTCGTAGATCCCACTTATCCCGGACCATACAGCCGTCTGATAGCCCAGGAAAATGCACAATACCGCCATTACGACGAATATAGTCGCAATCTTGAAAATCTTCATGATTGGTCTTTCATGCGTATTTGTGAAGCAGCGTTGGATGTTTACCCCTGCGATTGTTCCCGTAAGGCACTGATTTATTAAGATGAAATTGAGATCGTATGGGATCACGATCGGTGTCGACGATGACTTCGCTCTTGTTGCGAGTTTGCGATTAAAATCAGGTGCTTACTGCCTTTTGAGCGGGGTTGACCTTCGGTGCTGCTCCACAACCAACGAACCTAAATGTTCAACACTCGCGTTAAATCGGCAATCGAAGCCACTTCGTCATTACTTAGTCCTTGGCAATCCCTTGAAATCACGCTCAAGCAGTTCTGGAGGGATTGCGATTTTAGTCCAGTGAACCGCTTCAGCTATAAAGGGGAAGACGTCGTGCAGACCCTCGAACGCGTATGCCGGCAGGTCGGTTACCCGGCCACCATTCGGGTGGACAACGGCAGCGAATTCATCTCTCGTGACCTCGATCTCTGGGCCTATCATAGAGGCGTCGTGCTTGACTTCTCGCGGCCGGGCAAGCCGACGGACAACAGCTACATCGAGAGTTTTAATGGCAAGTTCCGGGCAGAGTGCCTGAACGCCCACTGGTTTATGAGCCTTGACGACGCAAGGGCAAAGATGGAGGATTGGCGTAGAGACTATAACGAGTTCCGGCCACACAGCGCCATCGGCAACAAGGTGCCGATTTCGCTTATGAACGGCTCACCGGCACCACCGCCGACCTGAGCCTTAACCCCGGACAATTCCAGCTCCCGCTGGCCCAAAATCGGGGTGCACGTTCACAGAACGTGGTCCATGGAAGCCCCCTCCACTTATCGCGTCATCAAATTCCAACAACTGCCGCGTTGAAGGCACACTCGGTCAACGCGTGAAAATATCTTGTTTACGTCATTAACGGGTCGACAATAGACTTCCCTCCTAAAAGGGCAAGATGCTGGCAGCCTTAGCGGAGGCCTGATTGCCAGGCGAACTTATGGCCTTTCGCCGTTCGGACTATATCCAATCATTCACGACGGAGCTCAACATGTCAGTCATGGGCTCCCTAAGCCAATGCTGGCCCGGTGACAAAAATGCTGCGGTCTGGTGGCTGGCTTTTTGTCACAAATAGCTGAGGGCGTTTTGAGGTTCGCAGTGGATGCGGTTGCGGCCATGTTGTTTGGCGCGGTAGAGCGCCATATCGGTGGCGGCCATGAATTTCTGGAAAGTTGAAAAATGATCGGCGGATTGGGCAAGGCCAAAGCTGGCGGTGATCCTGCCAGGTGCCAGTGGTTCAAGACAAATATTTTCCAGGCAGGTGCGTAGACGTTCGGCAATCGCTTGGGCCTGGACCAGATTTGTGCCTGGCAGAAGAACGCAGAACTCTTCGCCGCCGATCCGGCCTGCCAAATCGTTTGGTCGCAAATTACTGCGGATTGTCTGTGCTGCTGCGATCAATGCTTTATCGCCGGTTTCATGGCCGAATGCGTCATTGATGCCCTTGAAATGGTCCAGATCGAAGAGAAGAAGGCACATGGGATCGCCGCTGCGGCGGGTCTCGTCAAGAGCCTCCGTGCCTCTTGCCAGAATGAACCGGCGGTTTGCCAATCCGGTCAGGGGATCAGTATTGGCTTGAAGGGTCAGGGTTTTGAGAGAACAGTCCAATTCTGTTACCAGGGCTGAAACCGCCTGGGCGACAGTGCCGATTTCATCTTTCGTCTTGACTGCGATGGTAACAGGTGCCCCTTCCTGCCGGTATCGGGCTATGGAGTGGTTGAGTTGGCGTAGCGGTTGAATGATCCGCCAGAGCGACAGCAGGCAGCCAGCCGTTCCAGCCAAGGTCGATATCAGCAGGACAAGCAAAATGCTTGCTTCGCTCAGTGCGCCGCCACCAAGGACATGTGCAACCACCGCCAGAAGTGGCACGTGAATGGAGATAAAGCAGATTACAAAAATCTTTGTTATCAGCGACGAACGTATTGCCCGGGCCGTCATATGCGGCCATTCAGCCATCCAATTTCTCTTAAGCATCCCTAAAGCTTCAATCCCGTGTGCAACCGGCAGGATAGATAGGGATGATCGTGGCTTAAAAAAGCAGAATCTAGATATTTTTAGGGTTTTTTGGAATTTCTGCCATGCAAGTCACGAGTGAATGACAGTCAAATTTGTTTGTTTTTAAAACTATTTTACAGTTCAACAAGATGGCCATTCACCAACACAGGGATATTGCCCGCTCATTGAACGGGCAATATCTACCTTGTATCAAGACAGAATCGGTAGGCTTATGGGGTACCCGTGCTGGTGCCTGTCCCTGAACTATTGCCTGTGCTGCTTCCAGGCGTAGCAGGTGCCGTTGTCGTGCTGCCGGTGCCGCCTGTCGAGGAACTGGTGCCGGGGGTTGATGTCGAACTGCCACTCTTGGAGCTGCTGTCATCTCCGCAGGAAGCTAGAAGCCCGAGAAGAGCAACGACCGGTACGATTTTCTTCAGCATGTGTATCCTCCTTTTATGCTCCGCACGTTTTGAAGTGCGTGAGCTTTTAAACCAGGAAAATGCCGCAGATCTTGGTCGCAAAGACGGCATGTCCGCGACGTTTTCGTGGTCTGGCATGGCGCTTTCACGCGCGCGTTACCGCCTTTCAACCCTTTTGGCTCAGGATTGTTCCAGCAAAAGGGAACCGGTTTTGCGACCTTAAAAATCGAAGGTTGAACGATACTGGATGTCGTCCACCCGGCAATTTTCAAGACATCAAGCCCTGACGCCCTCTCTCCACTGCGCATGGGGCCACAGTATTTCCCCCGGGCTACTGCATAATTTTAGCGTTATACCGGTTGGAGTTTAAGAGGAAAATTATGCAGCATATATAAAGCGCTACAGCAAACCTGAAGGCGCTATAGTCGGTGCATAGCGCTGTCGTGTGCGCTTGCGAGATGGATTGTGCGACTGCGAAAGGAATGATAGGTTTGCCAAGTGACGTTTTTCTCTATTTGACAAAAACGCTGATCCTGGATCTGCGGCAAACTCTCTGAATGTTTGGCCAGTGCAGGGGAATGCGACAGGGAACTCATTCAGGACAAGATCGATGTTTCTACCTGCCGGCGCTTCCTATGAGGCTCTCTGTCATGCGTTTTCCTGGTCCATACCAGCTCAGTTCAACATGGGACGGGCCGTTTGCGATGAATGGGCCGCCCGCGAGCCGGACCGGATCTGCCTTGAGCATTTTTTACCTGACGGCGCGCATCGAACTTTAACCTATGGGGCGCTTGCTGCGCGATCCAACGCCTTCGCGGATGCTCTAAGCCAGCTCGGCATTGGCCCTGGGGAGCGGGTTGCTCTGCTGCTACCGCAGGGGTTTGAGACTGTCATCGCCCATGTGGCGATTTACAAGCTTGGCGCGATCGCTCTGCCGCTGGCCTTGCTATTTGGCGCCGATGCATTGGAATATCGGCTGAAGACGGCGGGCGCCTGCGCGGTCATCACCAATGATTTCGGTCTGTCGCGGCTGGAGCCTATTCGGGCCAGCCTGCCGGACCTTCGGGAGGTTATTTCCATTGGCACGCCTTCTCCCAGCGTCCTTTCCTTTGAAACTCTATGGCAGAGCGGTTCCGCGTCTTTTGAGGGGCCACAGACCGGGCCAGACGATCCGGCACTGATGATTTTCACCTCTGGCACGACCGGTGCGCCGAAGGGCGCTCTGCATGGGCATCGGGTGCTTGCCGGTCACATTCCAGGCTTCCAGCTTGCCCATGACGGTCTACCGCAACCGGGCGACAGAATCTGGACGCCTTCGGACTGGGCTTGGGCTGGCGGGCTTTTGAATGTGCTGATGCCAGCCCTGATGCTGGGGGTTCCGGTCGTGTCGTCGCCTGCCCAGAAATTTGATCCGGCCATGGCCTTTCGCATCATGGCGGAGATGAAGGTGCGCAATGCCTTCATTCCGCCCACCGCCTTGCGGCTGCTCAAAACGGTGAACAATCCGCGCCAGCATTATGATCTTGTGCTGCGTTCCATCGGTTCGGCAGGGGAATCGCTGGGGCGGGAAACCTATCAATGGGTCAAGACGGCGCTTGGTATCACGCCCAATGAGTTCTATGGGCAGACCGAATGCAATTTCGTGCTGTCATCGGCAGCCCGGCTGGGCGTCAGCAAGGCAGGCGCCATAGGCAAGCCGGTGCCGGGCCACCGCGTGGCAATTATCGATGACAAAGGCAGGGAGCTGCCAGTCGGCAAGGTCGGACAGGTGGCGATTGCCCGGCCTGACCCGGTGATGTTCCTGGAATATTGGAATGATCCGCAGGCGACCCGCCAGAAATTCATTGGTGACTGGATGCTGACCGGTGATCTCGGACGCCAGGATAGCGAGGGCTATGTGGAGTTTTTCGGTCGCGACGATGATGTCATTACGTCATCCGGCTACCGTATCGGCCCGGCGGAAATCGAGGATTGTCTGGTTGGTCATCCGGCTGTTCGCCTGGCGGCGGCGGTGGGCAAGCCCGATCCGGTGCGAACTGAAATCGTCAAGGCCTATGTGGTGCTCGCGCCGGGTTTTCAGGCTGGACCGGCCTTGGCCCGTGACATTGCTGATTGGGTCAAGCAGCGGCTGTCCATGCACGAATATCCGCGTGAAGTGGAGTTTATCACCGATATGCCGCTGACCACCAGTGGCAAGGTGATCCGCCGCCTGCTGCGTGAGCGCGATGAACCGCAACAGGCACAGCCGGGCGTGATGACTGGATGATATCGCGCAATGATCAGCTGTCTTTTTGGCGCCTGCCCAGCACTTTGTCCCGCAGGATGCGGGCGATATTGCGCGTGTTGCGATAGAGATGCAGTTGCGCCGCCACCTGGCGGACATCGCGGTCGGCATTGCGCTTCAGGCCGATAACCATGGTTCCCATGTCTTCCCGCTCCCGCCAGAGCCTGCTCATGACCGGGTGATCGGGTACGGCGCAGGAATCGGTGCGCAGAATATTGGCATCGTCCAGATGCCATTCTGTCAATCGAGCCACCAGAAGCTTGCCGGGCGAATATCGCGCATAGCGCTCATCATAGGCAGTCTTCCACGTATAGGCTTCGGCACCCATAATGAAGACAACCATGGAGGCGATGGCTTTTCCATCGAGATCGAGCGTATGGATGCGGACCGAATCGCGCTCGGCCAGATTGGTCATCGCCTCGCGGGCAAAGGCGGCTCGTAGCCGGTCCATGACAAGGGCGCTACGCTTGCGGCCTTTCCAGCCGCTGGCTTCAAGCGCCAGGAATTCCTCCATGCGGACATGCAGATCCTGCGGCTGACGGGCGACGGAATAGGTCAATTCGCCCTGCTGACCCAGCAGGCGCATCTGCCGGCGCATATCGCGCCAATGGGACTTGCCAATGGCCTGGCTTAGATAGGTTTCTCCATCCTCCAGGCTCTCGAGCATTGGGCGCTGGTAGGGATTTGTCACGGTCAGTGGTAGGTCACGGCTGATCGCCACGGCCCGCAGCAGTTTTGTGACCGGCCCATCGATTCGCAGATCCGGCAGGACGAGAACGGAGGGCAATTTGGCTTTGGGATCGCTCAGTCCTTCGAAAAGGTTGTCGAGCGTTTCCACCGCATCCTCTGCATCGACCAGAGGCGTGCCAAGCGGGCCGAAGGGGTTGGACCAGACGCGAACAATGGATGGACCGACTGCAAATCCCGGTTTTTCCACGGAGAAAGGCATCAGCAACCGGATCCGGCTGCGACCCTGCCGCTCGTCGCGGATCAGTGCCATGCGCACTTCACGCTCGTCCAGGCGGGGGATGGCGGGGGCCAGAAAGCGGGCCGAGAAGAAGACATTCTGCTCCAGCGCCCGGTTGGTCAGGTAGTCCATTTCCTGTTCAAGGTCGTAGCTGGTCTGGCGTGGATAGAGCCAAAGATCGCGGCCGGGGCGTCCCACGGCAATCTGGCCATCGGCGGGCGGACGATTGACCGGTGCAGACACGGTATGCAGAACCGGGCGCTCGGTGCTCGTTTCCCGGCTGGTCTCGTCGGTCACCGGTAGTGTGTTCATATCCTACAACCTGGTTCGCTTCATGCGGGCCTGTCTTGCTTCATGCGAGACAATGGGTCGGCAAATGCAAATAAGACAATGCCAAGCGCATAGCGCACGGCAATGTGTAACAAGATCGCTTCCACCAACATTGCCGAGGCGGCAGCCGTTGCCGCGCCGGTGAGGCCATAAAGCGGAATGAGAGTCACATTCAGCCCGATATTAGATGCTAAAGCAATCACATATAGTAGCACACACAATTTTTGTCGCCCGGCCATGGTCAGGAGCATCTCACCGGGGCCGATCAGCGCCTTGGTCAGGGCACCGGCAAACAGAATGGCCATCAATGGATAGCCTGCCGTGAAATTCGGGCCGAACAGACCGAGCAAGACTTCGCCTGCCGCCAGCACCAGAAGACCGATGATCAGCGACGGCCAAAAGCACCAGCGGGCCATTCTGCCGGCAAACAGGGCCAGCGGCCGGATATCATCTTCATTCATCAGTGCTGAAAAGCGCGGTCCGGCTGCGGCCTTGACCGCGAAATAGACGAATTGCACCAGGGCCATGGTTTTTGCCGCGGCAAAATAGATCCCGACCTGGTCGGGTGGCAGATAAAGCCCGACCACCATGACATCGGAATTGGTCAGCAGAAACAGAAAGCCCTCGATCAGGAAAATCGGGATGGCAACGCGAAACCAGACCATGAAATCGATCCGCCGAGGGCCCCGTAGATATTTGCGCCGCAGACGCCAGTGAATGGTGGCGAATTGGCTGAGTGTCGTGACATAAGTGGCGGCAAGGGCCGCCTGCATGGCGGTGGTGGCGGTGCGTGGCGCGCCCAGCATGACGGCCAGCAGCATGAAGGCCAGGATCAGCACGGGCCTGACGATATAGGTGGGGCTGAGGGCTGCAACGGGCCAGCTATTGGCGCGCGCCGTCCCGTCAAGCACATCGCCCAGCGCAATCATCGGCAGTGCGAACAGGCCGAGAAACAGCGGCGTCAGATAGTAGCCAGCAATCCGATCTCCGAAAAAATTCAACAGGATAAGACCGGTTGCAGTCAAACAGCTGGCGAGGCCAAGCGCGAAGATCCGGATGGTGACCGTGATGCCACGGATTTCTGGAATTTCGCCTCGGGCGTGATATTGCGGCAGAAAGCGGATGACGGTCGAATGAAAGCCCAGGCAGGATAGATTGCCGAACAGTACGACCAAGACCCAGACGAAGACGAAAATACCGTATTCGAAATCGCCCATCAGCCGGGCTTGGACGATCTGCGAGAAAAAGGCAATCGCTGCGCTGACGATGCGGATGGCAAAGGCAATCAGCGCCATGCGCTGGGCGCGGGCCACATCGTCGTGAGCGGACAAGGCGGCGACGATCCTGCGCAGCGGGCCATGCAGCCGGGCTGGCAGGAGATGTTCCACCCTCTGGATAACCGCCATGATAAACACGCAACACTCACAGGCACATATGCGACAGGGCATTCAGTCTTGGCAGCTTACGGTTAACAAAAGCCTGCCCGTCAGTGTTTGAATAGCCTATGCCTGTGAGAAATCGGCCAACCCATCCGGCTGGCCGATTTTGATTGTCTTACGCCAGCAGGGCGCCGTGGCAGTGCTTGAAGCGCTTGCCGGAGCCGCAAGGACACATTTCATTGCGTCCAACCTTGCCCCAGGTCGAGGGATCGGCGGGATTGCGGTTCTCAGGGGCGACGATGCCATCGGCGGCGGCAAATTCATCCTGGCCGGTCTGCGGATCTTCGTGGTGACCATGCATGATCGGCAGGGTCGGCTCCGGGGGCGCTTCACGGACGATTTCCACCCGCATCATCTGGGCGGTCACGCCTTCACGCATATTGGCCAGCAGCGCCTGGAACAGTTCGAACGCTTCCGCCTTGTATTCCTGCAAGGGATCGCGCTGGGCATAGCCACGGAAACCCACCACAGAACGCAAGTGGTCGAGGTTGACGATATGCTCGCGCCACAGGTTATCGATGGTCTGCAACAACACGGAACGCTCGATATAGGCCATGATTTCCGGGCCGAAGCGCTCGGTCTTCTCAGCCATGACCTCGTCGGCAGCTTTCTTGACCCGTTCGACGATATCGTCTTCAGCAATGCCTTCTTCCTGCGCCCAGTCCTCGATAGGAAGGTCGAGGTTGAGGATTCCGGTCATTGCCGTCTTCAGGCCAGCCACATCCCATTGTTCGGCATAGGCCTTTTCCGGGATATGGGTGCGCACGATGGTGTCGATCAGCTCGTGGCGCATGTCGTCGATGGTTTCGGTCAGGTCTTCGGCATCCATCAGCTCGACGCGCTGCTCGAAAATCACCTTGCGCTGGTCGTTCAGCACGTCGTCATATTTCAACAGGTTCTTGCGGATGTCGAAATTGCGCGCCTCGACCTTTTTCTGGGCGCGTTCAAGCGCCTTGTTGATCCAGGGATGGACGATGGCTTCGCCTTCCTTCAGGCCCAACTTCTGAAGCATGCTGTCCATGCGGTCGGAACCGAAAATCCGCATCAGGTCGTCTTGAAGCGACAGGTAGAATTTCGAACGGCCCGGGTCGCCCTGACGACCAGAACGGCCACGCAGCTGGTTATCGATGCGCCGGCTTTCATGGCGCTCGGTGGCGATCACGTAGAGGCCGCCTGCGGCCAGTGCCTTTTCCTTCAGCGCTTTGACTTCCTCGCGGATCGCCTGTTCCTTGGCGTCGCGCTCGGGGCCGGGCTCCATGCCTTCCAGATCGCGTTCAAGCCGCATGTCGATATTGCCACCAAGCTGAATGTCGGTACCGCGACCGGCCATGTTGGTGGCGATGGTGACGGCGCCCGGCACACCAGCCTGGGAGACGATATAGGCTTCCTGCTCGTGATAGCGGGCATTCAGCACGCTGAAATCGGTAAATCCGCTCTGGCGCAGCATGGTGGCCAGCAGTTCGGACTTTTCAATCGATGTTGTCCCGACCAGGACCGGCTGATTGCGCGACGCGGAGGCCTTGATTTCCTCGATGATCGCCTTGAACTTTTCCTCAAAGGTCCGGTAGACCTCATCATCCTCGTCGATACGCAGGATCGGCAGGTTGGTCGGCACTTCGATGACGCTGAGGCCGTAGATATCCTGGAATTCCTCGGCTTCGGTATTGGCCGTACCGGTCATCCCTGCAAGCTTGGAATACATCCGGAAATAATTCTGGAAGGTAATCGAGGCCAGCGTCTGGTTTTCCGGCTGGATCGTTACCTTTTCCTTGGCTTCCAGCGCCTGGTGCTGGCCTTCCGAATAACGGCGGCCCGGCATCATCCGGCCGGTGAACTCGTCGATAATGACGATTTCGTCATTGCGAACGATATAGTCCTTGTCGCGCTGGAACAGCTTGTGGGCCTTCAGCGCATTGTTGATGTGATGGACGATGGCGACGTTTTCGACGTCATACAGCGAAACGCCTTTGAGCAGGCCAGCGTCTTTCAGCAGGTTTTCCAGCTTTTCGGTGCCGACTTCGGAGAAATTGGCCGATTTCTGCTTTTCGTCGATCTCGTAGTCTTCGGCGCTCAGCATCGGAATGAAGGCATCGATGGTGGTGTAGAGATCGGAACGGTCGTCGAGCGGTCCGGAAATGATCAGCGGCGTGCGCGCCTCATCGACCAGGATTGAGTCCACTTCGTCGACGATTGCGTAATTATGGCCGCGCTGCACCATCTGGCCGCGCTCATATTTCATGTTGTCGCGCAGGTAGTCGAACCCAAGCTCGTTATTGGTGGCATAGGTGATGTCGCAGGCATAGGCCTCGCGGCGCTCATCATCGTTCATGCCATGCACGATGACGCCGGTGGTCAGCCCGAGGAAGCTGTAGAGCTTGGCCATGATGGCGGCGTCGCGGCTGGCGAGATAATCATTGACCGTCACCACATGCACGCCCTTGCCGGACAATGCGTTGAGATAAACGGCGAGCGTTGCCACCAGCGTCTTGCCTTCGCCGGTTTTCATTTCTGCAATGGCGTTTTCATGCAGGATCATGCCGCCGATCAGCTGCACATCGAAGGGCCGCATGCCGAGCGCCCGGCGCGATGCTTCGCGCGCCACGGCAAAGGCCGGGATCAGGATGTCGTCGAGCGTCTTGCCTTTGGCAAGCTCACCCTTGAATTCCTCGGTCTTTGCGGCCAGCTCGGCATCACTCAATGCCTTTATGCTGTCCTCCAGCGCGTTGATGGCGGCCACGCGAGGCTTATTCCCCCGGATGCGGCGTTCATTCGAGGAGCCGAAAATTTTGCGGGCGATCCCACCAAGACTGACCATGTCCATGGTCCTTTCTGAATTCCGTCACGAGGTTGAAACCGAAGCCCCGGGTCTACTCCCGGTCGCTCACGGCCACATGACAGTGGAGATTGGCGTACCGCCTCCGGAAACTGCTCTGGACGCGGAGTTGCGTGACAGATAAGAGGGGGGTCGAATTATGTCAACGGGACAGCATGCACCACAAGTGCCACAATCGCGTGGTTTAGGGTGTTTTCGACCCGATTGACAGTCGCAATCGGCCTCTTTACCGAAGGGTTATTATATGCTGCGTTCTCACAAACTCGTCCTGGCGGCCTGTGCCGCCCTTGTGGCGCTGTCTTCCTACGCCCATGCCGACGATGCTGTCGTCGCCAAGGTCGGCACTCTGGAAATCCACCAGTCCGAGCTGGATCTGGCCATTGCCAACCTCGATCCCCAGTTTGCCCAGATGCCGGATGACCAGAAAAAGGTTGCGGCTCTGTCCGGTGCCATCGATGTCAAGCTGCTTGCCGGCAGCGCCATCGGCGAAAAAATGCAGGACGATCCGGCCTACAAGCAGCGCATGGCTTTCATTGCCGACCGCGAATTGCACAATGCCTTTTTCAAGAAGCATGTTGTTGATGTGACGACCGATGAGGAAGTCAAGGCGCGCTATGAGAAGGAAATTGCCGCTCTGCCGAAGGAGCAGGAAATTCACGCCCGTCACATTCTGGTGAAGAC
Source organism: Allorhizobium ampelinum S4 (assembly GCF_000016285.1). Lineage (NCBI taxonomy): Bacteria > Pseudomonadati > Pseudomonadota > Alphaproteobacteria > Hyphomicrobiales > Rhizobiaceae > Gillisella > Gillisella ampelina. The sequence continues at coordinate 3,350,608 of NC_011989.1, read as the reverse complement.
CGAGGATGAAGCCAAGGATGTGATCAAGCAACTGGACGCTGGCAAGGATTTTGCTGAGCTTGCCAAGGAAAAATCGACCGATTCCAGCGGATCGGACGGCGGTGATCTCGGTTTCTTCTCCAAGGGCCGTATGGTGCCTGAATTCGAAGAAGCGGCCTTTGCCCTGAAGCCCGGCACCTATACCAAGACCCCGGTCAAGAGCCAGTTCGGCTTCCACGTCATCAAGGTCGAAGAGATCCGTGACGCGGCTCCGCCGAAATTCGAAGATGTGCAGCAGCAGGTTCGCCAGCTGGTGATGCGTGACAAGTATCTGGCCCTGCTGGAAAAGGCCAAGACCTCTGAAAAGGTCGAGATCGTCGATCCGGCTCTGAAGAAGGGCTATGAGGACATCAGCAAGCAGCAAGCCGATCCGGACGCTGCCGCCGCGCCGAAGCCATAAGCAAGCGCTCATTCCGCCGCATCGCGCATAGGACGCGATGCGGCGGTTTCCTTTTGTCGTTTCGTCTTTTCCGGGGCCGTTTCCAGCTATGTCAGCCAGTGTTTCTCCTCTCGCGCCAAAGAGTTTTGCCGAAATGCCCGCGATCCGCGGCGTCTCCATGGCAACAGCTGCGGCGGGCATTAAATACAAGAACCGTACCGATGTGCTGTTGATGGTGTTCGACCAGCCTGCCAGCGTTGCGGGCGTGTTTACCCGGTCCAAATGCCCATCCGCACCAGTGGATTTCTGCCGGAAAAACCTGGCCCATGGCGTGGCACGCGGCGTGGTGGTCAATTCCGGAAATGCCAATGCCTTTACCGGCACCAAGGGCCGGGCTGCGACCGAGTTGACGGCCAAATCGGCGGCATCGGCGCTCAACTGCGGTGAAGATGAAATTTATCTGGCCTCGACCGGCGTGATCGGCGAACCTCTGGATGCAACGAAATTTGCCGGCGTGCTTGATGACATGGCCCGTGACGCCAAGGGCGATTTCTGGCTGGAAGCCGCCAAGGCGATCATGACCACGGATACCTATCCGAAGGTTGCGACCCGCAGCACTGAGATCGGCGGCGTCACTGTGACCATCAATGGCATTGCCAAGGGTGCTGGCATGATCGCGCCTGATATGGCGACCATGCTGTCCTTCGTCGTCACCGATGCCGATATCGCACCGGCTGCCTTGCAGGCGCTGTTGTCGGCGGGTGTCGGTCCAAGCTTTAATTCCGTCACGGTTGATAGTGACACCTCGACCTCCGATACGTTGATGCTGTTTGCGACCGGCGCTGCGGCCAGTGATGGTCAGCAGCGGGTTGAGACTGCCGATGACGCCCGTCTTGATGGGTTCCGGGCAGCGCTCAACGATCTCCTGAAGGATCTGGCCTTGCAGGTGGTGCGGGATGGCGAAGGCGCGCGCAAGATGGTGGAAGTCACCGTCAAGGGCGCTGAAAGCGACGCGGCTGCCAAGGTGATTGCCCTTTCGATTGCCAATTCGCCCTTGGTGAAGACGGCGGTTGCTGGCGAAGACGCCAATTGGGGCCGCGTGGTCATGGCGGTCGGCAAGGCTGGCGAGCTGGCCGACCGGGATCGTCTGGCGATCTGGTTCGGTGACGTGCGCGTTGCTGTTAACGGTGAGCGTGATCCGGATTATTCGGAAGCCGCAGCCACAGCCGTGATGCAGGGCGAAGACATTCCGGTCACGGTTGAGCTTGGGCTTGGGTCGGGGACAGCCACGGTCTGGACCTGCGATCTCACCAAGGAATATGTGGCCATCAACGGGGATTATCGGAGCTGATGGCGGTGGATCAGTCACCACGCGCGCCAAACCTGCCGCAGGTCCGCAGGCTGGAAGCCGTCAGTTTTCGCGCCTGGCCCGCGGCCTCCGTTCAGTATGACGGCAGCTGGCAGGTCCGGCTGACGGGCGGTCATCCGTCGAAGCGGGTCAATTGCGTTGTGGCGCTGGACCGCTCCGATATCCGTGACATCCGTCTGCGGCTGGAAAAGGCGGAGCGCAAATTCGAATCCTATGGCCGACCCATGGTGTTTCGCGAAACGCCACTGGCGCCGCCGCAAGTGATTGATGTGCTGCGCGAGGATGGCTGGACCCGGTTTGACGAAAGCCTGGTCATGGCACTCGATCTGGCGGAGCTTTGCGATCTCGATGTGATGGATCACCTGCCAACTCAGGATATCGGTCGTTTCGTCGATGCCAGTCTGGCGCTGCGCAATGAGGATGCCGCATCGAAGCCGGCGCTTGCCGAATTGATCAGCAATATCAAGCCGCCGCTTGGCCTGTTTCTGATCGAGGTGCCTGACAATGGCCCGGTAGCAGCGGCCATTTGCGTGCAAGACAATGATCTGGCCGGACTGTTGCAGCTTGCCGTGGGGGAAGCCCATCGTGGCAAGGGAACCGGCCTCGAACTGACCTATGCGGCCCTGCGCTGGGCGCGGATAAGGGGAGCGAAAAGCGCCTGGCTCCAGGTCCAGGCCGATAACGGTCCGGCCCTTTCGCTTTACGAAAAGCTCGGTTTCAAGGAAGCCTATCGCTATTGCTACTGGCGTCACGAAACCGCTGCCAAGGCTGAGGGCGAAGAATGACGGTGCGGCCTATTCTGCTGGTTGCCGCCTGCGCTTTGCTGGATAGCGACGGACGCATTCTGCTGGCGCAAAGGCCGGAAGGAAAATCGCTGGCCGGGCTCTGGGAATTTCCCGGCGGCAAGGTGGAACCCGGCGAAACACCAGAAGAAACCCTGGTTCGCGAGCTGGAGGAAGAGCTTGGCATTGCCACGAAAATCCCCTGTCTCGCGCCGCTGACCTTCGCCAGCCACACCTATGAAACATTCCACCTGCTGATGCCGCTCTATGTCTGCCGTCGCTATGAGGGCATGCCGCAGGGGCGGGAAGGCCAGGCGATCAAATGGGTCAAGCCCCGCGATCTGCGATCCTATCCGATGCCGCCAGCCGATGAGCCGTTGATCCCGTTCCTGCTGGATTTGCTCTAGAATTTGCCTTTAGAGCTCGTCAGGATAACCGGAATCCGAGTCCGATTTCAGGAATTATTCAGCAGATTTGTCCTGTGAAGCGGTGTGAAATGCCGGGATAAGCCCACCAGATGGGCCATTGCTCACCGGTTTTTATCGGCGATTAATAGAAAGTTAATCCTCAAACCGGCATTATTCCCTCATCATGCACAGGCGCTTCGTGCATCGTCTTATGTGCGTTGGGCGTCGGATGGCATGATCGCATGGGGCGCGGTATCGTTCGATAAAAAATAACGCAGTAATCTCAGGGCTTTACGGTTCTACCGCGCAGGATGTCGCCTGCTGCGGTGTGTTGATGTCGAGACCGTCTTGGGTGCGATATCAAGAATCGAATCGGGTCATGGGGTGAGCAAAAGGAGTTTTGCATGTTCAATGATGCAAACCTCCTGATCTATGTGGTCGATTGTGGGGCAATCGTCCGGCGGGCCATGGTCCGGGAAGAAGCCCTTTGGATTTTGTGAGGTTTGCGATGACGCAGAAGGATTTCGGAAAGGGCGGACGGCAGTCGCGACGTGCGACTTCCAGGTCCGGTAGAATAGGCGTTGTCAATCTTGCCTTGCTGTTTGCTGTCACGGCCGTGGCGGTATCGCTGGTGCTGACGCCGATGCTCGCAGACAAGACCACCTCCGGTCAGTTTGCGGCGCGACCGGCTGATGTCGATCGGATGAGCACGGGCTCCATTCCTGGCGAGCACGATGCCGGAAAACGCTACACGATCCGGCGCAGCGTCTTGCAGGAGACGCCCGGTTCCGTCTGTATCGTCAATCCCGGTAATGGGGATGCCTGCTGATAACCCGTGATGGTATGGGTTAGGCGGTTTTGAAACCGGAAATATTTGAAAACAAACAGACAGAGCGTTTTGGTATGACAAAACGTTCGCTTCGATCACCCATGCGGGGGCGCATGGTTTTAGGCTAGGGGTATGATGGGGCTTTTACGCCGGTTTTCCGGCTTGTCGGCGATTTTTCGCCAAACGTCTGCTGCAACTGCAATCGAGTATAGCCTGATCGCGGGGATAATCGCGGTGACGCTTTATCTGGCGCTTGGCGTTTATTACGAAGCGCTGGACAGGCTGTTTGATTCCATCATTGCCGCCATACCGCAAGCCTGACCGGCAATGCGTTCAGGCTTGCGGCAAAGGCTTGAATGATCCCCTACGGCTTTCCGCCCAATGCGTCGGCGAGGCGGATTTTCGCAGACCCCGGCTTGAGCGGTTTGGGCTGGCTTTCATGCGGGGCCCAGCCTGACATGTAGATGATCGAGAAACTGGCGCGAATGCGGCCATCGGCATCGCTATAGCGTTCGGCATACAGCTCGGCGGCGCGCAGGAAAAACTGCCGGGTCAGCGGTTTGCGGCTGCGGGCGGCCAGCGGATTGGCCATGCCCATGGCTTTGAGATCGCGCATCAGCGCCAGAATCCCATCATATCGCACCGTATAGGTCTCGACATCGACAACCGGAAGGGCAAAGCCCGCCCGCTGTAACAATGCCCCCATGTCGCGCACATCGGCAAAGGGCATGACGCGGGGGCTTGCTCCGCCGCTGATCTCGATCTCGGTCGTCAACAGCACATCGCGCAATTCGCCAAGCGTTCCGGCTCCGGGCAAGGCTGCCAGCAACAGACCGTCAGGCCGGAGTGACCGGCGCATCTGGATCAGCAGGCCCGGCATGTCATTGGCAAGATGCAGGGCAAGCGGCGACAGCAGAAGATTGGCGCTTTGCTCGCCAAGTGGCAGATGCTCGATAGGGCCGGGGATCAGCGTTTCTCCCTGCCGGGCAAAGCGACTGCTGGTTTCCACCCGCTGCAACTGGTCGATCCGTCCTGTTTCCAGACAGGCCCTCCCGACCCTGCCATCGATTCCGTGCAATTCGACTGCGGTTTCAAACCGGCGTTCCACCACAGCCAGACGCTCGGTCAGTTCCTGTGCGACGATATCCAGCAGGAAACCGGCTCCGGCATCATCAGCGCCGAAGGCACGCTCGCGGTTGCGGACGATGAGATCAGGATCGAATAGCGGCTCCATGGAGGCCTCCCGGTGTTGTTCTTCGAGACACCAAGTGCCTACTGCATAATTGCATCAATCGGAATCGATTTGCGCAGGAAATCGCTTAATTGGGCTCGAACATTCCCGTGTTTACCCCAGGCGGATTCTGGACAGCTCTGTCCCCTTAAAGTTTCCAAGCGGCTTGAATCCTCTTGGGTGTTGAGTGCACTATATCGCACCTACGCTTTTATGGTGCATTCATGGGCCTTGGACGAGATCGGGTAGGGTATATCGGTATGATGCGGGCGAATGGAGGCAGGGTGGACCATATCCGGCAGGCCAGGGACAGCATGGTGGCCCTGGCCCATCGGGGCTTTCGGGGGACGCAAAGTCTTGGCCGGGTGCTGCGCGATCTGGTCTATCCTCCCGGTTGCGCCACCTGCGGTCTGCCGGTTGCCAAGGCTGGCAGCCTGTGTTCCGATTGCTGGTGCTCGGTGCGGTTCATCGAGCGGCCTTATTGTGAAATTCTCGGTCTGCCTTTCGGTTTTGATCCAGGCCAGGGCATGGTCTGTGCCGAGGCGATTGCCAATCCTCCGGTTTTCGACCGGCTGCGGGCGGCGGTTGTGCATGATGGTGCGGCGCGTGATCTGGTCCATCGGCTGAAATATGGCGACAGGACCGATCTGGCACCGATGATGGCCCATTGGATGATCCGGGCCGGCGGCCAGGAACTGCTCCGCGCCGATGCGATCCTGCCGGTGCCGTTGCATCGCTGGCGGTTGTTTTCACGCCAATATAACCAGTCAGCGGAACTAGGTCGGGCGCTGGCCGGGCTGTCAGATAAGCCATTCCTGCCGGGGGTTCTGACGCGGGTGAAGCGGACGCAAAAGCAGGTTGGGCTGACGGAGAAGGCACGGGCGGACAATGTTCGTGGCGCTTTCAAAGTGGCGGAAAACCGCCGCGATCAGGTGTTTGGCCGCCATCTGGTGCTGGTCGATGATGTCTACACGACAGGGGCCACGGTCAGTGCTGCGACCCGCGCGCTGAAGCGGGCGGGGGCCGTGGAAGTCACGGTCTTGACCTTTGCAATGGCGCTTGTAACACCTATATGAGATGACAATACTGATAGACATTATTTCATCAACACTGAACCGGAGACGAGCATGGCGTCCGTGATCATCTATACGCGGAAATATTGTGAATATTGCGCCCGCGCCAAGGCGCTTCTGACCACCAAGGGCGTGGCTTTTACCGAGGTCGACGCGACGGGCAATGCGGCGCTGCGCCAGGAAATGGTCGATAAATCCGGTCGCAATACCTTTCCGCAGATCTTCATCGATAACACCCATGTCGGTGGTTGCGATGATCTGCATGCGCTGGAACGGGCCGGAAAGCTCGATCCGATGCTGGCGGCCTGAGGACATGTCATGACCATTACGGTTGCAGCCCTGCAAATGTGCTCAGGCACCGATCTTGAGAAGAATGCCGCTACCATGGCGCGTCTGGTGCGCGAGGCAGCAGCAGCAGGGGCGATCTATGTCCAGACCCCGGAAATGACCGGGGCCTTGCAGCGCAACCGTGAGGCTTTGCGGGCCATGCTGCGCGATGACGACAATGACTTGATTGCCGTGACGGCGGCTCAACTGGCTGGCGAACTGAAGATCCATGTCCATGTCGGTTCAACAGCGATTGCCCGTGCCGATGGGATGATTGCCAATCGCGGCCTGTTGTTCGGCCCGAATGGTCGGCGGATCTGCACCTATGACAAGATTCATATGTTTGACGTGGATCTGGACAATGGTGAAAGCTGGCGGGAAAGTGCCGCTTATGCGCCCGGCAAGAGCGCTTGCGTTGCTGATTTGCCCTTCGCCAGGCTCGGCTTTGCGATTTGCTATGATGTGCGGTTTCCCTCGCTGTTTCGCACCGAAGCCATGGCGGGCGCCGACATTCTGACGGTGCCAGCGGCTTTCACCCGGCAGACCGGCGAGGCGCATTGGCACATCCTGCTCAGAGCGCGGGCCATCGAGAATGGTGCGTTCGTCATTGCCGCCGCCCAGGGCGGTACCCACGAGGATGGACGCGAAACCTATGGGCATTCGCTGATCATCGATCCCTGGGGGAAAATCCTGGCGGAAGGCCCGGCGGCGGGCGAGGCCGTGGTGATGGCCGAGATCGATCTCGATGCCGTCAAGGCGGCGCGCATGAAGATCCCCAACCTCAAAAATGGCCGTGATTTCAATCTCGACATGGTTCCAACGCTGGCCAAGGGAGGGCAGACGGTTTGATCCGCTATTCCCTCATCTGCGATCAGGCCCATGAATTCGAGGGCTGGTTTGCGCAAAGCGATGATTTCGACCGCCAGAAAGCCAGCGGCTTTTTGACCTGCCCGGTCTGTTCTTCCGCCTCCATTTCCAAAAGCCTGATGGCGCCAATGGTGTCAACGGCGCGCGGCAAGGAAGAACGCCAGAAGGTGGCCTATGACGCTGCCCAGCGTGAAGCCTTCCTGAAGTTGAAGGAGGCGGTTGCGACCGTCAGGGCCAATAGCGAAGATGTCGGTGAGCGGTTTCCCGAAGAGGCCCGCAAGATCCATTACGGCGAGGCCGATGCCCGCGGGATTATCGGCAATGCCAGCCCCGACGAGGCGCGCGCCCTGATCGAGGAAGGCATCGAAATTGCCCCCTTGCCGGTTCTGCCTGACGATGTGAATTGAGCATGTCGTCCACCCATCACCTCGCGCTCTATAATTTCGGTCTGCATGTCGCGCCATCTGGAGATCCGGCCATTCAGGGCTTTGTTGACCGCGAGCCTCTTAATTTTGAGGCCGCTACGCGCTCCACGGGCTTTATCGACCGTTCCGGTTATGAGGGCGAACCGGGGCCCGAAAGCTGGGGCGTGAAGGTATTTCCGCGTTTTATGGAAGGCAGCGGCTTTACCTCCGGTCCATCGTCTCTTTCGCTCTGGCAAGACCCGGAGACGCTGATGGCCTTCTCCTATAGTGGCGTCCATGCTGACGCCTTGAAACACGCTCGCCACTGGAATGTGAAGCAGACCTGGCCTTCTTTGGTGCTGTGGTGGGTGCCAGTTGGCAGCAGGCCGCAATGGTCAGATGGCGTGGAAAGGCTCGAGCATCTCGCCGATCACGGACCGACGCCCTTCGGCTTCACGTTCAAGCAGGCTTTTGCTGAGGATGGTACATCCTATCATCTTGACCGAGCGCGGATAAAGCAGCTTGCCACCGGCAATTGCGCCCGCCAGCAGGATTTGCTGGAACGCCTTGCCTCAATGCCTGTATGAGATGGTTCACTCTGGGGTGGACGTCGGCCTGCGGGTCAGCATCATGTAATTGACATCGGTGTCGGTGGACAGGTTCCACTGGTTCTGGAACGGGTTGAAGAAGACACCGACAGTCTCGGATACATTCATGCCTGCGCCGAGGATTGGCTTTTCCAATTCTTCCGGGCGCACCAGTTTTTCATATTGATGGGTGCCGCGCGGCAGCCAGCGCAGAACGTATTCGCAGGCGCCGATGGCCAGCGCTGCAGCCTTCAGGGTGCGGTTGATGGTGGAAATCAGCATGATCCCGCCAGGGCGTACCATGGAGGCGCAGGTGGAGATGAAATACTCGACATCGGCGACATGCTCAACGACTTCCATATTCAGCACGATATCGAAGCTTTCGCCAGCAGCGGCCAGGGCCTCGGCGGTGACGGCGCGGTAATCCACGCTTACGCCGGTCTGGGCTGCATGGGTCTGGGCGATGCCGATATTCTTGGCGGAGGCATCAGCGCCCAGCACGTCGGCGCCCATGCGGGCAATGGGTTCCGACAGCAAGCCGCCGCCACAGCCGATGTCGAGAACCCGCAGGCCCGATAGCGGCTGATTGGAGCGTGGATCGCGCTGATAATTTTCGCAGGCTTTGTCGCGGATATAGGCAAGGCGCACCGGATTGATCTTATGCAGCGGCTTGAATTTGCCGGTGGGGTCCCACCATTCAGCAGCCATGGCGGAAAAGCGGTCGACCTCGGCCTGATCGATGGTGCTCTTGGCGGTCTCGCTCATCGGGTTCTCCTGACTGTGCTGCATTCCATAGCTTTGTTGATCCGGGCGGATATCTCAAGGCTCACTACCGCGTTTTGCGCTGCCGCGCCATCCTTAGGCGCAGTCGCTTCGCCGTCTCTTGCGTGAGGTCGGACGATCCGGGCTTAAAGTCAAGGGTGAGCGACACCTTGTCGCTTCAAAACACGGTCGCTTCAAAACACGCCGCCTCAAAAAAGCCGGAGGACATTGCTTGACATAAGCGGGTCAAGTGCGGGTGGGGCGCTGGGGGAACAAATTGCTCCTGATGGCGTTACCATGCCGCATGAACCCAATTCCAATTGGCGGGACAAGCCAAGGTCAGGGACGGCCAAGGAGATCAGATCGATGAAACCACTTTACCTGTCGGCCTTTGCAGGGCTGATGGCAGTTGCGTTGCCGGCGGCCGCTGAGGCGGCCCAAGCATTTGCAACGGCGAATGTTAACTTGCGGGCTGGGCCCAGCACACAATATCCCCCTGTTCTGGTCGTGCCAGCCGGTAATTCCGTGCGGATCTTTGGCTGCCTGTCTTCGGCCAATTGGTGCGATGTCGGTTACGCGGGCTATCGCGGCTGGATTTCCGGCAGCTATTTGCAGACCCAATATTCCAACCGTCGGGTCTATGTCGATCCGGATTATTATCAGCCGCTCGGCATTCCGACTGTGACCTTCCAGGTTGATAATTATTGGGATCGCTATTATCGCGGCCGCGATTTTTACCGCGAACGGGATCGCTGGCGCCGTGCGCCGCCACCGCCGCCGGTTTGGCGCCGCGATGGTCCACCGCCCCGCTTCATGGGTGGTGATGGTCCCCCGCCTCCAGGCGCACCGGACATGGATCGCCGTCGTGGACCGGACCCAAGGATGCAAGATCCGCGAATGGACGGCGACCGTGACCGGATGATGCGCGATGACCGACAGAGGCCTCGCCCGGATGATCGTCGGCCAGACGATAGACGCCCGGACGACAGACGTCCCGATAACAGAGGGCCGGATAACATGCGCCCCGGTGATATGCGTCCAGGCGATCAGCGTCGTGACCAGATGCAGCCGCCACAAGGCCAGCGTCCTGATCGGCCAGACCGCAACGCTCCGGATGGAAACCGTCCGCCGCCACCGCCGCCACCTGTGCCGGGTCAGGCTGCCCCGCCACCGCCACCACCACCGGGTGCGGCTTGCGCGCCCAACACACCGAATTGCCCGCCACGGTAATCAGGCAGGGAACCGAGCTACAGATATTGGAAAGGGCCGCTTTAAGCGGCCCTTTTTTCATGCGGTTAATTTAAAATCTTGTTGCGTACCCTATCCCGCGCAAAGGTCGAGCAGGGCGTGAGCAACGCTCTTTGCTTTATCAATCCAGCTTGCGGGTTTTCAGCCGATCCAGAAGCAGTTTGGCAAGGGCTTCATAGTCGCCATCGAAATGGTGACCGCCCTCAAGCTTGACGACATCGACCTTCTTCGGGTCGAGCTTGTGGCAACCATCATCTTCCTCGTCATCGGCGCCATAAAGGCATTGCACCAGGCCCGCTGGCATTTTGGCGACTTCCTTGGTGGGATCGCCGCCGGCGCCGCTGCTTTTTGCTCCCAGCCAGCCGGTCACGGAAATCTCGAAATCGGATGCCTGCGACATGGACAGGAGCGATACCTGGTTGATTTTCTGGCGAATATTGTCTGGCAGGAGATTATAGACCGGTGGGCTAATGTCCGCGCCGAAGGAGAAGCCGACCAGCATCACATGCTTGACCTTCCAACGTTTGGTAAAGGCGGTGATGATACGGGCGAGATCGTCCGCGGTTTCCTGCGGTTTGCGCTCCGACCAGAAATAGCGCAGCGAATCGACGCCGACGACGGGCAGGCCTTCACTCTGGAAATAGCTTGCCATTTCGCTGTCGATATCGCGCCAGCCACCATCACCGGAATAGATGATCGCCATCGTATCAAATGCCGGTTTATCGACATCCATCAGTGTCAGCGGCAAGCCAAGAGGCGATGCCTCCTTGGCGGTGGCTGCGATCATCACGTCGATGCCGTCCGACAGGGTCTGGGCGGCAGGCTTCTGGCTATCGGCCACGTCGATATCGGAATGATCCTTCAGCAGATCGGCCACATGGGCACGCCCCGCAGGATCGGCCGAGGGCGAAAACCGGACGCTGGCTGGATCGGGAAGCGCGCCGTCGGTCAGGCCATAGACGATGCCGCCGTTCTTTTCGGTCTTGACCGCCGGGGTGCAGAACTGTTCGGGCAGGGGAATGACGTCGCCGGGATCGACAGCCAGCGTTTCGCCGATGGTCGCGTTGGGTGTCTGGGCCAGGATCGCCAGGGCCAGCGTACCGCCTTCACCGATGCCCGCCACCAGCGGCGGCAGGTAATCCGCACCGCCGACATGCCGCTGAATCTGATGGGACAGGTCCTCGATGTCGGATACGGTATAGATGCAATCGTCCTCATCGGACGACTTTAAATCGGCCTGTAGGGATTGCAGATAGCGCGGCGTATCGATGCCGACGACAATCGAGCCGTTGCTGCGCAATCTTTCAGCCTCAGTCTTCATCTTGTCGCTCCAGCCGTCCTTGTCGGACAACAGGAAAACGATGGATTTCGGTTTGTCGTCCGGCATGGCGATAACCGGATCGGGTATCGTGCCTGTTTCGTATTGCGGGTCCTCGGCCAGGGCGGGCTGCACGAAAACAGCCGTGGACGACGCCCATGCCAGAACGCCGGCGGCCAGACAATTGCGGGCCAGACTGCCCTTGGTGAGACGATAAGTTGACGATTTCATTTCTTTACCACGCCTTTCAGACCGCCACCGATCAGGAGAGTTGCGTCCAGGAGCGCGATGACCGGACTGAGGCCGCCTGAAACGGCGAGATAGCGGGGTTGCCATTCGGGATGAAACTTTGTCTTGAAAGCCCGAAGCCCCTTGAAATTGTAGAAGCGCTCACCATGCTCATAGAATGTGTTGGCAATGCGATCCCAGACCGGGGCCACATCGCGTCTCGACAGGCCCGATAGGGGCGCCATGCCCAGGTTGAAATGTTCGTACCCTTCGCTGCGCAGATGGGTCAGCAGGCTGACGAACAGATAGTCCATCGATCCCTTCGGGGCCTCCGGCGAAAAGCGCATCAGGTCGATGGATGACTCGGCCTTGGTTTCCGTCACCAGGATATTGGCAAAAGCGACGATCCGACCTTCGAAACGCAGCACGATCACTGGCTGGCTCAGGATATAGTCATCGGTGAACGCGCCGAGGGAAAAGCCCTTTTCCTTGGCGCGGTGCTGGGCAAGCCAGCCATCCGACACGCCCCGGAGATCTTCGAGAATATCAGGCACGTTGGCCAGGGGAATGATGTCATAACTCAGTCCGTCGCGCTCGGCCTTGGCGGCACTTTGGCGAAGATTGGCCCATTTCCCGCCCTTCAGGTCGAAGCGGGAGAGATCGACGACCGCCAGTTCTCCCAGTTTGAAGGCCTGCATGCCGGCATCGGCAATCGCCGGCAGCAGCACGGGCGAGGCCTGGTAGAAGACGGCCCGGCAGCCAGCCAAACGAGCCGATTCGACGAATTGCCAAACCAGTTCGTCGCGGGACTTTTTCGGCCCGACCGGATCGAGAAAGGCGATCCACGAGCGGCCCTGCTTGCCATACATCAGGAATGCCAGGCCATCCGGTGAAAACATCACGGCCTTGTCGCCGGTGCGCACAAGATTGCTATCGGCCACATCCGATTTGCTGAGAATGGTGACGGCCTTTTCAATATCTTCCGGGCTCGACGGTGTCACGGCGGGCGCTGCGGGGCGCAACAGGCTGAAGACCGCCAGCGCCGATGAGAAGATGGTCAGGCCCAGCATGGCGCGCAGCGAGCGCGGCGCTTCTTGCGAAAACTCGAATTCCCACCAGAGCGAGCGGGTGTAATCGACATCGCGATAGACGAAGAACAGGATGAAGCAGGCAAAAATGCAGATCAGGGCGATGGCAGTCAGCCAGGACGAGGTCAGCACCTGGCGAAACAGCGAGGCGGGGCGAATGAACAGCCGCTTGCTGGCGAACAGGCCGATCAGCAGGATGGCCAGCGCCGAGGCTTCGAGCACCGCAAAGGCTTTCAGCAGCGAGAGGACCAGGGCGGTCGAGGCTCCAACCATGGCCGCCCACCACGCGCCGTCCAACCGCTGGGCAAGGCCGCGCGCCGCGATGACCAGAAATAGCCCGAGCAAGCTGGTGAAGAAATGCGCGCCTTCCACCACCGGTAGCGGCACGATGTTTTGCAGGAATTCGAGATTGCTTTCCGGCGTCGGCGTGACGCTGGAGAAAATCAGCATGACGCCGAGAATGAAGGTCAGTGCGCCGAGAAGTGCCGGTGATATTCGGGCTGCGGTGCGTCCGACCCCGGCCAGTGCCGGGGTTTTGGAATAATGACGCAGCTCGGTGATTGTCACCAGCACGATGGCCAGAATCAGCGGTAAAACATAATAGATCAGGCGGTAAACCACCAGTGAGGCGAGCACCGCGTCGATATTGGTGGTCGGGCCAAGGGCTGCGATGATGACGGTTTCAAACACGCCGATACCGGCAGGAACGTGGCTGAGCACGCCGATCCCGATGGCAATGGAATAGATCGCAAAAAAGGCCGGCCAGGAAATGGCGGCCTGTTCCGGCAAGAGCGCATAGACGACCGAGGCGGAAAAGGCCAGATCAGCCACGGTGACCAGGAATTGCCGCGACAGGGTCGGGGTATCGGCCATCCGCAGCGTCACGCCGGCAAAGGTCAGGCTGCGGCGCTGGCCGATGACGATCAGCACGGCAAAGCCAAGGACGATGGCAATCGCCAGGCCGCGCAGCCAGAGCGGGTTGATATTCAGCAGCGGCGCGATTTCCGACGACATCGGAATAAGCGACAGCGCGGTGACAGCGGCAAGCCCCAGGCTGAAGGACAGGGTGACGAAGGCGATGACACGACCGATTTCATCCGGGGCAAGGCCTGCCCGCGAATAGGCCCGGTAGCGGATCGCGCCACCCGACAGCATGCCGAAGCCTGCCGCATTACCGACGGCATAGGCACTGAAGGCGGTCAGCGCCACTTCCGCCATCGGGCGCTTGCGGCCGATGAATTCCATGGCGTTCCAGTCGTAGAGACACAGCGACAGGAAACTGAGCGCGGTAAACACCACTGCCAGCAGGATCTGGTCATAGCCGGTGGTGGCCATGGCCGAGACGACGTCGTCATAGCTGACTTCTTCCGTCAGCCGATAGATCGCCAGCGCTACGGCGGCAAAAATGACCAGCGTGAACACGGCGGCAATCGCCCTGCCATAATCGGCAAGGGCTGCCCGCCATCCGGACCTGGTCGGCGGCTCGGCGCTTTCCTGGCTCTCGGATTGTATTTCGGCTGCCATGCGATCGTCCCTTTCATTGACTGCTTTTGTCTGCCGCGACCGGTACGCGGCGGCATTTTATATGTAGCGCCTATGCCCATTTGGCATCCGCCGCATGAATTTCCCCTGAAACCCTGACAGGTTTAAGGAAATATGCGGTAAATCTTATACCAACTGCCATTAAAAATGGCAGTTGGTATTCCTTTTTCGAATATCTCAAGCCTTTGACGCATTTGAGATATTCGAAACTCGCTTAAGGCGAGGATGCGTTAGCATCTTCGAGCCTCGGTATTAACGGTATCGGACATGTTGCCGTTCTCTACTGAATTATCGCTGAATGGGGTATCCCAAATTCATGACAAAAACGTTTGCATAGAGAGCGGCACCGATGCCGCCTTAATGCGGTGAACTTGCCGTTGCACCTTGGCCCCGAATTGTCTAAAAGCCCGCCAGCCGCATTGTGAAATGCAGAGATTGGTTTCAGCCGGATATGTCCGGCACAGGTTTGAGGTCGAGACGGTCGGGCCATGGCGCGCATTGTGATGAAATTCGGCGGTACATCCGTCGCCAATCTTGAACGCATTCACAACGTGGCGCGGCATGTGAAACGTGAAGTGGATGCCGGCCACGAAGTTGCCGTGGTGGTTTCGGCCATGTCCGGCAAGACCAACGAATTGGTGGACTGGGTCCAGACCATGCCCAAGGTCGCCGGTGCTGCTTCGCCTTTCTATGATGCGCGTGAATATGACGCTATCGTGGCCTCCGGTGAACAGGTGACATCCGGTCTGCTTGCCATTGCGCTGCAATCGCTCGGTATCAATGCCCGCTCCTGGCAGGGCTGGCAGATTGCCATTAAGACCGACAATGCGCATGGCGCGGCCCGCATCCAGGACATCGACGGTTCCGATATCATCCGCCGCATGGGTGAGGGCCAGGTCGCCGTGGTGGCCGGTTTCCAGGGCATTGGCCCGGACAATCGCATTGCCACGCTGGGCCGCGGCGGGTCCGATACCTCGGCGGTGGCAATCGCGGCAGCCGTCAAGGCCGACCGTTGCGACATCTATACCGATGTCGATGGTGTCTATACCACCGATCCACGCATCGAGCCAAAAGCGCGCCGCCTGAAAAAGGTAGCGTTTGAGGAAATGCTGGAAATGGCTTCGCTTGGCGCCAAGGTATTGCAGGTGCGCTCCGTCGAACTGGCCATGGTACACAAGGTGCGCACCTTCGTGCGCTCGAGCTTTGAAGATCCCGATGCTCCGGGCATGGGTGACGTGCTGAATCCGCCCGGAACGTTGATTTGCGATGAGGAAGAGATCGTGGAACAGGAAGTTGTTACCGGCATTGCCTATGCCAAGGACGAAGCCCAGATATCCCTGCGCCGGTTGGCTGACCGTCCCGGTGTTTCGGCGGCGATTTTCGGACCGCTGTCCGAATCGCATATCAATGTCGATATGATCGTCCAGAATATTTCCGAGGACGGTTCCAAGACCGATATGACCTTTACCGTCCCATCCGGGGATGTGGATAAAGCCTTGAAAGTGCTCTCCGACAACCAGGAAAAAATCGGTTTCGACGTGGTGCAAAGCGAAAAGGGCCTGGTCAAGGTCTCGGTGATCGGCATTGGCATGCGCAGCCATGCAGGGGTTGCGGCGACCGCTTTCCGTGCACTTGCCGATAAAGGCATCAATATCAAGGCGATCACCACCTCCGAGATCAAGATTTCCATCCTGATCGACGGTCCTTACGCCGAATTGGCTGTTCGCACTTTGCATTCCTGCTACGGTCTCGATAAGGCTTGATCAACGGGTGGGAATTTGCCACCCTTGATCACTACCTCCGGGCGCATTTTGCGCCTGGATTGTCATTATCGGGAGCATGCACGCGATGAGAGACCTTTCCGCAGGTCCGCGCGTCCTCCTCAAGCGGCTTCGCGAATTGATGGCGGAGCCCCTTGAGCCTCAGGAGCGTCTTGACCGTATCACTCGCCAGATCGCGAGCAATATGGTTGCCGAAGTTTGCTCCGTTTATGTTTTGCGTTCCGATGGTGTGCTGGAGCTTTACGCCACCGAAGGTCTCAATCCCGACGCGGTGCATCTGGCCCAGCTGAAAATGGGGCAAGGTCTGGTCGGTACCATCGCGGCATCCGCCCAACCACTCAATCTTTCCGATGCGCAGGCGCATCCCGCTTTCCGCTATCTCCCTGAAACTGGTGAGGAAATTTATCATTCCTTCCTCGGTGTGCCGATTTTGCGGGCTGGCCGCAGTCTTGGCGTTCTTGTCGTCCAGAACAAGGCGCAACGGAATTATCGGGAAGACGAGCTTGAAGCGCTTGAAACCACGGCCATGGTGCTGGCCGAAATGATTGCCACTGGCGATTTGAAGAAAATTACCCGGCCGGGCCTTGAATTGGACCTGACGCGGGCCGTGACCATCGATGGCGACAGCTATAGCGAGGGCATCGGTCTTGGCCATGTCGTGCTGCACGAACCGCGCATCGTAGTCACCAATCTGTTGAACGAGGATACCGAGACCGAGCTGAAGCGGATGGCCGAATCGCTCGGCTCCCTGCGCATCTCCATCGATGACATGCTGTCGCGCCGCGAAGTGGCAATGGAAGGCGAGCATCGTGAGGTGCTGGAAACCTACCGGATGTTTGCCCATGACCAGGGCTGGGTGCGGCGCATGGAAGAGGCGATCCGCAACGGCCTGACGGCGGAAGCGGCGGTCGAAAAGGTCCAGAGCGATACAAAGGCGCGGATGATGCGCCTGACCGATCCCTATATGCGCGAGCGCATGCATGATTTTGACGATCTGGCCAACCGGTTGCTGCGGCAGCTGACCGGATTTTCCGGCAGTAGCGCCGAAGGATTTCCCTCGGATGCGGTGATTTTCGCCCGTGCCATGGGCGCTGCCGAATTGCTCGATTATCCGCGCCAGAACATTCGCGGTCTGGTACTCGAAGACGGCGCTGTCACCAGCCATGTGGTGATTGTTGCCCGCGCCATGGGCATTGCCGTGGTCGGGCAGGCAGCCGGTGCTGTGGCGCTGGCTGAAAACGGTGATGCCGTTATTATCGATGGCGATGACGGTAAGGTGCATGTGCGCCCGATGGTCGATCTGCAGACTGCCTATGAGGAAAAGGTCAAGCTGCGTGCTCGCCGCCAGGAACAGTTCAAGGCGCTGCGCGATGTTGAGCCGCTCAGCAAGGACGGACAGCGAATCAAATTGCAGATGAATGCCGGTTTGATGGTCGATCTGCCGCAATTGGCCGAATCGGGGGCCGAGGGCATTGGCCTGTTCCGCACCGAGTTGCAATTTATGATCGCTTCGACCATGCCCAAGGCCGATGAGCAGGAAGCGCTCTATCGCAATGTGCTGAAACAGGCGAAGGGTCGGCCCGTCACCTTCCGCACGCTGGATATCGGCGGCGATAAGGTGCTGCCCTATTTCCGCAGCCATGAGGAAGAAAACCCAGCTCTCGGCTGGCGCGCCATCCGGCTGTCGCTGGACCGGCCCGGCCTGTTGCGCACCCAGATGCGGGCGCTGTTGAAGGCCGCGACCGGGGGTGAGCTGAAGATGATGCTGCCGATGGTCACGGAAGTGTCGGAAATCCGCGCTGCCCGCGAATTGCTGCAGAAGGAAGTGCAGCATATTTCCAAATTCGGCCATGGCCTGCCAAAGCGGCTGCAATTCGGCGTGATGCTGGAGGTTCCTGCCCTGATGTGGCAACTTGACGAGTTGATGCAGGAAGTGGATTTCGTCTCGGTTGGCTCCAATGACCTGTTCCAGTTTTCCATGGCGGTCGACCGGGGCAATGCCCGGGTGTCCGACCGGTTCGACACTCTGGGCCGGCCTTTCCTGCGCATTCTGCGCGATATTGTCCGCGCCGCCGATCGGCACGATACGCCGGTGACGCTGTGCGGCGAGATGGCGGGAAAGCCGTTGTCATCCATGGCGCTGTTTGCTATCGGCTTCCGTTCGGTGTCGATGTCGCCGACGGCCATCGGTCCGATCAAGGCCATGCTGTTGCAATTGGATATCGGCAGGCTTTCCGCCGAGCTGAATGCGTTGCTGGACGACAACAGGCCAAGTGAGCCGATCCGGGCTTTCCTGACACGGTTTGCCGAACAGAACGGCGTTCCGGTCTGATTTCTGAAGAAAAACAAGAGGTAAAGGGTGGCGAAGCTTCCTGTCGATAAAATGCGCGAGCTTGAGCGCCGGTTTGGCGAAATCGAGGCGCGCATGTCCGCCGGGCCTGCCGCCGATGTCTATGTCAAGCTTGCCTCGGAATATTCCGAGTTGCAGCCGGTGGTCAAAGCCATCCGGGAATTGGGGTTGGCGGAAAAGGAAGTTGCTGATCTGAAGGCGCTGCTGGCCGACAAGTCCACGGACCGCGAGATGCGCGATCTGGCGGAAATGGAGCTGCCGGATGTCGAGGCGCGGCTGGAAGGACTGGAAAAGGAAATCCAGATCCAGCTTTTGCCCAAGGATGCCGCCGACGAAAAAAGCGCGATCCTGGAAATTCGCGCTGGAACGGGTGGGTCCGAAGCCGCGTTGTTTGCCGGTGACTTGTTTCGGATGTATGAGCGTTTCGCGGCGGGCAAGGGCTGGAAAGTTGAGGTCCTGTCTTCCAGCGAGGGCGATGCCGGGGGCTTTAAGGAAATTATCGCCACCGTGACCGGGCGAGGGGTCTTCTCCAAGCTGAAATTCGAATCCGGTGTTCACCGGGTGCAGCGCGTTCCCGATACGGAGACGCAAGGACGTATCCATACGTCGGCTGCTACCGTGGCGGTTTTGCCCGAGGCGGAAGAGATCGATATCGAGGTTCGGGCTGAAGACATTCGCATCGATACGATGCGCTCCTCCGGGGCAGGCGGCCAGCACGTCAACACCACGGACTCTGCGGTGCGCATCACCCATCTGCCGACCGGCCTGGTGGTGACCAGCTCAGAAAAATCCCAGCACCAGAACCGGGCAAAAGCCATGCAGGTGCTGCGTTCGCGTCTGTTCGACATGGAACGCCAGCGGGCTGACAGCGAACGATCGGCTGATCGCAAGAGCCAGGTTGGCTCCGGTGACCGGTCCGAGCGGATCCGCACCTATAATTTCCCGCAGGGCCGGGTGACCGATCACCGGATCAACCTGACCCTCTACAAGCTCGACCGGATGATGATGGGTGAAATCGATGAAGTGGTCGATGCCCTGATCGCCGATTATCAGGCTGGACAATTGGCGCAACTCGGCGAACAGGCATGACAGGCGCACCGGTGACGCTGAAGCAGGCGATCACTGCCGCTCGTCTTCGGTTTGCGCAAGCGGGTATCGCCGATGCGCCACGCGATGCGCGGACCTTGATCGCCGGTCTTCTTGGACTGACGTCGACCGATCTTATCGTGCAGGACAACCGGGTTTTGAGCGCCGAGGAGACGAGCCTGATCGAGACGGCAGTCGAGCGACGTCTGTTGTTTGAGCCTGTCCATCGGATTTTGGGACGGCGGGCCTTTTACGGTCTGGAACTGGCCCTGTCGCCAGCGACATTGGAACCGCGACCCGATACGGAAATCCTGATTGAGCGTGTTTTGCCGCATCTTCATGCCATGGTGGCGAAGAATGGCAGCGTGCGCCTGCTGGATATGGGGACGGGCACCGGGGCAATTGCCCTGGCGCTTTTGCAGGAATGTCCGGGTACTACAGCATTGGCGACCGATATTTCCGCCGAAGCGTTGGCCATGGCGCGGCAGAACGCCGCAGCCAACTCACTTTCCGACCGGTTCGAGACGCTGCAAAGCCATTGGTACGAGGCGTTATCGGGCCGTTTTGACATCATTCTGTCGAATCCGCCCTATATTGTCAGCGATGTGATTAAAGATCTGGCCCCTGACGTTCGGCTTTATGATCCTGCCGTAGCACTTGACGGTGGCGACGATGGGCTGGATGCTTACCGTGCAATTGCCGCTGGCGCCGCCGATTTTCTGAAACCGGGCGGTCTGGTTGGGGTGGAAATCGGTTACGATCAGGCGATGGCGGTGACGCAACTTTTCGCAAACAATAGCTTCGTTCTTGTGGAAAGCGCAAAGGATCACGGTGATAATGATCGGATTCTGTTGTTTGCTCAGACCGGACCGCAACTATAGTGGTATTCACCAAGGAACTTTCTGCAATGCAAAGAAAGGGCTTGGTTTTCGAAAGGAAGCGGGATAGGTTGCAGACACGCACCGGGCAGCGGGGAATGAACAAAGATTCGTTTGGCTCTGGGTCGACCGCAAACATGCCTCCTTAAGGAGACGGTAGCGGCGCGAATGATCCTGGTGCGTGGATCAAATAATTTACTGCTTGATTCCTTAAGCCGAAGTCGGATTAAGGGCAAAAATTATGCAGAATGTTAACGTGTTACAGTCGACCCTCACGCATTTTATAGAATGCAAGGAGCTGTGATAGTCACCAGCGGCCGTATGTTGCATTGGCGCAGTATGCCCCGCAGCGCGTGGAGCCCCGGTTCGATTGAGCGAACGGGCCGCGTCGCCCTCATATCAGCAAGACAGAAATCAGGTGAGTAATCGATGAGGCCAGGACAGCAAAACAAGCGCAGTCGGGGGCGTAGCAGTGGCGGCAGCAATAATAACAACGGCAACAATTTCAACCGCAAGGGCTCCAACCCGCTGACCCGCACCTATGACAGTTCGGGTCCTGACGTGAAGATCCGCGGCACGGCGCAGCATATCGCTGAAAAATACATGGCGCTGGCGCGCGATTCGCATAGTTCAGGCGACCGGGTCATGGCCGAGAACTATTTGCAGCATGCCGAACATTATAACCGCATCATTGCCGCCGCCCAGGCGCAGATGCAGGAGCGCGTCCATCGCGACGACCGCGATTATAATGACCGCGACGGTTCCGACATGGATGGCGACGAGGGCGATAACGGTCTGGACCGTGGCTACCAGCCGCAGCCTGAGATGCCGGTTCAGCAGCCCCGCATTCAGCAGGAACGGGTTCAGCCAGAGCGCGCCCAGCAGGAGCGCCCAGAGCGCACCGAACGGCAGGACCGTCCAGAACGGGCCGAGCGTGCGGAGCGCCCAGAACGGGCCGAGCGTCCTGATCGCCGCGATCGCACGCATCAGGATCGCCGGCCGCAGCCGATTGCCCAGCCGCAGCCTGAGCTGGACATTGCTGGAAGCGGACCGCAGCCGGTGATTGAGAAGACCCCGGTCGAAGCTGAATTTGCCGCTGAGGAAAGCGCACAGCAGGCCAGCGCGAAGTCGGATCGGCCCCAGACCCGCCGCCGCACGCCTGCTGCCCGTCCGCGCCGTCCGCGCCGCACAGCTGAAGAGATTGCGGCCGAAGCGAATGGTGAGGCGAGTGCCGAAGGCAAGCCACCGGCCAAGGGTCGCGACAAGGCCAATAATGGCGATGCTCCGGCTCTTGCCGATATCGTTTCGGAATAATATCCATCGGTGATTGAACCAGACAGACTCTGGCCAGACAGACTCTGGAATGACTGATGACCAAAATCAGCCCCTTTTCCTTTTCTGGAGCAGGGGCTTTTTTATTTTTTGATGATTTGTTTTCAGTTGTTTGCCTTTCATCAAGTGTGCCTGATTTTTTGTGCGAAGCCACTCTTTAAAGGGCAAAATCGCCTCCCCATATCAGCTTTGACGAATTGAACAGAATCCCTTTAAAGGATTGAATTCAATCACCGGGCCTGCCGAATGGGGGCCTGATCCTCAAAACCCATGCCGTGCCTTGACGGGCGGCCTGGAGACTGGAGAGCGAAAATGAACGTAGAAAAATATTCCGAACGGGTGCGCGGCTTTTTGCAGTCTGCCCAGACGCATGCGCTGTCGGAAGGCCACCAGCAATTTACCCCTGAACATGTGTTGAAAGTGCTTCTGGATGATGAGCAGGGCATGGCCTCCTCGCTGATCAGCCGCGCGGGCGGCGACCCAAAGGAAGTCAGGATCGCCAATGATGCAGCGCTTGCCAAGCTGCCGAAAGTGTCGGGCGGCAATGGTCAGGTCTATCTTGCCCAGCCCCTGGCCCGGGTGTTTTCCACCGCGGAAGACGCGGCCAAGAAGGCGGGCGACAGTTTCGTTACCGTCGAGCGGCTGCTGTTGGCCCTGGCGGTCGAAACCTCGGCATCCACATCCGCCAGCCTGAAAAAGGGCGGGGTTACGGCTGCGGCGTTGAACCAAGTGATCAATGATGTCCGCAAGGGGCGCACCGCCGACACCGCCAATGCCGAACAGGGCTTCGATGCCTTGAAGAAATATGCCCGTGACTTGACGGCAGAGGCGCGAGAAGGCCGGCTCGATCCGGTGATTGGCCGCGACGATGAAATTCGCCGCACGATGCAAGTCCTGTCACGCCGCACCAAGAACAATCCCGTCCTGATTGGTGAGCCCGGCGTCGGCAAGACGGCGATTGCCGAAGGCCTGGCTATTCGTATCGTCAATGGCGATGTGCCGGAGAGTCTGAAAGACAAGAAATTGATGGCGCTGGATATGGGCTCGCTGATTGCCGGCGCCAAATATCGCGGCGAATTCGAGGAACGCTTGAAGGCCGTGTTGAACGAAGTTCAGGCCGATAACGGCGAGATCATCCTGTTTATCGACGAAATGCACACGCTGGTCGGCGCGGGCAAGAGCGATGGCGCTATGGATGCGTCCAACTTGCTGAAACCCGCACTGGCGCGTGGCGAATTGCATTGCGTTGGGGCAACGACGCTGGACGAATATCGCAAGCATGTGGAAAAAGACCCGGCGCTTGCACGGCGTTTCCAGCCTGTGATGGTGGATGAGCCGACGGTGGAGGATACGATTTCCATCCTGCGCGGCCTCAAGGAAAAATATGAGCAGCATCACAAGGTTCGGATTGCCGATTCGGCCATCGTCGCAGCTGCGACCTTGTCGAATCGTTACATCACCGACCGCTTCCTGCCGGACAAAGCCATCGACTTGATGGACGAAGCTGCCTCGCGTCTTCGCATGCAGGTGGATTCCAAGCCGGAAGAGCTGGATGAATTGGACCGCCGTATCATTCAGTTGAAGATCGAGCGGGAAGCCCTGAAGAAGGAAACCGACATCGCGTCCGCCGACCGGTTGAAGCGGCTGGAAAGCGAATTGGCCTCGCTGGAAGAAGAAGCCGATGCGCTGACGGCCCGCTGGCAGTCGGAAAAACAGAAGCTGGGTCTTGCCGCCGATCTCAAGCGTCAGCTTGATGAGGCTCGCAACGACTTGGCCATCGCCCAGCGCAAGGGCGAATTCCAGCGTGCCGGCGAACTGGCCTATGGTGTTATTCCAGGCCTCGAAAAGCAGTTGACCGATGCCGAGGCAAAGGATGCCTCTGGCGCGGCCAGCATGGTGCAGGAAGTGGTAACACCCGACAATATCGCTCATATCGTCTCGCGTTGGACCGGCATCCCGGTGGACCGGATGTTGCAGGGCGAACGGGAAAAGCTGCTGAGAATGGAGGACGAACTGGCAAAATCGGTGGTCGGGCAGGGCGATGCGGTGCAGGCCGTATCGCGGGCCGTGCGCCGTTCGCGGGCCGGACTTCAGGACCCCAACCGGCCGATTGGCTCCTTCATCTTCCTCGGTCCGACTGGCGTCGGCAAAACAGAGTTGACCAAGTCCCTGGCTCGGTTCCTGTTCGATGATGAAACGGCCATGGTTCGCCTCGACATGTCGGAATATATGGAGAAACACTCCGTATCCCGGCTGATTGGCGCGCCTCCGGGCTATGTCGGCTATGAGGAAGGCGGCGCTCTGACGGAATCGGTGCGGCGCAAGCCCTATCAGGTCGTGCTGTTCGATGAGATCGAAAAGGCGCATCCCGATGTCTTCAACGTGCTCTTGCAGGTTCTGGATGACGGTCGCCTGACGGATGGCCAAGGCCGCACGGTGGATTTCAAGAACACGATCATCATCATGACGTCCAATCTCGGGGCCGAATATCTGACAGCCCTTGGTGAGAACGAGGATGTCGACAGTGTTCGCGACCAGGTGATGAGCGTTGTCCGGGCCTCTTTCCGTCCCGAATTCCTCAACCGTGTCGATGAGATCATCCTGTTCCATCGCCTGCGGCGCAGTGAAATGGGTGCGATTGTCGAGATCCAGATGCAGCGGCTCTTGGCTCTGTTGGCAGAACGCAAGATCACGGTCGATCTTGGCGGGGATGCCCGCGATTGGATGGCCAATAAGGGCTATGACCCGGTTTATGGTGCAAGGCCATTGAAACGGGTGATCCAGAAATACTTGCAGGACCCGCTCGCCGAGCAGATCCTGTCAGGCGAAGTGCTTGACGGTAGCGAGGTGAAAATCACCGCCGGTTCGGACCGGTTGCTGATCAAGCCGGTCAAGCCGATGGATCAGGTCGCAGCCTGATTACGATCAGGCAGCCCCTTTCTTCATAACGCTTTGATGGCGGCCTTCTGGCCGCCATTTCCATATCATCGTTATTGGGTTTTCAATTGTTGGCAGCAAGCTGCCGATTTTTCTCGGCACTGCTCAGCAGATCGTCAATGCGCTGCCGCTCCTGCTCGAATTTTGCCAACGTACCGCCGTTCAGCGACTTGCCGTCCGGCAGGCGCACCTTCATCGGATCGACCTTGGTGCCGTTGACGATGATTTCGTAATGCAGGTGCGGGCCGGTGGACTCACCGGTCGTCCCCACCCAGCCGATGACCTGACCCTGGCGGATCTTTGCCCCGGCAACGACACCTTTGGCGATGGCGCTTTGGTGGTTATAGGAGCTTTCATAGCCGTTCGGATGGCGAATGATTGTCTGGTTGCCATAGCCGCCGGAATCCCACCCTGCTTTTTCAACCGTTCCGCTGCCGGCAGCGATGATCGGCGAACCGGATGGGGCACCCCAATCGACGCCGGTATGCATGCGCGAATAACCAAGGATCGGATGTCTGCGCATGCCGAAGCCCGAGCGGAATACACCATTCGGAACCGGATTGCGAATCAGGAACTGGCGATTGGTCTTACCGTTTTCGTCAAAATAATCGACGGAATTGTCGGATGGGTCCTGAAAACGGTAGAGCGATGTTGTCGTGTCGCCAAAACGCGCCCGCAGGAAAAGCAGTTCTGAATCCGCCGCGGCCTTGCCGCTTTCATCCGCAGCCGAATAGAAAACTTCCAACCCGTCAGTCGGCCTCAGC